>NZ_JBIRCY010000042.1:0-69234 GCF_044326205.1 Mesorhizobium sp. IMUNJ 23232
GCCGGGCATCTCCCCTTCAAGGGGGGAGATTGGCCAGTCGCCGACCTCGAAGCTGCCGATCTCCCCCCTTGAGGGGGAGATGCCCGGCAGGGCAGAGGGGTGTGCGACACCAAAAACCCTCGCCGCTTTGCGCACCGAAGCGGCCGCGGCGCAAAAGATCGACACGACCGCCTATACCTGCATCCGCGACGCCGACATTTTGCGCGCCTGGGTGGCGGAGGCGCAGGCGGCGGGCGTCGTCGCGGTCGATACGGAATCGACCTCGCTCGACCCGATGCAGGCTGAGCTTGTCGGCTTCTCGCTGGCGATCCGGCCGGGTTATGCGGCCTACATACCGCTGATCCACAAGTCCGGCTCCGGCGACCTGCTCGGCGGCGGCATGGTGGAAGGCCAGATTCCCGTGCGCGAGGCGATGGCGATCATCAAGCCGCTGATGGAGGACCGCTCGGTCCTGAAAGTGCTGCAGAACGTCAAATACGATCTCGTCATCCTGCAGCGCTACGGCGTCGACATTGCGCCCTATGACGACACGATGCTGATGTCCTATGTGCTCGACGCCGGCGTCGCCAACCACAATATGGACGCGCTGGCGGAGCGGCTGCTCGGCCACAAGACGATCTCGTTCAAGGAGGTGACCGGCAGCGGCAAGGCGCAGGTGACCTTCGACTATGTGCCGCTCGACCGCGCCACGGCCTACGCCGCCGAGGACGCCGACGTTACGCTGCGCTTCTGGCTTGCGCTGAAGCCACGGCTTGTCGCCGAAGGCATGGTGTCGGTCTACGAGCGGCTGGAGCGGCCGCTGGTGCGGGTTCTGGCGCGCATGGAACAGCACGGCATCTCGATCGACCGGCAGATCCTGTCACGGCTCTCGGGCGAACTGGCGCAGCGCGCCGCGGCGATCGAGGACGAGATCTACCAGCTCGCCGGCGAGCGCTTCACCATCGGCTCGCCCAAACAGCTCGGCGACATCCTGTTCGGCCGCATGGGTTTTGCTGGCGGCTCGAAGACCAAGACCGGGCAATGGTCGACCTCCGCGCAGGTGCTGGAAGACCTCGCAGCCGAAGGCCACGAACTGCCGCGAAAGATCGTCGACTGGCGGCAATTGACCAAGCTGAAATCCACCTACACCGACGCCCTGCCCGGCTATGTGCATCCCGACACCAAGCGCGTCCACACGTCCTACGCGATGGCGGCAACCACGACTGGGCGGCTCTCATCGTCGGAACCCAATCTCCAGAACATCCCGATCCGCACCGCGGAGGGGCGAAAGATCCGCACCGCCTTCATCGCCGACAAGGGCAACAAGCTGATCTCGGCGGACTATTCGCAGATCGAGCTGCGCGTGCTTGCGCATGTCGCCGACATCCCGCAACTCAGGCAGGCGTTCGCCGACGGCATCGATATCCACGCGATGACGGCGTCGGAAATGTTCAACGTGCCGGTGGAAGGCATGCCGTCCGAAGTGCGGCGGCGCGCCAAGGCGATCAATTTCGGCATCATCTACGGCATCTCGGCCTTCGGCCTCGCCAACCAACTGTCGATCCCGCGCGAGGAGGCCGGAGACTATATACGCAAATATTTCGAGCGCTTCCCCGGCATCAAGGGCTATATGGATTCCACAAAGGCCTTCTGCCGCGACAAGGGTTATGTCGAGACGATTTTTGGGCGGAAGGCGCATTATCCCGAAATCCGGTCGCCGAACCCGTCGGTGCGCGCCTTCAACGAGCGGGCGTCGATCAACGCGCCGATCCAGGGCTCTGCGGCAGACATCATCCGCCGCGCCATGGTGCGCATGGACGACGCGCTGGAAAAGGCCGGGCTGTCGGCCCGTATGCTGCTGCAAGTGCATGACGAACTGATCTTCGAGACCGCCGACGAAGAGGTGGCCCGCACGCTGCCGGTGATCCAGCATGTGATGGAGCAAGCGGCGATGCCGGCCGTGTCGCTGGCCGTGCCGCTGAAGGTCGATGCGCGCGCGGCGGACAATTGGGACGAGGCGCATTGAGTTGCCGGTCGACCTGCCGACGCTGCTCTCCTTCACTCTCGCCTCTTTCCTGATCGAGCTGACGCCCGGTCCCAACATGACCTATCTGGCGTTGGTGGCGGCGAGCGACGGACGGCGCGCCGGCTTCGCTACTGTGGCCGGAGTGGCGCTCGGGCTCGGCATTGTCGGGCTGGTGGCGGCGTTCGGTGTGGCGGAGATCATCCAGGCCTCGACGCTGCTTTACGAGGGACTGCGCTGGGCGGGGGTGTTGTTCCTGCTGTATCTCGCCTGGGAAGGCTGGACCTCCGGCACAGACGTCGTAGCGGCCGGGCAGGACCATGGCCGCTATTTCCGGCGAGGGCTAACAACCAATCTGCTCAACCCCAAGGCGGCCGTCTTCTATGTCGCCGTGCTGCGGACTTTCATCGACGCGGCAAAACCGCTGCTGCCGCAGACCTTGACGCTGACAGCCGTCTATGTGGCCGTGGCGACGGCGGTGCATGCGGCGATCGTGCTTCTGGCCGGCACGCTGGAGCCGTTCCTCAACGATCTGCGCCGCGAACGCGTCGCCCGACGGGTACTCTCGGCACTGCTGGCGGCTGTCGCCATCTGGTTCGGTTGGTCGACCGCGCGGTAGAACGCCTCGAGTGGATAACCTACGGCTTCGAAGAAAAACAACGGTGGCGGGACAGAGACGCTTTAACTTGACTGGCCGTTGTTTTGGCAGTCAAGTAAAACGACTTTCTCGGGGTGGATCGATGCGCGCCGCAAAAATTGCCGCTATCGTTTTGTTTGCAATGGCCGCCGGCGATGTCATGGCCCAGACCGCCGCCGAACAGGCCGCCTGCAAGGCCGACTACCAGAAATTCTGCTCCGGCGTCATGCCCGGCGGCGGGCGCGTGCTGGAGTGCCTGGCCAAGCAGAAGGACAAGCTGTCGCCCGCCTGCCAAAAGGTCATCGAAACCCACCAGAAATAGGCTCAGCTCGATATCCGGCGGCTGCCGGCAAGGGGAATGAATATGGGACATCGCGTCTATCGCTGGCTCTGCGCCGCAGGCTTCGGGTTTGCCCTCATCGCAGCCGACATCAGCGGACTGCCGCTGGTCACCGAGGCACAGGCGGCGGTGGTGCGCACCACCACTTACGTCACGACGCTGCCCAAGGGTTGCGTGCGTACCAGGGTTGGAGGCGTCACCGTATGGCGCTGCGGCACGACCTACTATCAGTATTACAAGAAGCGTTACGTCGTCGTCATCATCAAGTGACGGCCGGTTGCCCGCTGCTGCTTCGCGCCTGATCGGCAGGACGGCCGTGCGGGTGGGGACTGGCGCAAGGCTGATGCGGCGGCCTCGGCGACGAAAAACATCGTTTTCCGTTAAAATTGCCATGGCCGCGTTCGCAGGAAAGTGACGGGACGGCTTTATGGTGCCGCGCATTGTCCGGAGGACCGATCATGATCCGCGCCGCTGCTATTTGCGCCCTGCTCGCCTGCCTGAGCCTGCCGGCCTTCGCCGAGGACGTGCCGGCGGTGTCCTGCGAAGGCCAGAACTGCATGCAGGACCAGGGCCGGGAGACGAAGGAATGCGAGGGTGAGGACTGCGCCCCGCCCGCCCCTGCGCAGGCAGAGATTGAATGTGTCGGACAGGACTGCGCGCCGATACAGGACCAGAACCAGTCCAACTAGGATGCCGGAACGGTTCGGATCGCGAGATAGCTCGACGGCGATATGGAAAGTTTGTGCGCCGAAAAAAGCGCGATGGTATCCTCCACCTCGCTGATCAGCCACTGCTGGAACGCCTGGGATCGGCGGGTTGCCGGCATGTCCCTGGCATGGACGAGGTAATAGCCCCACTCTTCCTTCTGCTCCAACGCGAACGGGCGGACGAGACGGCCGGCGACCAGGGCGTCGGTCACCAGCATGAAATCTCCCAGGGCAAAACCCTGCCCCGCCTCCGCGGCCTCGATCGCGAGATGGGCCTCGAACACGGTCACGTTCCAGTCCGTGATGCGTGCCAGACCGGCGCCGGCCAGCCAATCGATCCACCATTGCTTGTTGCGCTCCACAAGCAGCGGACACGACGCCATATCAAACGGCCGGCCGGGTTCGTAAGCGGCCAGGAAGCTCGGCGCGCAGACGGGGAAGCTCCATGAATCCGTGAGCTTGACGGCCTCGACACCCGCCCAGGCACCCGGCCCGTAGCGGATGCCGAAATCCGCTTCCCCGGCGGCGAAGTCGACCAGTTCGGTGCTTGGCACGATGGCAAGCTCGACATCCGGATACCGGTCCTTGAAGCGGCCGAGCCGCGGGACCAGCCAGCGAGAGGCAATGGCGGGCTCGACCGAAATCCTGAGGCCTTTCGACTGGCTGCCTTTCCCGACATCCTTCAGGGCGACCGCGATCCTGTCGAAGGGTTGCACCAACGCCTCGCCCAACCGCCTGCCTTCCGGCGTCAAGGCAACGCCGCGTGCGCCGCGCGTGAACAGATCGGTGCCGAGCCATTCCTCCAGCGCGCGGACATGCCGGCTCACGGACGCGTGCGTGACGGACAGCTCGTTCGCGGCGGCGGTGAGGCTTTGATGGCGTGCGGCCGCTTCGAACGCCTTGAGCGCATTGAGCGACGGAAGTCGGCGGCTCATCAACACCCGCCCCAACGTGAAGTCATGCTCAGCCTAACATAACGGCAATTGTTCCCCAGGCGAGGAAAATCTACCGTCCGGGAACGTCCCTCGCCGCTCACGCCCAGACCTTCTTCGTCCGCGAAGCCAATCGCGGAGGATTGCACGCGCTCGGGCCGAGCTATGCCGGTGAGCGCGCGCGAACAAACCGCACGGCGCGAGGGTGCGGAGGCGAACCGGCCGGATCTTCGGCCGGCGACAGGAGAGCGCGTCAGAATTGATCTTCCTCAGAATCCCGGCGGGCTACGCCCGGACCAAAAGCTGGCTGATTTCGGGCCTGGCGACCGTGGCCTCGACCTACGCCCTTGACGTGCTCGCCACGGTCGCCGGGGCGAGCCTGCTCGTGTCCGGCATGTTGGCCGGCGCGAATCGCATTCAGCTCATCGTCTTCCTCGCGCTGACCTATCTGGTCTGGGGTGCGGGATTGCGGGTCAATCTTGCGGCGAACTGGCGGCTGATACGCGAGACCGGCACGAGTTCCAGCATCCTGTCGAAGGCCGTGCACGACCTTGTGGCAGCAAGAAGCGACAGCCGGCTCGCCCGCAGGATCGCAGCCGATACGGGTTATGTCTGCTTCGAACTCGCCAAGGAGGCGCCTTATTATGTCGGAGCGTTCGGCGCGGCCATCCTGACCGAGACCATCTCGTCCAACGAAGCGATCATATTCCTGGGCGGCGCCAACCTCGGCGCGGCCGCCTATGAATACGGCCTGGCGCGGCTGGTGAGGACTTTTTTCCTGCAGGCGGACGAGCCTGCCTATGCCTCGTTCGACGCCGACTGGAGACCGGATGCATATCTCGAGGAGTATTATGATTGCATCGCGCAGGACGAACGGGAGACCATCGCGTTCTTCGTCGAGGCAATGGGCGGGTCGAAATCTTACGAACCGATCCTGTTCTTTGGGGTCGGTCCCGCCCTGCATCACGTCTTCCTGGCGGGCGAGGCCGCTTCGGAGATTCACCTCGGCGAGTATCTGGAAGCAAATCTCGACGAGATCCGCCGCTGGCTGCGCCAGGAGGATGGCGCGCATGACTGGCGGCCTTTCGTCAGATACACGCTGCAATGCGAAGGCATTGTGCGACCGACCGACGCCGATATCGACATGCGAGAATGGCTGGTCCGGCAAAAGACGCGCAAGCTGTTTCGCTGCGACCTTCGTCAGGCGAACCCGCTCGGCAGACATTTGCGCCGGCAATACGGCATGGTCGTAAGCGCCTACTGCGCGGATTCGGCTACGGGATCGAAAGACCAATGGTTCACCTTTATGCAGCGCATCATCGGACTCGTGCGGCCGGGCGGCACATTGATGACGGCAGCGCTCTGGAACTGTCATGGCTATCTGGTCGGCGGGCAGACCTTTCCCAGCCCGCGCATCGGGGAAGAAGACCTGCGCGCGGCGCTCAAATCGGCATTCGATGAGGGTGACATGACCATCAGGATGCATGAGCTCGGCGACACATCGACGAAAGGCTATCCGGGCATTCTGCTCGCCTGTGCAAGATGCAGGAAGTGAAACCGAGCATGAGACGGGCATCCAAAGCCGGCTAAAGAGATGCACAGCCGCTTTGCGACGGCTGCCATGGCCTGCCGTTTCCGGTCTCGATATTCAGGCCGGCAAATAGTGGAAATAATCGAAATCAGCCGGCATCCCGGCGCCGCTGGTGTCGAAGGCCATCATGCCGACGAAGGCGCCGGTGAAGGAGCCGTGCTCGCCGCGCCCGGCCTCGTCGGAAACGATGCTGGCGTCGAGTTCCGGCGCAAGCGTCTTCCAGCCATCGCCGGCATCGTAGGAAAAGACCAGCCGCGCATGATCGACGTCGGCGGCGAGGCGCACCGGCGTCCCGCCCGGAAGCGGGATCGGCTCGGCGAGCGAAAAAGTCAGCCGACCGTCTGGCCAGTCGCCAAGACAGCTCATGACCATCAGCACCCTGCCCTGCTTCGGGACGTGCGTCACGGCGAGGAAGTGGAACTTGTGTCGATTGTAGTAGAGCACCAAGCCCGCCGCTTGCTGAAAGGTTGTCGGCTGGAACTCGACCGACGTTTCGGCGCGGAAGGCAAAATGCTCGTGACGGCGAGCGACCAGCGCCTGCTCGAAAAAACTGCCGATCGATTCGCGGGCGAACAGCCTGAGATGTCCGGGACGCTCGGTGAGCGAAAAGATGCGCTCCGGATAGGGTGTGCGCAACCACTGGAACTCGATCGGCAGGTTTGTTTCATCGAAGTCGCGGCGGGGCGGCGACGGCTCGGGCGCGGACAGAGCGACGCCGGCCGGCGCCGGCACCTCGACCTCCGGCACTTGGCCGCCCTGTTCCAGCCGCAGCCAGCCGTCATCGCCCCAGACGCATTTCTGGATCGCCGTCTCGCGGCCCAGCGGCGAGCGGCGCAGCCCGGCAAGCGGCCGCGAGGTAAGATGCGTGTGAAAAACTTCGCCGTCGGGCGTCTCGACGATCTGGCCGTGACCGGCGCGCTGCAGTGCCGCCTGCGAGGCATCCTTGGAGGTGATCAGATGCGTGTCGGGATGCAACTCGTAAGGGCCGTGCAACGACCGCGACCGCGCCATGGTGACGGCATGATCGTAGCCGGTGCCGCCCTCGGCGGTCGTCAGATAATACCAACCGTTGCGCTTAAAGAGATGCGGCCCCTCGACCAGCCCGTGCGGGCTGCCGAGAAAAATGTTCTCGACCGGGCCAACCAGTTTTCCCGCCTTGGCGTCATATTCCTGGCTCAGGATGCCGGCGAAGGACGGATGTTTCGGCTGCCCGCCGACGCCGTGCGAGACGTGGTTCCACACCATGTTGAGGAACCATTTTTTTCCGTCGTCGTCATGGAACAGCGACGGATCGAAGCCGCTCGAATTGACGTAGACCGGATCGGACCACGGCCCTTCGATCGCGGGCGCAGTGACTATGTAGTTGTGCGTGTCCTTAAAATTGCCGTCGAGCCGCTTGACGTCGGTGTAGACCAGCCAGAACAAACCGTCGGCGTAGGACAGGCACGGCGCCCAGATGCCGCCGGAATCCGGATTGCCGCGCATGTCGAGCTGGCTGGCGCGCTCCAGCGGCCGCTTCACCAGCCGCCAGTTCACGAGATCGGTCGAGTGATGGATCTGGACGCCGGGATACCACTCGAAGGTGGAGGTTGCGATGTAATAGTCCGATCCGACCCGGCAGATCGACGGATCGGGATTGAAGCCGGGCAGTATCGGATTTTTAATCATCAAGCTTACTTCCTCGCCGGCCCTTTTCGCTCCGCCGACGTGGCCCACAGGTTGATGTCGGCGTCCCTGGCGTAGCTGTCGATCTCGGCAAGTTCCGCGTCGGTGAAATCGAGATTGTTCAGCGCGCCGACGCAATCCTCGACCTGCTCGGGCCGGCTGGCACCGATCAGCGCCGTGGTCACCCGGCCGCCGCGTAGCACCCAGGCCAGCGCCATATGCGCCAGCGTCTGGCCGCGCTTCTCGGCGATGCCGTTCAGCGCGCGGATGTTGGTTACCGTCTGCTCGTTGATGAAGGACGGGCGAAGCGACTTGCCCTGGCTGGCGCGGCTGCCCTCCGGGATGCCGTCCAGATATTTGGTCGTCAGCATGCCTTGCGCCAGCGGCGAGAAGACGATGGAGCCGACGCCCAGCCCGTCGAGCGTATCAAGCAGGCCGTCTTCCTCGACCCAGCGATTGATCATCGAATAGCTGGGCTGGTGGATGAGCAGCGGCGTGCCGAGTTCGCGCAGGATGCTTGCCGCCTCGCGGGTGCGCTGCGAATTATAGGACGAGATGCCGGCGTAGAGGGCCTTGCCGGAGCGGACGGCATGGTCCAGCGCCATCATCGTCTCTTCCAGCGGCGTCTCCGGGTCGAAGCGGTGCGAGTAAAAAATGTCGACATAGTCGAGGCCCATGCGCTTCAGGCTCTGGTCGAGGCTGGCCAGCACGTATTTGCGGCTGCCCCACTCGCCATACGGCCCCGGCCACATGTCGTAGCCGGCCTTGGTCGAGATGATCATCTGGTCGCGCAGGCCGGAAAAGTCGCTGCGCAGTATCTCGCCGAAGGCGACCTCGGCGGAACCGGGAGGCGGGCCGTAATTGTTGGCGAGGTCGAAATGCGTGATGCCGAGGTCGAAGGCCTTGTGGCAGATGGCGCGCTTGGTCTTCATCGGCGTATCGTCGCCGAAATTGTGCCAGAGGCCGAGCGAGATCGCCGGCAGTTTTAGGCCGGATTTTCCGCAGCGGTTGTAGCGCATGGATTTGTAACGGTCGGCGGCGGGGGAATAAGCCATGGAGAATCCTCAACAGTCAGAATTATCGGTGCGTCCTTCGAGGCTCGCCCGCCAAGGTTTGCAGCCAGCTTTCTCCCGATGGTGCGGGCTCGCACCTCAGGATGAGGACCGATGGCGCCGACCACCGGTCGGCAAGGCCGGTTCCGACCGCCTGGCCGAATAAACTCAAGCTCGACGTCTCAAATCGAGCGAGTTTCACCGACGGTCCTCATCCTGAGGTGCGAGCCCGCACGATCGTCGAAAGTGTCCGCTAACCTGTGCAGGCGAGCCTCGAAGGACGCACCTTATTAGCCGATCGCGACGCGTTGAATAACCCGTCGCGATCGGCCAAAACTATTTCTTCTTCGCCATCAGCGCCTTTGCGTCCTTCGGCCCGAGCGCTTCCGGCCGTTCGCAGGTCGTCGTCATCTCGACGAATTTTCCGATCTCGCCGGCCTTCAGGATGCCGGTCATCACCTCGACCGCATGCAGCGCCAGTTCCATCGAGCAGCGGTGCGGGCGGCCCTCTTCGATTGCCACCGCCATGTCGGCCAGGCCGATGGTCCGGTAGTTGGCCATCATGCCCATC
The DNA here is from genome assembly GCF_044326205.1 of Mesorhizobium sp. IMUNJ 23232. Taxonomy (NCBI): domain Bacteria; kingdom Pseudomonadati; phylum Pseudomonadota; class Alphaproteobacteria; order Hyphomicrobiales; family Phyllobacteriaceae; genus Mesorhizobium; species Mesorhizobium sp. IMUNJ 23232. The sequence continues at coordinate 9,498 of NZ_JBIRCY010000042.1, forward strand.
GAATGCTTCTGATTGGGCACGCCGAGCGGATGCTCCCATTTCGGCATCTTCTTCACAGCCGACGACTGTTTTGTATAGGTGACGTTGCCGCCGAAGAAGTTGGGATCGGGCACGTGGATCGTGCCTTCCTCGCCATAAAGCTCCATCGGCTGGTGACTGTGATTCCACACATCCCAACTGGCGTTCAGCGTGATCACCGCGCCGCTTGCGAATTCCAGCAGCGCGTGGATCGTGGTCGGCGTCTCCACCTTTACCTTCTCGCCGAAACGCGGTTTCGAAGTGATGGTGCGCTCGGGCGCCGGCGTCGAAGAGATGGCGGCGACACGCTTCACCGGGCCGATCAACTGGATCAGGTTGGTGACGTAATACGGCCCGACATCCAGCACCGGGCCCGCGCCCGGCTGGAAGAAGAAGTCGGGGTTGGGATGCCAGTGCTCCATGCCGTGGCTCATCACGTAAGCGGTGCCGCTGGTGATTTTTCCGACCTTGCCGGTGTCGATGATGTTGCGGACAAGCTGGTGCGAACCGCCGAGGAACGTGTCCGGCGCCGAGCCGATGCGCAAATTCTTCTTGGCGGCGCGGGCCTTCAGGTCCTGCCCTTCCTTCAGCGTCAGCACGAAGGGCTTTTCCGAATAGACATGCTTGCCGGCGTCGAGGATCTCGCTCGACACCGCGTGGTGCACGGCGGGGATCGTCAGGTTGACGATGATGTCGATGTCGTCGGCCTTGAGCAGGTTCTCGACCGTCTCGGCGCGAACGTCGAACTCCTTTGCGCGCGCATTCGCGGCGTCCATGTTGATGTCGGCGCAGGCCTTCATCTTGATGCCGCGGAAGAGCGGCGCGAGCGAGAAATAGGCGGCGGAGATGTTCCCGCAGCCGATCACCCCTACTCCCAGTCTCTTTGCCATTTCCAAAGTTCCCTCAATATGCCTTCGCCGAGGCGATCGACCTGCTGGCGAAGCGCCGGAAATCGCTCGGATTGTCGTGTTCCATCACATAAAACTTCGCCGGCGTCTTGGCCTTCAGCGTCGAGACAAGTCCCTTCCAGTCGACCGTTCCATGCCCGACATCGGCCCAGCCGTCCTCATTGGCGTTCTGGCTAGCGGGTGCGATGTCCTTGACGTGGACGGCAACGATCCGGTCGGCATAGTCGGCGATCCACTTCTGCGGGTCGGCGCCACCGCGGATTACCCAGGCAACGTCCATCTCCCAGCCGATGCCGGGCGCGGCCTCCAGGATGTGGGTCATGGGCAGCGAGCCGTCGGCCAGCGGCTGGAATTCGAAGTCGTGATTGTGCCAGGCGAAGGCTATGCCGTCGTTCTGGAACGGCTTTCCAGCCGCGGCCAGCCGCTCGCCGAAGGCGCGCCAGCCGGCGGCATCGTTCGGGCGCCGGTCGGCCGCGATGTGCGGGCAGGCGACGAGCTGCATATCGAGATTGCGCGCCACACGGAAGGAAAAGCCATAATCCTCAAGCTGGTCGAGCGAAAAATGCCCGCTCGGCATGGCGAGGCCGACCTTGTCGAGTTCGCTGCGCAAGCCGAGTGAGTTCTCGTAGAGGCCGCCAAAGCCCTCGACATTCTTGTAGCCGAGGTCGGCCAGCGCTTTGAGTACGTCCGGCCAAGGCTGAAAATTGCGGGCGCTGTAGAGTTGGAAAGACCAAGTCATAGATGTTTTCCCATGATGTAGAGACAATTCCGGAGGGTCAGAGCCGCACTCCGCTCACCTGGTCGAAGATCGAGGCGCGCAGCGGGTCGAAGCCGATGGTCACCTGGTCGCCGGTCGCGGGCGCTCGCTCGGAGGTGACCCGCACCGTGAAATTCTGGCCGCCGAGCCGCGTCCACACCAGCGTGTCCGAACCCATCGGCTCGACCACCTCGACCGTGGCCTTGGCGCTGAAGGGCCAGTCGGCGCCGGAATTCATCCCCACATGCTCCGGCCGCATGCCGAACACCGCGGGTCGCGGCTCGAAGCCGCCGGGTTCGAAGGCATAGGTGGCGAGCGGGATGGCGATGCCATCAGCGGCGAACCACGGCTTGCCGTCACGGGCTTCCAGCCGGCCGTCAACGAAATTCATGCCCGGCGAGCCGATGAAGCCGGCGACGAACCGGTTCACCGGCTTGGTGTAGATCGCCTGCGGCCGGTCAAGCTGCTGGATCAGGCCGTTTCGCATTACCGCGATGCGGTCGGCCAGCGTCATAGCCTCGATCTGGTCGTGGGTGACGTAGATCATCGTATTGCCGAGCGTCTGGTGCAGCCGCTTGATCTCGACCCGCAGTTCCGAGCGCAATTTTGCGTCCAGGTTCGACAACGGCTCATCGAACAGGAACACATCGACGTCGCGCACCAGGGCACGGCCGATGGCGACGCGCTGGCGCTGGCCGCCGGACAGCGCCGAGGGCCTGCGCTGCAAAAGCGGTTCGATCTGCAGGATGGAGGCGGCGCGCGCGATGCGCTTGGCGATCTCGTCCTTCGGCAGGCCGGCATTCTTCAGGCCGAAGGAGAGGTTCCCCTCGACCGACATCTGCGGATAGAGCGCATAGGACTGGAACACCATGCCGATGCCGCGGTCCTTCGGTTCCTCCCAGGTGACGTTCTTGCCATTGATGAAGATCTGCCCGGCCGACACGTCGAGCAGGCCGGCGATGCAATTGAGCAGCGTGGATTTTCCGCAGCCGGACGGCCCGAGCAGCACGATGAACTCGCCCTCGGCCACGTCGAGATTGAGCGCCTTCAGCACCTCGACAGCGCCGAAGTTGAGCGTAACGTCCTTGACTAGAACACTCGTCATCGCCTCAGCCTTTCACCGCGCCGGCGGCGATGCCGCGCACGAACAGTTTTCCAGAGACGAAATAGACGATCAGCGGCACCAGGCCGGTGATGAGTGTCGCTGCCATATTGACGTTGTACTCCTTCACGCCCTGGACCGAGTTGACGATGTTGTTGAGCTGGACGGTCATCGGATAGGTGTCCGGCTTGGTGTAGACCACGCCGAACAGAAAATCGTTCCAGATGCCGGTGACCTGAAGGATCATGGCCACCACGAAGATCGGCAGCGACATCGGCATCATGATCTTTAAGTAGATGCCCCAGAAACCGGCGCCGTCGACGCGGGCAGCCTTGAACAGCTCCTCCGGCAGCGAGGCGAAATAGTTGCGGAAGAGCAGCGTCAGGATCGGCATGCCGAAGATCGAATGGACGATGACCAGGCCGCTGAGCGAGCCGTAGAGACCGATCTCGCGCAGCACGATGACGATCGGATAGATCATCACCTGATAGGGGATGAAGGCACCGACGATAAGGATGGTGAAGAAGATGTCGGCGCCCTTGAAGCGCCAATTCGCCAGCGCGTATCCGTTCACCGAGGCGATGGCGATCGACACGATCACCGACGGCACGGTGATGCGCACCGAATTCCAGAAGCCCCTGCTGAGGCCGTCGCAGTTCAAACCGGTGCAAGCCGTCGCCCAGGCTTTGACCCAGGGCTCGAAGGTGACCTCGAGCGGCGGCGCGAAGACATTGCCGACACGGATTTCCGGCATGCCCTTCAGCGAGGTGACGATCATCACATAGAGCGGCAGCAGATAGTAAAGCGCCACGACGGTCAGCGTGCCGTAGATGATGATGTTGCGCCGGGAAAAAGTGACGCGCGGGCGAGGACCGTGCGGGCCGCTGAGGCTGCCGGCGACGGCATCCGCTCCGGCGACGGCCGCGGCAAGCGTGGCGGGGTTCGACATGTTACCGCCTCCGTCCGAATTCGAGATAGGCCCACGGTACGATGATGATGCCGACCGTCACCAGCATCATGGTCGAGGCGGCAAAACCCTGGCCGAGATTCTGCGCGGCGAACATGTAGTCGTAGACATATTTCGCCGGCACCTCGGAGGCGTGGCCGGGACCGCCGCTGGTCTGCGCGACAACAAGGTCGTAGAGGCGCACAATGCCGGAGGCGATGATGACCAGCGTGGTGATGAAGACCGGCCGCATCATCGGGATGACGATGAACAGGTAGGTCTTCCACATCGGAATGCCGTCGACGCGCGCGGCCTTCCAGATGTCCTCGTCGATGCCGCGCAGGCCGGCCAGCATCAGGCACATGACGAGGCCCGTGCCCTGCCACAGCCCGGCGATCAGGATGCCGTAGATGACGATGTCCTGATCGTAGAGCGGATTGAAGACGAAGCTTTCCCAGCCGAGGCTGCGCACGATGTGCTGCACACCAAAGTCGGGATTGAGAATCCACTGCCAGATCAGGCCGGTGACGATGAAGGACAGCGCGAAGGGGTAAAGGAAGATCGTCCGGAAGGCGTTTTCGAAGCGGATCTTCTGGTCGAGCAGCGCCGCGAGCAGGAATCCGATCGTCAGCGAGAAGACCAGCGAAAGCACACCATAAGTGATGAGGTTCTCGATCGAAGTCAGCCAGCGCGGCGTCGACCACAGCCGCTCATACTGGTCGAGCCCGACAAAATTGAGCCGCGGCAGCAGCTTGGAATTGGTGAAGGAGTAGAGGACGGTCCAGAGTGTGCCGCCGACAAAAATGACCAGCGCGGTCAGGATCATCGGTATCGACGCGATCTTGGCGTTGAGATTCCTGAACAACTGACTGGGACGGCGCGCGACCGCGCTCTCGCTTATGCTCATCTCGTGCTCCGGCTGCGCGAAGGCGGACCGGCCCGCGTCACGGACCGGTCCGCCGGATTCGGTTTCGACTAGTCGGCAGCCTCGATGATGGCGACGTAACGCTTCTGCGCTTCCTCGGGCGTCAGCGACGGCGTCTTGAAGAACTCGACGAACAGGTCGTTGAGCTGGTTGTTGGTGTCCTCGGTGTTCAACTGGTTGACAGCGGGGATGACGTTGCCCTTGGCCAGGATGTCGAGGCCCTTCTTCATGCAGTCGTTGGCGGCGGCGAGATCGACGTCGCCGCGCACCGGCACGGAGCCCTTCTTCAGGTTGAAGGCAACCTGCACCTGCGGGTTGAGCATGGTCGACGCGAGCACTTCCTGCGCCTTGCTCTTCTCCTCATCGTCGAGCTTCGGGAAGTAGAATGCGTCGCCGTCGGTCGAGATCAGCTCGTTGACGCCGAGGCCCGGTAGACAAGTATAGTCCTTGCCGGCGACCTGGCCGGCGACCTGGAACTCGCCCTGCGCCCAGTCGCCCATGATCTGGCCGCCGGCCTGGCCGGTGATGACGAGATTGGTCGCCTGGTTCCAGTCCTGGATGTTCGACTTCGCGGCCATCTTGCGGGCGTCGTCGGCGGCCTTGAACACCTTGGCGATCTCCGGCCCGGCCGCAACCGTCGCATCTTTGTCCTGGTAGACCTTCAGGAAGACTTCCTTGCCGGCGATGGCCGGGATCAGCACGTTGAAGGCGCCGGAGTTCTGCCAGGGCTGGCCGCCGACGGCGAGCGGGATGATTCCGACCTTTTCGAGCGCCGGCGCGGCGGCGACGAACTCGTCCCAGTTTTTCGGAACGGGAACCCCGGCCTTCTCGAAAGCCGCATTGGAAAGCCACAGCCACTGCCAGGAGTGGATGTTGATCGGCGCGCAATAGATCTTGCCATCGAGCGTGCAGCCGTCGAGCAGGCTCTTGGGGCGGACGATCTCAGCCCATTTCTCCTTGGTGGCGAGATCGGTGAGGTCGCGCATCAGGCCCGCCTCGACGAGTTCCTCCGCCTGGCGGCCATGGTTGAACTGAGTAGCGGCCATCGGGTCGCCGCCGGTGATGCGGCTCACCATGACCGGACGCGCGGTGTTGCCGCCCCCGGCGATGGCGCCGTCGACCCATTTGTTGCCGGTGGCGTCGAACGCCTTGGCGAATTCGGCGACCGCGGCCGCCTCGCCGCCCGAAGTCCACCAGTGGGTGACTTCGAGATCGGTGGCCGAGGCCGGGGCAATTGCGAAAAGTGCGGCGCCGGCCGTCAGCGCGGCTCGGTAAAGTCCATAACGCATCGGCATTCCTCCCTGAACTGAAACGTTACAGTTTTTCAATATGGGATTTATCCGGACGGCGCAACCCATGACAGCCGCGCCAGTGCATTTTTTTCGATCTTCGAATTATTTCGTGTCCTGAGGGGTGGTGGTGCATCGCCGCATTTACGTGCTGCACCGCACTATCATAGCTTTTTTCCGCCTCTTCGGAGCGAGGGAGGACCCCGCACGGCATTCGCTTGTGTCCTCGCGACCGATCGGCGCCGGCAGCTAAACCCCTGGTATCTCGTCGCCATTTGTATGAGTGTTGAAAACTGTAACGTTTCAGTTTATCGAACGCCGTCGGTTGCCGGAGAGGCTTCCGGCGGAGTGCGCGGCAATTGTCGTTTGGCCGCCGGGCTGATAGGCGGGCTCGATGGACGGGGATGACAGGCAGAGGCGAGCGGAGGAACGGGCGGGCGAGGCTTCTCGCCCGACGCTGAAGACCATCGCCTTCATGACCGGGCTGGGTGTCACCACCGTGTCGCGCGCCCTGAAGGACGCGCCCGACATCGGCGAGGAGACCAAGAAGCGCGTGCGCCTGGTCGCGCGGCAGGTCGGCTACCGGCCGAACCGCGCCGGCGTTCGCCTGCGCACCGGCAAGACCAATGTCATCAGCCTGGTGCTGGACACCGACCAGCAGATCATGAGCTTCGTCTCGGACATCATCTACGGCATTTCCGAAGTGATCGCCGACACGCCCTACCACCTGATCGTCACGCCCTATTCACGCAGCAACGATTCGCTGGAGCCGGTACGCTACGTGGTGGAGACCGGATCCGCCGACGGGCTCATCATCTCGCGCACCGAACCCAACGACGCGCGCGCCCGCTACCTGCTCGAACACGGCATGCCGTTCGCAACGCATGGCCGCACCGACATGGGGCTGGTGCACCCGTATCACGATTTCGACAACCACGCCTTCGCGGCGATCGCCGTGCGCCGGCTGGCCGCCAACGGCCGCCGCAGGCTGGCCCTGCTGGCGCCACCGCTTGGCCTGACGTATCACCGCCACGCCGTGAACGGCTTCGTCGATGCCGTCAACGAGGTCGGGGCCACGGAAGTGCCGTTCAACACCGTGTCTATCGACAACACCTTGGATCAGATCAGGACCCGGACCGCCCAGATCATGCGGCGCAGCGACCGGCCTGACGGGTTCGTGAGCAGCGCCGCGGCCGCGACGCTGGCAATCGTCGCCGGCATCGAGGACGCCGGCCTGACGCTCGGCCGCGACGTCGACGTCGTGTCGAAGCAGTCATCCGACCTGCTGCACCTGTTCCGGCCGCAACTGCTGGTGGTCAATGAGAATTTCCGCCTGGCCGGCGCGGAACTCGCCCGCTCCGTCCTCGGCTGGATCGGCGGCGCCGCCCCGGGATCGCTGCAGACGCTGGCGGTGCCGACGACGGTGGAGGCGCGGTAGCGGCCGCACGCGTCATTCCGCGCCCCGTCACGACCAACGTGGCGGCCGTGTCCGGTATACTGAAAGCGCGACACTCCAGAAGATCGCGGGTCCCCGCAAGCTCCTGTCGAAATGACTTCTCTATTGCGTCGCCAGCCACTCGGTGAAATACTTCTGTACAGAAATAAAAGGGAGCAATCCTATGGATTTCGTCGAGATACCCAGAATTACCACCGACCTGACGCTTCAGGATGCGCTGCAAGCCATGACCAGAGGCGGTCGCTCGGCGCTTCTGGTCGATTTCGCGGGTAGCGCGAAGGTTATCGATGCCGATACATTGGTAGAGGCGATCAGGGGTGGGCAAAACAAGACTATCAGCGAAGTTTCTCCGTCCTACGAAACTGTCAGACTCGAAGGTGATGATGGGTCCGGCGCGGCAATCGCCACGGTGCGCGACTTCACCGAAGCCGAAAAAGTCCTGGCCGATGCGCATGCTGCCTTCGCCGTCCTGACGATCTCCCACTATGGCGAAACCGCCCTGATCCTGACCGATGCCGAATCGCGAGCCGGGCCACTTCGCGCCGGGGCAAGCGTGCACGTATGCAGGAAGAACAAGACCCACGCCTGGTACACATACCAGCTTAGAAAGGGCCGATGCCCGACCGATAACAGCCAAGTCGACCCGTGACGTCGATGTTCAATTCCATACTCACAACGGTCCAAGGCTACTTTTCGCGTTCGTTCTGGTTCGCGAGTTTCCTCCCTGTCGCCCTGGTCGCCGCGGTGCATCTCATCGTCACGTCGCTCGCCTACCCCGGGCGCTTCGCGATCAAGGATTGGGTAACGGAAAGCCTCAGCCAGACTGCGTCGCTGACCATGGTGGCGTTCTTCGGCTTGATCGTGTTCGCCTACACGGTTTCGCCCTTCACACAGATGGTGCGCGACCTGCTCGATGGAAGCGCGCTTCCAGACTGGCTGCACGATCTGCTCAGGATGGATCGGGAGACCGAATGGCGGGCATATGCCGGCAAGCTGGAGAGCATAAAGTTGATGCGCAACAGCTTCGAGCAGATGGAGAATGAGAAGATCGATGCGATCCACACGGCCGCAGACTCAGGAAACGCCCTCGCCCCTCCGTCCGCGGGGCGGAAGGATCTGATTGACGACGCCGTATCGAAGCTGAACGCGCTGTCGGGGCTCTGGCCGAACGTCGACAAGGCCCAAACTGCCATCGACTCCATGATCGAGGCTCTCAAGAAGAACGCCACCGACTTGCCCGACGGCCACGCGGAGAAGGCGAACAGCGTTGCGCTGGAGAAAGCAAAGGCCGAATTGATCTTCAAGATCCAGGCTGTCCGGCTGGAAGCGGAGTATCGGTTCCGGCGCTTGACCTCGCGCGGCCACCGCATCGACCTGCTGCCTACCAGCGTGGGCGATGCAAGACGCAACGTCGAGCGCTACAGCGAGGATGTCTACGGCGTGGACTTCGACTACCTTTGGACGCGCATCCAGCTGGTAATGCCCGAGAGGGAAGGTGCGTTCATGCAAGGTCTCGGCGACGCCCAGTCTCAGGTGAACTTTGCCGCTTTGACCTTCGTCCTGGCTCTGAGCATTCCGCTTGTCTGGCTGCCGCTGCTCGCCCTGGAGGGCAACGCGCCGTGGCTGTTCCTCGCGATCGGACTCCTGTCGCCGCCGGTGCTGTACTTCCTGTACAATCTGGTCGTCCAAAGTCAGCTTGTGTTCGGCGAGATGGTCAGGGCGGCAATCGACATGTATCACATAGACGCGCTCACGAAAGTCATGCGCCAGCCGAAGCCGGCAACACTTCAGGCCGAGCGGGCGCTCTGGGAGGGCCTCAAGCTGGCGAGCCAACCGCTGAATACCGCCAGCGTCTACTACGAGCACCCCAAAGCCTAATGATACGGCTGCTCGCCCTCGGACTCTATTTGGCCGCTGTCATTATCGGCGCGGTCTGCGTCGCCGCATCGCTCCCCCGCACTGAACTGGAGGCGATACGCGACATCAAGTACGGTGAAGCGCTCAAGGCCGGCGATCTGGTGCTGCCGGTGGATGACAACGCCCTGGCATATCTGCCGAAAGCCGTCGTCAAGGGTGAAGAAGTCAAGGATTCGGATGTCATCAAGCTCACCGGCAAGGAATTGGAAGCCGGCAAATCGCCCGTGTCACTCGTTATCGACAGACGGCAGGTCGGCGGGGAGACGATCGCCGTCGGCGAGTCCCGTGCCATCTGCGACGGCAAGACGGTTGTCGTTGCGTCGGTGAGAATACTGGGCTCATTCTGCCCGGCCGCCGGGGACAACTGCCTGGTCGTGGTCGAACTGGCGGAGGCCGACGCCGGAAAGGTTAAGCCCAAGGTGGGCCTGATGAGGCAATGCAAATGAACTGGGTCGTACTGCACGAGTTCAAGAAAGACGACGTAGAGCTCGATGCACCCTGGCTGTGCGCGCTGGATTCGGTGGCCGATGCCACGCATCTCAAGTTCGAGGCGACAGGCGAATGGAAGACTCTGGACAGCGTCTTGCCCGCCTGCAAGCCCGACGGCCTAGCCGGTGCGACGGTACCCGCTACTTCACTGATCCTGGCGACGTGCCGCCCCGGCGCATTGATCGGCAAGTTCGGCGGCAGTTCGGCGGCGCATAAGGAACTCGCGTCGCCGCCAGCCGAGTTGGTGGAGAACGAGCCGTTTCCGATCGGGTCGCTCTGCGTTGTCAAGTTGCCCGCAGCGATGCTCGGTCCAGTTTTCATCGGGTTCAACACCACTTCACGGCCGCTCTCCGTCAAGACTATTTCCGTGAAGATTTCCGGCGGGCGCGCCGGTTCATGACAGCCGCGATACACGTCGTGGCCGTCAAGCTTATCGACGCCAAACCGACTCTCGACGGCAAAAAAGTGTTACCGGGCGCGAGCCTGCTCGCTCCCTGCTAGGCACAATCAAGGGCAAGGACGCGAAAGGCGTGCGGAGCCTGGCCGTGCCGGCCGAGGCCGAGGCGCTACGCTCGACACCTCGATCGGCGGTTGGCAGCCTACTTCCCGGATAAAGCGAATCTCACGCGAAATCGGCAAGCCCGCTGCCCCACGGCCCATGATGCTTGTCGACACCGTCCACGCGGTCAAAGCCGTGCGCGCCAAAAAAGTCGCGCTGCGCCTGGATGAGGTTGGCCGTGCCGCGGCCGCGGCGATAGCTGTCGAAATAGCCGAGCGCCGAGGCGAGTGCCGGCACCGCCAGGCCATTGAGAACGGCAGCCGACACGGTGCGGCGAAGCGCTCCGTCGGTTTCCTTGAGCCGCTCCGCGAATGCCGGCGTGATCACCAGATTGTCGGCATCGGGTGCTGCGCGGAACGCCGAGGTGATGTCGTCGAGGAACTGCGAACGGATGATGCAGCCGGCGCGCCAGATCTGGGCGATGGTCGGCATCGGCAGGTTCCAGCCGAACTCCTTCGACGCCTCCGCCATCACCGCGAAACCCTGCGCATAGGCGCCGATCTTGCCGGCGAGCAGCGCCAGTTCGAGATCGGCGATCAGTTGCTTGCGGTCCAGCGACTTGATCTGGCCGGCGGCGGGCAGCCCAAGAATCGTCTCGGCCTTTTCGCGTTGCGCCTTGAAAGACGACAGGCTGCGCGCGGCCACTGCCGCCTCGATGCCGGTGGCCGGCACGCCCATGTTCTGCGCCTCGATCACCGACCACTTGCCGGTGCCTTTCTGCCCGGCCTTGTCGACGATCATGTCGACCATCGGCTTGCCGGTGATCGGATCGGTCGCACCGAGCACGATGCCGGAAATCTCGATCAGGTAGGATTCCAGCCTGCCCTTGTTCCAGGTCTTGAAGATCTCGCTGCACTCGCCGGCCGACAGGCCCAGCCCATCGCGGAAAATGCCGTAGATCTCGGCGATCATCTGCATGTCGGCATATTCGATGCCGTTGTGGATGGTTTTCACGAAATGTCCGGCGCCGTTCGGCCCGAGCCAGGCCGCGCAGGGTTCGCCCTTGTACTTGGCCGAAATGTCGAGCAGCACTTTTTCGATGCGCTTGAAGGATTGCTCCGTGCCGCCGGCCATGATGGACGGGCCGTGGCGCGCGCCCTCCTCGCCGCCTGACACGCCCATGCCGATGAAAGTCAGGCCGGTGCCGTCCAACTCGTTGAAGCGGCGCATCGTATCGCGGAAATTGGCGTTGCCGGCGTCGATGATGATGTCGTTCGCCGACAGCACGCCGCGCAGCAGCGCGATCTGCTCGTCCACCGGCTTGCCGGCCTGGGTCATGATGATCACCGGGCGGGGCGGCTCTATCGCTTCGGCCAGCGCCTCGATCGTGTCGCAGGGCACGACCATGTCGCGGAGCGGCCCGGCTTCTTCAGCGAATTCGTGGGTGCGTGACGTCGTCCGGTTGTAGACGGCGATGCGATGGCCCTTCTCGGCGATGTTGAGCGCCAAGTTCGATCCCATGACGCCAAGGCCGATCAGGCCGATTTCGGCTTTCTGCATGTCGCGCTTCCGCCCTTGCTGCTTGTTGGCTCCGCCCTTCCGTGGACGGTGGCGGATGTTTGACGCCGCGCGCCGGCTTCGTCAACCGGCGTCGGCGGACCTGCTCAACGCGATTTCGCCAGCGCCTTGCGAAAGGCTTCCAGCGTCTCGGCGCTGACATGGTGCTCGATGCCCTCGGCGTCGATGCGGGCGGTCTCGGCGCTGACGCCGAGCGAACACAGGAAGGCCTCGACCGTCTCGTGGCGGGCGCGGCTGTCCTGCGCGATCTTGCGGCCGACTTCGGTCAGGAACACGCCGCGATATGGTTTTCGCGTCACCAGGCCCTCGGCCGAGAGCCGCGCTAGCATTTTTGCGACCGTCGGCTGGGCGACGCCGAGCCGCGCCGCGATGTCGACCTGCCGGGCTTCATTGCCGTCCTCGATCAGGTCGGCGATCAGTTCGACATAGTCCTCGACCAGCGAAGAGCGGCGCGCTTCGCGCGATTGACGAAAACCCTCGGAATGCGCTTCGGCGTCGGGCAGCGGCTGCTGACGTGGTCTCGGGCGGCGTCTTTCCGGCAATCGTCGATTCTCCGTCGGCGTTCGTTTTCAGAACTTTGAATCATAGCACAGACTTTCATTTTCGGTCGGGCGGAATATTGCGCGCCGCCGATCTTTCCCCAGACCGCCATCCGGCCCGCGATGCGAGGGCGTAGCCTGATAAATGTAATATAGCCTATTGCATAATGTTGAGACTTGACACAGATAAGGGACGGCAAGCGCCATCTCTGCGGCAAGGGTTCGAAATGACCGATATCACGACGAATAACGACCTCCTCCCGGCGCCGGCCTGGGGGTATGCGCGGGTCGCGGACAGGGCGAGCCTGCCGGAGGTGAATTCGTCGATCGCCGTGCCCATCGGCGGCTCGTGGATGCGCAAGCTCCTGGCGTTTGCCGGCCCGGGCTACATGGTATCGGTCGGCTACATGGACCCCGGCAACTGGGCGACCGACCTCGCCGGCGGTTCGCAGTTCGGCTACACGCTGCTCTGCGTCATCCTGATTTCGAACCTGATGGCGATCCTCTTGCAGGCGCTAGCCGCGCGCCTCGGCATCGTTACCGGCCGCGACCTCGCACAGGCCTGCCGGGACAGTTTCCCGAGGCCCGTCAACTACGCGCTGTGGTTTGCCTGCGAACTCGCCATCATCGCTTGCGACCTTGCCGAAGTCATCGGCACGGCAATCGCGCTGCAGCTTCTGTTCGGCATCCCGCTGATCGGCGGCGCGCTGATCGCGGCACTCGACGCCTTCCTGCTGCTGCTCCTGATGAACCGCGGCTTCCGCTACCTCGAAGCCTTCGTCATCGCCCTGCTGATCGTCATTGCCGTCTGTTTCCTCGTGCAGATCGTCGCCGCCGCGCCGCCCGTCGCGGCGGTCCTGCGCGGCTTCATCCCGTCGTCGGAAGTCGTCACCAATCCGGCAATGCTCTACATCGCCATCGGCATCCTCGGTGCCACCGTCATGCCGCACAATCTCTACCTGCACTCCTCGATCGTGCAGACCCGCGCCTATCCGCGCACCGACGCGGGCAAGCGCGACGCCATCAAATGGGCGACCACCGATTCCACCATCGCCCTGATGCTGGCGCTGTTCATCAACGCCGCGATCCTGATCGTGGCGGCCGCCGTCTTCCACGAGAACGGCCGCACCGACATCGCCGAAATCGGCCAGGCGCACGAGCTTCTGTCGCCGATGCTGGGCCTCGGCATCGCCTCGACGCTGTTCGCGGTGGCATTGCTGGCGTCGGGCCTCAATTCGACGATCACGGCGACGCTCGCCGGCCAGATCGTCATGGAAGGCTTTTTGCGGCTGCGCCTGCCGCATCTGGCGCGGCGGCTCTTGACGCGCGGCATCGCCATCGTCCCGGTGGTGATCGTCACGGCGCTCTACGGCGAGAGCGGCACCGCCCATCTGCTGGTGCTCAGCCAGGTGATCCTGTCGATGCAGCTTCCCTTCGCCGTCATCCCGCTGGTCTACTTCGTCGCCGACCGCAACAAGATGGGCATCTTCACCGTCCCCGCCTGGGTGTCCATACTGGCCTGGATCGTAGCGGCGATCATCGTGGTGCTGAACCTGAAGCTGCTCTACGACACATTCCTCGGCTGATCCGCGGCCCTCCCCCGTTGGCTGATTTCCGCCGCCTTCGGGTGGCGGACTTGCATTTGCCTGTTTCATGACGACATTGACGCGTATGAGCACCTCGACTCAACCGGTACGCCTGCAGCGTCCCACGGACCGGCGGCGGCGCGTCTCCGTCTCCGTCATCATGGCGCTGAGTTTTGGCACGCTGATCCTGCTGTCGATCGGCGGCGTGCTGGCGCTGACCGTCGGCGCCAATGTCCGCAACACCTTCGACCTGCTCGGCGCGCAGTCGACGCTGCTCGTCGACGCCATGGAGGATTCGCTGCGCACCGAGATGGGCCGCCCAGAAAGCGCGGTCGACGGGATCGCCCAGCTCTACGCGCAGGGCGAGTTCCGGATCGACGACGAGGATGCGACGGCGGCGGCACTCGCCGGGGCGCTTTCGGCCACGCCGCAAGCCACAGCCATGCTGATCTGCACGCCGGACATGGTCTGCCGGGGTGTCTCGCGCAGCATGGGCGGTGACGCGCCGGGGACGATCCGGCGATTTGCCCCCGAGGCCGAGAAGGCGCCGCAGACACTGGCCGCGCTGGAGCAGCGCCGCAAGGTCGACGGCCGCCGCTGGGGCGCTTTCGTGAACAACGAGCACGGCCTGTTCGCCCAGGTATCGGTGCCGTTGTCCCGGGACGGCGCGACGCAGGGCTGGGTGATCGCGGCGGTGGAACTGCAAAAACTTTCCGAGATCACGCAGCAGCTTTCCACCCGCTTCGGCACGCATGCCTTCATCCTCGACGGCGACGACCGCGTCCTGGCCGACCCGCGGCTGGCCGATCCCGCCACGCCGAAAGGCGGCATCATGCCGCTGATGCCGCTAGCCGCCTTCGGCGACCCGGTACTGGCCGCCTATCCCAAGCGCAAGGTGGAGGACCAGTTCGACGCGCGCCGCACCCGCGACGTGGAACTGGCGGAGATCGACCTGGACGGCGACCGGGATTCGTCCGAATGGTGGACCGACGAATCCACCTATATCGCCATCACCCGCGAGATTACCGGCTATGGCGAGCGGCCCTGGACGATCGGCGCGTATTTCAGGTCCAGCCAGATCGGCAGCGAGATCGAGCGCGTCGTCGGGTCCGCGATGCTGGGACTGGCCGCGATGGCGGCGGCGGTCATCGTCGCGATCCTGCTCGGCAGGCGACTATCCCGCCCCATCAAGGCGATCGCCGGCCAGGCGACGCGCGTTGCCAACTTCGACCTCGACGGGCTGACGCCGCTGCCGCGCAGCCGGGTGCTGGAAATCGACGACCAGGCCTCGGCCTTCAACGCCATGCTGATCGGCCTGCGCGCTTTCTCAACGTATATCCCGCGCTCGCTCGTCGCAAAACTCGTCCGCAGCGGCGAGATCGGCGTCGTCGAATCGCGCGAAGCGATGGTCACCGTCATGTTCACCGATATCGCCGACTTCACGGCGCTCTCGGAGCGCATGGGCGCGGCCGAGGCGGCGAAACTGCTCAACCGCCATTTCGCCATCCTGTGCCGCGCCGTCGACGCCGAAGGCGGCACGGTCGACAAGTTTTTGGGCGACGGCATGATGGCCTTCTTCGGCGCGCCCGACCATCTGAAGGGACATGCGGCAGCGGCCGTGCGCGCCGCCGCCGTGATCCGCGAGGAACTGGAGGCAGACAACCGGCTGGCGGCGGCGGAAGGCCGGACGGCGCTCAGGGTGCGCATCGGCATCCATACGGGCTCCGTCATCGTCGGCAATATCGGCGCCTCCGACCGCGTCAACTACACGATCATCGGCGACACGGTGAATGTCAGCCAGAGGCTGCAAGGGCTGGGCAAGGTGCTCACGCCCAATGCCACGACGGCCATCGCCATTTCCGCCGAGACGGCGTCGCGGCTCGACGAGCGCTTCGAAACGATCCCTTCAGGGACGCACATGCTGCGCGGCCGTGGCGAAGCCATGGAGGTCTTTCTGGTCGGCGAGGTCCATGCCGTCACGCCGGCCATCGGCGGGCGCGAGGCGAGCGCGGCTTAAAAAAACAGCCTCCATTGCCGGACCAACGGCAAATAGCAGGCGGGCTCCCTCTCGGGAGCCCGCCGCAAAGGCGCCAGACGGGAGGAGGGGTCAGGCAGCCTTCGCCTCGACGCGCGGACGCGCGAAAGACAAACCACTGGCGTCGAAGATATGCAGGTCGCCGGGGTCGGCGGAAAGCCTGAGCGTCGAGCCGCGCTTGATGTCGGCATTGCCGGGCAGCTTCGCCACGATCGGTTCGTTCGGACGGCCGATGTCGAGATAGACCAGTTGCACCTCGCCAAGCTGCTCGATGTAATCGACCAGGCCCTCGAACAGGAAACTGTCGCCGGCCGCCTGCGAAAGATCCTCCGGGCGCACCCCGAAGCTGATGGTGGAGCCGACACTCTCGGCGGGCGTCGACACCGGCACGCTGATCTTGCGGCCGAAGACGTCGACCTGCGACGGCAGGCCCGGCTTGCTCAGCGTCGCCGGCAGGATGTTCATGGCAGGCGAGCCGATGAACTGGGCGACGAACAGGTTGCCGGGGTGTTTGTAGAGCTCCATCGGTGTGCCGACCTGCTCGATGCGCCCCTCCTTGAGCACGACGATGCGGTCGGCCAGCGTCATCGCCTCGACCTGGTCGTGGGTAACGTAGATCATCGTCGTGTTCGGCATCGATTCCTTGAGCTTGGCGATCTCGATGCGGGTGGCGACGCGCAGGGCGGCGTCGAGATTCGACAGCGGCTCGTCGAACAGGAAGACTTTCGGGTTGCGCACGATTGCGCGGCCGATGGCGACGCGCTGGCGCTGGCCGCCGGACATCGCCTTGGGCAGGCGGTCGAGCAGCTTGGTCAGTTGCAGGATCTCGGCGGCGTTCTTGACGCGCTTGTCGATCTCCTCCTTGCTTTCGCGGGCGATGCGCATGGAGAAGGCCATGTTGTCGTAGACGGTCATGTGTGGATAGAGCGCGTAGGACTGGAACACCATGGCGATGCCGCGCTTCGACGGCGGCACGTCGTTGACGACTTCGCCCGCGATCTTCAGTTCTCCCGAGGTGATCTCCTCCAGTCCAGCTATGGTGCGCAGCAGCGTGGACTTGCCGCAGCCGGACGGTCCGACGAAGACGATGAACTCGCCGGACTGGATGTCGAGGTCGATGCCGTGAAGCGTGTAGAGGTTGCCGTAAGCCTTCTTGACGTTCCTGAGGGTGAGATCAGCCATGTTGTCCTCCCTTGTTTTTCTCCGACGCGATCAGGCCAGACGCCCGAACCACGCCCCATATCCGTCGAGGCGGATCGCGCCGCCGTCCAACGCACCTGAAAATCCATGCCCGGCGAGCGGCTGCACGATGCGCCCGCCGCCGAGGTCGACCGTTGCCGGTCCTGACCCCAGATTGAAGGCGCAGACTATCTCCTCGTTGCCGTAGCGGCGGCTGAAGGCGACCGCGTCACCATCGGCGGAGACGAATTCGATCTCGCCCTTGGCGAAGGCCGGATAGGTCTTTCTGAAGGCCAGGAAGCGCCGGTAGTGTTCGAGCAGCGACGCGGCATCGCCCCTCTGGGTATCGACGGCCAGCCCAAGATGTTCGGCCGGAACGGGCAGCCACGGTTTTTCCGTCGAGAACCCGCCATTGTTGGCTTTCGAATCCCAAACCATTGGCGTGCGGCAGCCGTCGCGGCCCTTGAATTCCGGCCAGAAGCGGATGCCGTAGGGGTCCTGCAGATCCTCGAAGGCGAGATCGGCCTCGGTCAGGCCGAGTTCCTCCCCCTGATAGATACAGACCGAGCCCCGCAGCGACATCAGCAGCGCAGAGATCACTTTCAGATAGGCGGTGCGGTCGGCCTCACCCTCGCCCCAGCGAGAGGCGTGGCGCTTCACGTCGTGATTGGAGAAGGCCCAGCAGGCCCAGCCGTCACTGGCAACGCGGCCGAAATCCTCCAGCACCGTTTTCACTTTCGGCGCGCTGATCTTCTCCGGCGCGAGGAAATCAAAGGCGTAGCACATCTGAACGCGGTCGCCGCCGCCGGTGTAGTCGGCAACGACCTGCAATCCGCGTTGCGAATCGCCGACCTCGCCGACCGCTGCGGCCGCAGGATATTCGTCGAGCAGCGCGCGGAAGCGCCGGAGGAACTCGATATTCTCCGGCCGGCTCTTGTCGTAGATATGGTCCTGGTAGTTGTAGGGATTGACCGAGGGCGCGGTCTGGTCGTTGCGCTCGGAGGGAGGCAGCGCCGGATTGTCCTCCAGCCCCTGGCTGTGGAAATAGAAGTTGATCGTATCCAGCCGGAACCCGTCGACGCCACGTTCCAGCCAGAACCGGGTGACGTCGAGCAACGCGTCCTGGACTTCCCGGTTGTGGAAGTTGAGGTCCGGCTGCTCCGACAGGAAGTTGTGCATAAAATATTGCTGACGGCGCGTATCCCACGCCCAGGCCGAGCCGCCGAAGATCGACAGCCAGTTGTTGGGCGGCGTGCCGTCCGGTTTTGCATCGGCCCAGACATACCAGTCGGCCTTGGGATTGGTGCGGCTGGAGCGGCTTTCCTTGAACCATGGATGCACGTCGGCGGTGTGGGAGATCACCTCGTCCATCATCACCTTGAGGCCGAGCCGGTGCGCCTCGGCGATCAGCGCGTCGAAATCCGAAAGCGTGCCGAACATCGGGTCGACGTCGCAATAGTCCGACACGTCGTAGCCGAAATCCTTCATCGGCGACTTGCAGAACGGCGATATCCAGATCGCGTCCGCGCCGAGGTCGGCGATGTAGGGCAAGCGGCGGATGATACCCCTCAGATCGCCGATGCCGTCGCCGTTGGAGTCCTGGTAGCTGCGCGGATAGATCTGGTAGATCACTGCGCCGCGCCACCAGTCGCGGTCCGGCGCGGTCTCGGGCCGCTCGACCCTGCGTGCTGCCGATTGCATCGATCAACCTCCCTTGACGGAGCCCGCGAGCAGGCCGCGGACGAAATAGCGCTGTAGCGAGAAGAACACGATCAGCGGCACGATGATGGTGACGAAGGCCGAGGTCGTGAGGATCTCCCAGTCGCCGCCGCGCGAGCCGAGCAGGGCGTTCAACCTCGCGGTCAGCACAAGCTGGTCGGCGTCTGTCCGCAGGAAAACCATCGCCACCAGCAGATCGTTCCACACCCACAGGAACTGGAAGATTGCGAAGGAGGCGAGCACCGGGAAGGACAGCGGCAGCACGATCTTGATAAATATCTCGAAGTCGCTGGCGCCGTCGATGCGGGCCGATTCCATCAGCTCGCGCGGCAGGCCGGCCATGTAGCTCCTGAGCAGATAGATGGCGAAGGGCAGGCCGAAGCCGGTATGTGCCAGCCAGATGCCAAGATAGGTCTTGGCCGGAACGCCGAAGAAGGCGCCGACGCCGTTGTAGAGCTTCAAGAGTGGGATGAGCGACATCTGCAGCGGCACGACGAGCAGGCCGATGATGACGGCGATCAGCAGCGCGCGGCCGGGGAAGCGCATCCAGGCAAGCGCATAGGCGGCGAAGGCGGCGATCAGGATAGGGATGATGGTCGCCGGGATGGTCACCGTCAGCGAGTTGATGAAGGAGCGGCCGATGCCTTCGGAAAACAGCACCGTCTCGTAGTTCTCGGTGGTGAAGCGCGGCGGCGCCGAGGAGGCGAAATAGACACGCTGGCCGCGCTCGCCCTCGAAGGCCTTGGGCGATGCCATGACGAAGCTGCCGTTGGCATTGAGCTGCAGCGTGACGCCGTCGCCGAGATCGGCGGCGGTGCCGGCTTTGTGCTCGGTTGGTGCTGCCGCCTTGGTGCCGAAGGCGCTGATGTCGCGGGGCGTAGCGTCGCCGAAGATGTTGCCCTCGATGACGAATTTTCCGTCCTTCTCGGTCTGCGCCGAGGCGGCCGGCAGCCGGCCCGCCTCGGTCTGGCTGGAGCTTGCGAAGGAACTCCACCAGCCCGACGCGATGATCTGGTCCTTGTCACGCAGCGACGAGACGAGGATGCCGAGCGTCGGGATCGTCCAGACGACGACGAAGAAGAGCACGGCGATGTGGACGCCGAAGCGGCCGAAGAAGGATTTGCCGGCCGATTTGCCGCTAGCCTGCGCCATCAGACCATGACCTCCCTATCTGAACCCGTTCTGCCGGTGGGAATTTGTTCCAAGGTCGAGGGCTTCGCCGAGGGTCGTGGTGGCGCCACGACCGAGTCGAAGACCGAAGGATTTGGGGCAAATTCACCCGGCCCCACGGGTTTCCGGGCGGCGGGCGCCCACTTTGTCGGCTCGCATGGCCGATGTCCCATATCGGCCTGTGCGACCCTCCGCGTGGGTCGCCTCGCCGTCCGAGAAACAGAACTGGTTCCAGATAGGGAGGTCATGGTCTCAGTGCCCTCCCGTTTCCTTGTTCGCCTGGCGGATGTTCCAGATCATGATCGGCAGCACGGCGATCATGATGATGATCGCAATCGTGGCGCCGCGGCCGAAATCGCCGCCGCCGCGGAACATCCAGTCGAACATCAGGTTGGCCAGAACCTGGCTGTTCCACTGACCGTTGGTCATGGTCAGCACGATGTCGAAGACCTTCAGCACCAGGATGGTGATGGTGGTCCAGACCACCATGATGGTGCCCCAGATCTGCGGGATCATGATCTTCCAGAAGATCTGGAACGGCGTGGCGCCGTCGATGACCGCGGCTTCGATCGTCTCTTCCGGAATGCCGCGCAGCGCGGAGGACAGGATGACCATGGCGAAGCCGGTCTGGATCCAGATCAGGATGATCATCAGGAAGAAGTTGTTCCAGAAGGGCAGCGATATCCAGACCTGAGGCTCGCCGCCGAGGCCCTGGATGATGGCGTTGAGGATGCCGATCTGCGTCTGGCCTTCACCCTTGTACTCGTAGACGAACTTCCAGATGACGCTGGCGCCGACGAAGGAGATGGCGAGCGGCAGGAAGATCAGGCTCTTGGCGATCGTGCCCCACCATATCTTGTCGGTGAGCACCGCGATCACCAGCCCGAGGAAGGTGCAGGCAGCAGGCACGACGATCAGCCACCACAGATTGTTGACGATCGAATTCAGGAACTCGCGGTCGCCGAACGCCCATGCGTAGTTGGCGAAGCCGACGAAATGGTCGTCGCCCTTGTCGCGGAACGACAGGATCAGCGTCGCGACCACCGGATAGATCAGGTAGATCGTCATGATGATCAGCGCCGGCCCGATGAACAGCCAGGGCCGGATCACACCCTGCCGTCGCAGATTGTCGATCGCCGCAGCGCCACTGACCCCACGCGACGGGAAGACCAGGTCGAGGGCTTTGTTGGCGCCCCAGAAATAGGCGACGCAACCGCCGACGCCGATGATGATGACCAGAATTGCCGAGAACAACTGGGTAGCCATGGATTCCTCCCCTCTATGAGGACCGATGCCTTTAGCTTTGCTCGCGTGCTCGAACGCCGGAAACCGGCGGATGCCGATGGAGCCGGCAGGCGGACGTTGCCCCTCGCCCGCCTGCCGACGCCCCCTACCCACATGGAGAGGGCGGAAGTTGTGCCGGCCTTCGCCACCCGCAAGGTTTGGCGACAGGCCAAAGGGCTTGCGGAAGCCCTCTCCCTCCTACGGGAAGAGGGCGGCCGGTAAGGGCAGCGATGCCGGGCGGGCAGGCGCTGCCATTGAGCGGAGGTCTACTTAATGGCGTCCCAGCTCTTCTGGATGTCGCCCGCCACGTCGGCCGCCGGCTTGCCGCCGACGAGATCGATCATACCGGTCCAGAAGGCGCCGGCGCCGATCTTGCCGGGCATCAGGTCTGACCCGTCGAAGCGGAAAGTCGTGGCGTTCACCAGGATCTCGCCTTGCTTCTTCAGCGCGTCGTTGGCGTAAGCTTCCGGGTTGGCCGACTTGAGCGGGGTGAGAAGACCCGACTGTGCCATCCAGATCTCGTGCGCCAGCGGCATCTCGATGAACTTGATGAACGCGCGCGCGGCCTTGGAGTCCTTGGTGATGGTGAAGAATGTGCCGCCGCCCAGCACGGGCTTGCCGAGGTCAGGCTTGGCGGCCATCGGCGGCAGATAGAAGAAGTCCGCGTCCTCACCGAGTTTCGTACCCTCCGGGAAGAAGGAGGAGATGAAGGACGCCTGGCGGTGCATGTAGCACTTCGGCGGGATGCCGAAGAGGCCTTTCGGGCTGTCCCGGAAGTCGGTGGCCGCGACCGCGGCCTTGCCGCCGTCGACATATTTGTCGTTGGTGGCGATGTCGGCGAATATCTGCATGGCGCCGACGACCGCCGGATCGTTGAATGGAATCTCGTTCTTCGTCCACTTGTCATAGACGTCCGGCGACTGGGTGCGCAGCATGATGTCCTCGACCCAGTCGGTCGCTGGCCAGCCGGTCGCGCCGCCGGAGCCGAGGCCGATGCACCACGGAACGCCGCCATCCTCGACGATCTTGTCCGACAGTTTCATCATGTCTTCCCAGGTCGTCGGCACCTCGTAGCCGGCTTCCTCGAAATTCTCCGGAACGTACCAGACAAGAGACTTCAGGTCGGCCTTGTAGGGGAAGCCAAAGAACTTCTCGGTCCCGTCCTTGTCCTTGTAGGTGCCGAGCGCGGCCCACGATTCGCCGGCGCCATAATTGTCCTTGACGAACTGCGCGTCGCTGGCATCGAGTGGCGTCAAAAGACCTTTCGAGGCGAGATCCTGGATCAGGCCCGGCTGCGGCAGGATCGCTATGTTGGGCGGGCTGCCGGCCTGGGTGTCGATGACGATCTGCTGCTCGTAGTTTTCCGACGAGGAATAGTTGATCTCTGCGCCGGTCGCCTCGGTGAAATAGGCCAGCACGGTGCGGACGAGCGCCTCGTCCTCGCCGCGCCACGGTCCGAAGATCGTCAGCGTCTCGCCCTTCAGATCGACCTTCTTGAGGTCATCGAAATTGGACCATGTGAAACGAGCGTCCTCGCCGGGCGCGAATTTCAGTTCGGCCGCCGCCGGCCAGCTCAATACGAGCGCCGTAAGAGCGACGCCGAGAAACAGACTTTTCCTCATCGGATTTCCTCCCTTTGGATTCTGCTGGTGGACGGAACCTCCATTCCATCCCGCCGACGCTACCCTGAACCCGTCCGCAACCTGAGTCCACACGCATCCTCGCGACAACCCGATCCGAACCGATTTCCAAAGCGCTTTGGCTATCTACCATCTACTTGTCAAACCGCATCGAAGTCAAGCCTCTTCCGTCACTAATCGATTTAAATCTAAATTTTTCGCGATGCAGCACGATTTTCCTGCGCCGCAATGTGGTTTTCGGCTTCAAATGGGGATGTATCCATGCCTACTGTACCCGTTGCGGTCTGTCTCAAGCGTGAGGGTGAGGAAGGCGGCATTTTTAAAGCGCTTTGAAGAAATATCGACCATGAACCTGAAGCAGCTCGCCCGCATGCTCGACCTGTCGCAGACGACGGTAAGCCGCGCCCTCAACGGCTATCCCGAGGTCAACGAGGAGACGCGCCGCCGCGTCATGGACGCCGCCAAGCGGCATGGCTACCGGCCCAACCCGAGCGCGAGAAGGCTGGCCACCGGCAAGGCCGGCATGATCGGCTATGTGCTGCCAACCGGATCGAACGTCGATATCGACCCGCATTTCGTCGAGTTCCTGTCCGGCCTGGGCGACTATGCGCGCTCGCACGAGCTCGACCTCGTGCTCAGCCCGGCCGAGGCCGGCGACGAGGAGACGACCTATCGCCGCGTCGCGGCCAACAAGCAGGTCGATGCCGTCTACGTGTCTTCGCCCAAGCCACAGGACCGGCGCATAACACTGCTCCGCCAGCTCGGCCTGCCCTTCCTGGTACATGGCCGCTCCGAAGGGCTGGACTTTCCATACCCGCATCTCGACATCGACAATGAAGGGGCGTTTCACGAGGCCGGCCGCCTGCTGGTGCAGCTCGGTCATCGGCGGATCGGGCTGATCAATGGCGACGACCGCGAGACTTTTGCGATCTTCCGCGAGAGGGGCCTGCGGCGGGCGCTGGCGGCTTCCGGCATCGAGCTTATGCCCACCATGATCCGCTCCGTCGTGATGACAGAGGAAAACGGCTATCGCGCCGCCCGCAGCCTGCTCGGACAGGAAGCGGCGCCCACCGCCATTTTGTGTTCAAGCCTGATCATGTCACTGGGGGTCGTCCGCGCGCTTCGCGACCTTGGCCTTTCGGTGCCGAAGGACGTTTCGCTGGTCGCCCATGACGACGTCTTTCCCTGGCTGAAACCGGAGAATTTTCCCGTACCGCTTTCCACCACGCGGTCGTCCATCCGGCTCGCCGGCGCCCGCATCGCCGAACGTCTCGCCGCCCGCATTTCGGGACTGGAGGACGATCCCCGCGGCGAGGTGTGGCCTGTCGATCTGGTGGTCAGGGGCTCGGTTGCCGGCGCCCCGGTCTGACGACTATCAGTGGTGGGCGGCGACCAGCGAGGACGGGACGCGAGCTGCGGCCGCCGGATCGGGCGCAAAGGTCCGCGCTCCGAGGATTCCGGTAATCCTCGCAAAACTCTCAAACGCCTTGCGGGCATCCTCGGCCCTCACGGCGCCGGCAAGTGCGGCCTCGCAGCTTTTCATCGCACAGGCATAAACCGGGCCTCGCCTCGCGCCGGGCCAGTCGCGCAGGAAGGTTACCGCATTCTGAAGAGAGTCGATTTCAACCGGTGTGCCATCGATATTCAATCTCAGAGGCACACGAAACAGGATCGCGTCCATGCCGTTCCTCCACGGATTCAAGGGGGAGTCTGGTGTTCAATGCACTAAAGTAGCAAAGGTTCCATAACATCGCAGAAAATTCAGCGGACGAACAGATCGATTGTTCAGGCGACAACGCCCGGCAGGGACCTCAGCAAAGTGGTGCGGGCAGAGTCGAGGTGCGCCCGGCAGGCGGCCTGCAAGCGCACCCTGTCGCGCGATTTGAGTGCGTCGATATAGGCGAGGTGTTCGGTCACCGCGACTGCGTTGCGCTCGCGCCCGCCCGCCTTGTTCCATTGGTAGTGGTAGTGGAAGATCATGGCGATCACGTCGTAGAAATCGACGATGAAGCGGTTGCGCGAGGCGTTGTGGATGAGCCGGTGGAAGCGCTCGTCGAGTTCCGAAAAATCCACGTAGTGCCGCGCTATGGCGTCGGCGAAACCGTGATGCTCGGCCTCCATGGCGTCGAGCGCCGTCCATGCCGGATTGGCTTCCGCGAGTTCGATGAAGGCGAATGCCGAGCGGAGTTCGAACATCTCGCGGATCTCGGTCAATTCCAGCGCGAACTCTCGGGTAAACCCCTTGAACATCCAGCGGCTGTTCGGGCGTTTCTCGATCAGGCCGAAGCGGCTGAAACGGATCAGGAATTCCCGCAGGCTGCTGGTTCCGACCCCGATCTCGCGCGCCAGCTCGACTTCGGTGATCTGGGTCCCGGGCTCGACCCCTTGCGCCAGAAGCAGCCGCATGAAGCTGCGCTCGATGATCTCGGCCGGCGAATCCGTTTCCTCGGCCGGGTAGAAGTCGGCATCCACCGGAGCCCGCAGCCTGACCTTGCTGCGCTTGTCCCAGGCGATGACGCCGGCCTCCGCCAGATGCGTCAGGATGGCGCGAACGGTGGTGCGGCTGACGCCGAGCGCCAGCCCCAGCTCCGGCTCCGACGGCAGGCAGTCACGCGCGGCAAGCAGGCTCAGGCAGCGGTTGTAGGCTTGCTTGAAAACCGTGCTGGTCTTCGACATCGGGGAATTCCATCCCTCTTCGGCAGCGCCTTACCGGCAAAAACCAATTGCACTCAAATGTTTTTTTAAGATAAAAGACAATACGTCCCTCCGAGGGGAGTCAACCCAATTCAGCACGCTTTGCGTCTCTGATCCATCAAAACCGGCGACCATGCGCCGACCTTCAGCCGGACCATCCTCAGCCATTATCCCGAACAGCCAGGGAAACGACCCGTGACCGCCGCCAAAAGCATCGTTCTTTCACCCTCCGACAACGTCGCCGTCGCCAATGGCCGTATAGAGGCCGGGGAAACGCTGCCCGGCGGGGCCGTAGCACTCGCCACGATCGATCCCGGGCACAAGGTGGCTATCCGCCCGATCGCGGCTGGCGAGGCGGTGGTGAAATATGCGCAGGCGATC
This sequence comes from Mesorhizobium sp. IMUNJ 23232, assembly GCF_044326205.1. Lineage (NCBI taxonomy): Bacteria > Pseudomonadati > Pseudomonadota > Alphaproteobacteria > Hyphomicrobiales > Phyllobacteriaceae > Mesorhizobium > Mesorhizobium sp. IMUNJ 23232. The sequence continues at coordinate 35,609 of NZ_JBIRCY010000042.1, forward strand.
GGCAAGGCGACGGCCGACATTCCAGCTGGGGCGCATGTGCATTCGCACAACCTCGTCTTCGAGGCTGGCCGTATGCCCGTGGTGCCGCCGACTGCTCCGGTCGAGGCGACCGAGGAAGAGCGCGCCCGCACCTTCATGGGCTATCGCCGCGCCGACGGCCGCGCCGGCACGCGCAACTTCATCGGCATCATTGCCAGCGTCAACTGTTCCGCCACCGTCTGCCATGCCATCGCCGACGCGGCCAACACGCTGCTGAAGCCGAAATATCCCGGCATCGACGGTTTTGTGCCGATCGTCCACGGCCAAGGCTGCGGCATGAGCGCTACCGGCGACGGCATGATGGTGCTGCACCGCACGCTGGCGGGTTATGCAAGGCATCCGAACTTCGGCGGCGCGCTGATGGTCGGTCTCGGCTGCGAGGTCAACCAGCTGACGCTCTACGGCCGCAAGGGTGCCGCCGCCGGCAAGCGGCACTTCAACATCCAGGATTCCGGCGGCTCGCGCAAATCGGTCGAGAAGGCGATGGGCGTGCTGGAGGAAATCTGCGAGGAGGTCGGCAATCTCAAGCGCGAGCCGATCCCGGTGTCGGAAATCGTCGTTGGCCTGCAATGCGGTGGCTCGGACGGCATGTCCGGCATCACCGCCAATCCGGCCCTGGGGGCCGCCGTCGACATATTGGCGGCGGCCGGCGGCATCGGCATCCTGTCCGAGACCACCGAGATCTATGGTGCCGAACATCTGCTCGCCTACCGCGCTGCCTCGCCGGAAATCGCCGAAAAGCTCGACGGCTACATAAAATGGTGGGAGGACCACACCGCCAAGCACGGAGCGTCGATCGACAACAACCCGTCGCCCGGCAACAAGCGCGGCGGCCTGACCACCATCCTCGAAAAATCGCTGGGCGCGGTGGCCAAGGGCGGCCAGACGCCGCTCAACGGCGTGTTCGCCTATGCCGAGAAGGTTTCAGGCCACGGCCTCGTCTTCATGGACACGCCCGGCTACGACCCGGTCTCGGCGACCGGCCAGGTGGCGGGCGGCGCCAACGTCATCGTCTTCACCACCGGCCGCGGTTCCTGCTTCGGCAGCCACCCGACCCCGTCGATCAAGGTCGCGACCAACACCGCCCTCTACAATTCAATGGAAGAGGACATGGACGTCAATTGCGGCGTCATCGCCTCGGGCGACAAGACCATCCCGCAGATGGGCCGCGAGATTTTCGAGCTGATCGTCGAGACGGCGTCGGGCAAGAAGACCAAGAGCGAGGAATTCGGCTACGGCGACAACGAGTTCGTGCCCTGGCATCTCGGCGCGACGCTGTAGGCGGGGCTGACGCGTCCTTCCAGGTTCGCCCTCGAAGGACGCACCAAACTCACACGATCCCGCCGCCACCCGAACTGACCGCCGGCCGCTCCGCGGCAACCTTCTGCCGGTAACCGGCGGCGCGGTAGGCGCCGACCGGGTCGACGGCGCCGCCGGCATTCAGCCGCGCCATGGCGAGGATCGGTTCGACGTCCGTCCGGAACGCCGTCTTCAGCGTCTGCGTGGCCATCAGCGCATCGTTGTCCGCCTGATAGCTCTCCAGCCCCTGACGGTCGACCAGCAGCGCCGCCGCATAGGCGCGCTGCACCTCGACCGCCGACAGCATCAGGCTCTCGATCGGGTCGGTGACGTTGTGGCTCTGGTCGAGCATATGCGCGGGGTAGAAGCCTTTCGCGCCCCGCAATTCCGCGTCGACCAGTTCGTTGAAGACGAGGAACAGGCGGTAGGGGTCGATCGAGCCGGCATCGAGGTCGTCGTCGCCATATTTGGAATCGTTGAAATGGAAGCCGCCGAGTTTCCCGAACTGGATCAGCCGCGCCACGATCATCTCGATGTTGACGTTGGGCGCGTGGTGGCCGAGGTCGACAAGGCAATAGGCGTTTGGCCCGAGTTCCCGAGCGATCAGGTAGTTCGTGCCCCAGTCCTGCACGACCGTGGAATAAAAGGCCGGCTCGTACATCTTGTGCTCGGAGAAAAGCTTCCAGCCCTCCGGCAATGCGTCATAGATTTCGCGCATGGCGTCGAGATAACGCTCGAACGCTTTTGTGAAATTCACCTGCCCGGGGAAGTTCGAACCGTCGCCGATCCACACCGTCAGCGCCTTTGAGCCGACCGTCTTGCCGATCTCGATGCATTCCAGATTGTGCTCGACCGCCTGACGACGCACGGCGGCGTCGGCATGGCTGAGCGAACCGAACTTGTAGGAGAGCCTTTGGTCCCTGGCATCGGAAAACGTGTTGGAGTTCATGGCGTCGAAACCGAGGCCGAAGCGCGAGGCGGCCTGCTTCAGCCGCTTCGGGTCGGCCTTGTCCCACGGAATGTGCAGCGACACGGTCGGCGTGGCGCGCGTCAGTTGCTGGATGACGGCGCAGTCCTCGATCTTGTCGAAGACATTGCAAGGCTCGCCCTCTCCGGGAAAACGGGCGAAGCGCGTGCCGCCTGTGCCGACACCCCAGGACGGGATGGCGACTCCGAAGCTTTCCACCTTCTCGCGGATCGCGTCTATCTTGATGCCGCGCCGGGCGAGCTGTTCGCCGAGGTGATCGTAGTCACGGCGCAGGTCTTCTTCGCGCGCTCTGTTGTGGTCGGCAACGGTGTCGGCGGCGATGATGGATTCGGTCATGTGTCCTCCTAAGTGGTGCGCCCACCCTCCCCCTCGTGGGGAGGGTCGCGAGGCATGCCGCGCAACGGCGATGCGTAGCGGGGCGGGGGCAACAATGCTTGCTCTTCACCCCCACCCCGCCTCGCCAACTCCACTTCGTTGCGTTGGCTCGTCGACCCTCCCCTCAAGGGGAGGGTTAGGGCGCGCTACCGCGTAAAACTCTGCGCGTTGCCTGCGTCGACGTTCAAAATATTCCCCGTCGACTTCGCCGACAGGTCGGAAGCGAAGAACCAGACCGCCTCAGCAACATCTTCCGGGTACACGCCGAGCTTCAGCATGGAGCGCTTGCGGTAGTGCTCCTCGAGTTCGTCCGGCTTCATGTTGTAGGCGGCGGCGCGCTGTTCGCGCCATTCGCCCTTCCAGATGTTGGAGCCGCGCAGCACGGCGTCGGGGTTCACCGTGTTGACGCGGATGCCGGCATCCGCGCCTTCCAGCGCCAGACAGCGGGCGAGATGGATTTCGGCAGCCTTGGCCGTGCAATAGGCCGAGGCGTTGGGCGAGGCGGCAAGCCCGTTCTTGGAGGCGATGAAGACGATGTTGCCGCCCGCCTTCTGCCGCTTCATCAGCCGGAACGCCTCGCGCGCCACCAGGAAATAGCCGGTGGCGAGGATATCGATGTTGCGGGTCCACAGCGACAGCTCCGTGTCCTCGACCGGCGAGGCCGACGAGATGCCGGCATTGGAGACAAGAATGTCGAGTCCGCCGAATTCCTTAGCCGCGAAAACAAAGGCTTCCGCAACTTCCGCTTCCCTGGTCACGTCCAGCTTTACGCCGCGCACCACATCGGCCGAATGGCGTTTGGCGAACTCTGTTTCAGCGGTTTCCAGCGAGCCGGCGTCGATGTCGGCAAGCACCACGCAGGCGCCGTCAGCCATCAACCGGTCGGCGATCGCCCGGCCGATGCCGCCCGCCCCGCCTGTCACCAGCGCGACGCGGCCGGCCAGCGGTTTCGGCTTGGGCATACGCTGCAGCTTGGCCTCCTCGAGAACCCAGTATTCGATGTCGAAGGCTTCCTGCTCGGGCAGGCCCATATAGTCCGAGACGGTCGAGGCGCCGCGCATGACATTGATGGCGTTGACGTAAAATTCGCCGGATATGCGGGCGGTCGCCTTGTCCTTGGCGAAGGTGATCATGCCGACACCGGGGACGAGATAGACCACCGCGTTGGGATCGCGCATCGGTGGGCTTACCGGCCGCTTGCAGCGCTCGTAGTAGGCGGCGTGGCCCTGCCGGTAGACTTCCAGCGATGCCGGCAGGCCGGCAAGCGTCTTGTCTATATCCGGGTTGGCCGGGTCGAAATCCACCACCAGCGGACTGATTTTTGTGCGCAGGAAATGGTCGGGGCAGCTTGTGCCGAGTGCGGCCAGTTTTTCCATATCGCGCGCTGCGATGAATTCCAGCACCGCCGGCTGGTCGTCGAAATGCCCGACCTTGCGCTCCTTGGCCGAGATCATGCCGCGCAGCGCCGGCATCAGTTTCGCCGCGATGGCCCGCCGCTCCTCAGCCGGCAAAGTTTTGCGCACTTCTCCGCCAAAGGCAGCCTTGCCCTTGCCTTCAGCCGCGAAGAATTCCATCGCCTTGTTGATGATGCGGATGGTGACGTCGTAGCATTCCTTCGCCGTGTCACCCCAGGTGAACAGGCCGTGGCTTTCCAGAACCACGCCAAGCGCCTTGGGGTTCTCCTTGCAGAACTTTTCCAGCCACAGGCCGAGTTCGAAGCCTGGCCGCTTCCACGGCAGCCAGCCGATCTCGTCGCCGTAAATCTTCTGCGTCAGCGCCTTGCTGTCCCTGGCCGCGGCAATCGCGATCACCGCGTCGGGATGCATGTGGTCGACATGCTTTCGCGGCACGAAGGCGTGCAGCGGGGTGTCGATCGAGGCGGCACGAGGATTGAGGTTGAAGGTGCAGTGCGGCAGGTAGCCGACCATCTCGTCTTCATGCGCGAGGCCGCGATAAAGACCCTTCAGCGCCTCCAGCTTCTCCATGTAGAGGCTGGCCAAGCCGTCCATCTTCATGGTGCCGAGGTCGCCACCCGAACCCTTCACCCACAGCACCTCGACCTGCCCGCCAGTCAGCGGGTCCTTCTCCATCGCCTGGGCCGAGGTATTGCCGCCGCCATAGTTGGTGATGCGTTTGTCCGAGCCGAGCAGGTTGGAGCGGTAGACGAGCAGTTCCGCCTCGCTCATGCCGGCGGCCTTGGCGTCGTCCCAGAGATCGGCAAGTCCTTGCGTAGCCATGTTTCCGCCCTTTCGAGATTTTTGGCGGAAGTTATGAGCCTATTCGCTCATGGTCAATCGTGATTCGCTTCAAATTTGAGCGTTTGCGATGCAAAATGGAATTGGTGCGATGCAATACGCTCACTCTTCTTGACGATTGTGAGCGAGCGTGCATTCATGATGATCGATTTAGTTCGAGGCAACCGCATCGACATGCGTGAGGTGGACCGCCGATCGGCGATACTGGGAGCGATGGCCGGAAGGCCGGTCGTGCCCGTGCGCGAGTTGGTCGATCTCACCGGCGCCTCCAGCGCGACCTTGCGCCGGGATCTGGCAAGACTGGAAGAGGAAGGTCTGGTGCGGCGCGTGCATGGCGGCATCTCCGCGCCGACGCCGGCCTTTCCTGCGACGCTCGGCGCCCCAACCTTCAACTCGCAGCGCATCAAGAACGCCGACAGGAAGAGCGCCATCGCAGCACTCGCCTGCGGCCTGGTCGAGGACGGCGAGTCGATCATTATCAATGCCGGCACGACGACCTTCGCCATGGTCGATTTCCTGCGCGACCGGCGGCTGAATATCCTCACCAACTCGTTCCCGATTGCCGAGGCGCTGATCCGCGGCAGCGACAACCGTATCACCCTGCCGGGCGGTGAGGTCTATCGCGAGCAGGGCATCATCCTGTCGCCCTTCGAGGACGACACGATCCAGACCCTGCATGCAACGACGATGTTCATGAGTGCCGCGGCGATCACGCCGCTCGGTGTGGTCGAGGCCGACCCGCTGGTGGCGCGCGCCGAAGCGAAACTGCTCCGCCGCGCGGAGCGGCTGATCGTGCTCGCCGATTCGACCAAGTTCGAACCAAGGGGTAGCCTCGTCGTGTGCCCGCTGTCGCGCGTCTCCGTGCTGGTGACGGATGACGGGATCAGCGAGGCGGCGCTGGCGATGATGGAGAATGCCGGGCTCGATGTAAGGATCGCGCCCGTTGCCAAGGAGATCGCTTCCGCCGCATAGAGCGGTGGACGGTGGGACCGGCAGCGGCCGGTCCGGATGGACGTCAACAGGAATTGGCAGGGAGGAATTTGCCATGAAGACTACACGTCGTACCGTATTGCAGCTTGCCGGCGCCGCCGGTGCTGCGCTGGCAATGCCGGCGATCATCACGAAACGGGCCTTTGCTGCCGACAAGCGCATCGCCATGATCGTGAAGAATCTCGGCAACAGCTATTTCGACGCCTGCGCCAACGGCGCCAAGGAAGCGGCCAAGGAACTCGGCGGCATCGAGATCATCTACACCGCCTCGGCCAAGCCGACGGCGGAAGAGCAGATCGCCGTCATCGACGCGCAGATCGCCCAGAAGGTCGACGGCATCATCGTTTCGGCAAACGACGCCGACGCGCTGGTTCCGGTCGGCAAGAAGGCGATGGAGCGCGGCATCAAGGTGATGAGCTTCGACTCGGCCATCGCGCCGGCTGGCCGCATCGTCCACCTCTCCGCCTCGTCCACCCCGCTGATCGGCGCCAAGCAGGTGCAGATGATCGCCAAGACGCTGGGCGGCAAGGGCGAAGTCGCCATCCTTTCCGCTGCCTCCACCATGACCAACCAGAACTCCTGGATCGAGGCCATGAAGGAAGAGTGGAAGAAGCCGGAATACAAGGACATGCCGCTGGTGGCGACCGTCTATGGCGACGACCAGGACGACAAGAGCTACCGCGAGATGCAGGGCCTGGTGAAGGCCTATCCGAACCTCAAGGGCGTTATCTCGCCGACCACCATCGGCATCCGCTCGGGGGCCAAGGCGATCGTCGACGGCGGCCTGACCGGCAAAGTGTTCATCACCGGCCTCGGCCTGCCTTCGGAAATGAAGGATTATGTGTTGAAGGGCGCCTGCGACACCTTCGCCATCTGGAACCCGGTGGAATACGGCTATTCCTCGACCATGATCATGGCCGACATCCTGGCTGGAAAACCCACCGCCGAAGGCGACAAGCTTTCCATGGGCAAGAAGGGCGAGACCACCGTCGGCAAGGACGGCGAATGCGTCATGGGCGAGCCCTTCGAGTTCAACAAGACCAACGTCGAGGAATTCGCCAAGATCTTCTGATCTGGCGGAGGTTCTTACCCTCCCCCTTGTGGGGAGGGTCGCGCCGAAGGCGCGGGGTGGGGGTCGCTACCACGGCACCCCCCACCCCGCTTCGCAGTTTCCGCTGCGCTTCAACTGCTCATCGACCCTCCCCACAAGGGGGAGGGTTAAGAGGTTCCCTTGTCCGATCCCATCCTCACCCTTACCGGCGTCTCGAAAAGCTTTCCCGGCGTCAGGGCGCTGCACGACATCAGCCTGTCGCTGCAGCCCGGCCGCGTCACCGCGATCATAGGCGAGAACGGCGCCGGCAAATCCACCATCGTCAAGCTGCTGACCGGCATCTACCGGCTTGAAACCGGCGAAATCCGCGTCGGCGGTGAGCCGAAATCCTTCTCCTCGCCGCGCGACTCCTGGGCCGCTGGCATCGCCGCGATCCACCAGGAAACGGTGATGTTCGACGAGCTATCGGTGGCCGAGAACATTTTCATGGGCCACATGCCGACGGCGTCGACACGTCTCGTCGACTGGACCGAGATGCGGACGAAATCGGCTGAGTTGCTGAAGCGCATCGACGCGCCCATCCCACCCGAATTCAAGCTGAAGCGCCTGTCGGTGGCACAAAAACACCTGGTGGAAATCGCCCGCGCGCTGTCGCACGAGGCTCGCGTCGTCATCATGGACGAGCCGACCGCGGCCCTCTCGGCCAACGAGATCGACGACCTTTTCCGCATCGTCGAGCAACTGAAGGCGGAAGGCCACGCCATCGTTTTCATCAGCCACAAGTTCGATGAAATCTTCCGCATCGCCGACGATTTCGTCTGCCTGCGCGACGGCGAGAAGGTCGGCGAAGGCCCGATCTCTTCCGTCACGGAGGCGCAGCTTGTACGCATGATGGTCGGCCGCCCGGTTGACCAGGTGTTTCCGAAACGCGATGTGCCGATCGGCGAGGTCGTGCTATCAGTCAAAGGTCTGTCGAACGCCACAGAATATGCCGACGTCTCCTTCGACCTGCGCAAGGGGGAGATTCTCGGCCTCTACGGGCTGGTCGGGGCGGGCCGGACGGAGGCCATGCAGGGCCTGTTCGGCATCACGCCGGTGACACGCGGAACAGTCTCGTTAGACGGCAAACAGCTTGCGATCAACGCACCGTCGGACGCCATTGCCGCCGGCATTTCCTACGTGCCAGAGGACCGGCAGGATCAGGGCGCGATCCTTTCCCTCGGCATCCGGGAGAACGTGACGCTGGCCAACCTGTCGAAATATGTGCGCGGCCTGTTCCTGTCGCGTTCCGCCGAACAGGAAGCGACGCGCTCGCTCGGGCGGCGGCTGGCGGTCAAGGCGGCGAGTTGGGAGCAGAAGCTGGGTGAGCTTTCCGGCGGTAACCAGCAGAAGGTGGCGATCGCCAAATGGCTGGCGACGCGGCCGAAGGTGATCGTGCTGGACGAGCCGACGAAAGGCATCGACGTCGGTTCCAAGGCGGCCGTGCATGATTTCATCGGCGAACTGGCGCAGGATGGTCTCGCCGTTGTGCTGATCAGCTCGGAACTGCCAGAGGTCATGGGACTGGCGGACCGCGTCATCGTCATGAAGGAAGGCCGCATGGTCGACGAGTTCAAGCGCGGTGCCTGGAGCGCCGAGCAGATCGTCGGCGCGGCCACCGGCGCCGCGAAGGAGGCCGCGTGAAAGGCATCTTCAACTATCGCGAGCTTGCGCTCGGGCTGATCCTGATCGTCGGTGTCGCGGTCATCGGCGCCTACCAGCCGGTGTTCCTGGCCTGGGAGAACATCAGTGACCTGCTCACCGAGACCTCCGTTCTGTTCATGATGGCGCTGGCGCAGATGGTGGTCATCCTGACGCGCGGCATCGACCTGTCGGTCGCCGCCAACCTCGCGCTGTCGGGCATGATCGCCGCCCTCGTCAGCCAGTACTATCCCGACACGCCGCTGTTGCTGATGATTCTTGCCGGCGTGATCACCGGGCTGGTGCTTGGCTTGATCAATGGCGGCCTGATCGCCTTTCTCGGCATCCCGCCAATCGTGGTGACACTAGGCACGCTCGCGGTCTATCGCGGCATGATCATCATCATCGCCAAGGGCGACCAGGTGAATGCTTCCGAAATGGGCGTGGAATTCCAAGCATTCCCCAAACACATGTTCCTCGGCCTGACAAGTCCGGTCTGGATCGCCATTGGCGTGTCCGTCCTATTCTGGGTCTTCCTCAACCTGACAAGGGCCGGCCGCGGCCTCTACGCCGTCGGCGGCAATCCGGTCGCGGCGCGCTACTGCGGCATCGATCAGCGCAAGCAGGAACTGCTGGCCTATGCAATCTCCGGCGCAGTGGCGGGACTTTGCGGCTACCTCTGGGTCGCCCGCTACGGCGTCGCCTATTCGGAGATCGCCAATGGCTACGAACTGACGGTCATCGCCGCCTGCGTCATCGGCGGCGTCTCGATCGGCGGCGGCGTCGGTTCGGTCGCCGGCACACTGCTCGGCGCGCTGTTCCTCGGCATCGTCATGACAGCGCTGCCGGTCCTGCAGATCTCGCCTTTCTGGCAGATGGCGATCTCCGGCGCGGTCATTCTCGCCGCCGTGGTCATCAATGCGCGCGCCGAGCGGCGGCCTGAAAAACTCATCCTGCCGGAAGCGCGGCGCATCGGACGGGTGCGGGCATGAACGCGATGCCGCCCTCCGAAAGCCGTTACACGGTGCTGGACGCCGCACCGCGCCGAGCGCGCGATGTGCTGTTACGCTGGGAAGTGATCCTGGTCATCCTCCTGGTGCTGACCATCGTGGTCAATACCATCGTCTCGCCCTACTTCCTCGACGTTTTCAACCTGGCCGACGCCACTTTCAACTTTTCCGAAAAAGCGATCATCGCGCTGGCCATGGCGCTGCTGATCCTGGTGCGCCAGATCGACCTGTCGGTGGCAGCGATTGTGGCGCTGGCCGCCATGGGCATCGGTTACGCGGCCGAGGCCGGATTTGGACCGACCGGGCTGTTCGCCACCGGTATTGGCATCGGGATTTTATGCGGCGTTTTCAACGGCTTCCTCGTCACCTATGCCGGCCTGCCGTCGATCGTGGTGACTATCGGCACCATGTCGTTGTTCCGCGGCTTCACACAGGTGATCCTGGGCGACCAGGCGAAGACGAAATATCCGCCGGAGTTTTTGGAACTCGGTCAGAGCTATTTCATCAAGATGAAGGAGACCGGCATCCCCTGGCTATTCGTTCCGCCGATCCCCTTGTCTTTCCTCATCTTTCTGGTGCTGACCGTTGTCTTCGGCATCGTCCTGCATAAGACCGCGACCGGCCGGAAACTCTTCGCCATCGGCTCCAACCCGGTCGCGGCGCGGTTCTCCGGCATTCCGGTCGATCGGCTAACTTTTTTGCTCTTCGTCGTGTCCGGCCTGCTGTCGGGATTGGCCGCAGCCCTGCTGACGGCGCGGCTGGGGTCGATGCGCTCCAACATCGCCATCGGCTGGGAACTGGACATCGTCACCATGGTCATCCTCGGCGGCGTGTCGATTGCCGGCGGCGTCGGCTCCATCCTTGGTGTCTTCCTGGCCGTTCTGACGCTAGGGCTTGTCACCTTCGGTATGTCGCTGAACAATATTCCGGGGCAGGTGGTCAGCGTCTATATCGGCCTGCTGCTGATCGCGGTGATCGCTATTCCGCGCATCGCCGACAAGCTCGGGCTGAGAACAAGCAGGTGATCTGATGGAGAAATTTGCCTTCCGGATGCGGCTGAAACCCGGCATGACGGCCGAATACAAACGCCGCCACGACGAGATCTGGCCGGAACTGGTTGAACTGCTGAAAGAAGCAGGAGTTTCGGACTATTCCATTCATTTCGATTCCGAAACGAACCAGCTTTTCGGGGTGCTTTGGCGCCGCGACGACCACACGATGGACGATCTGCCGAAGCATCCGGTGATGCGCCGCTGGTGGGATTTCATGTCCGACATCATGGAATACAACGCCGCAGGCGAACCGGTCGCGGTGCCGCTCGAGACCGTCTTCCACATGGAGTGAGCGGCTTGTCGAAAGTCCGCATTGTCGCCGTCATCGATATCGGCAAGAGCAACGCCAAGGTGGCATTGGTAGACCTCTCCACGCTGGAGGAAACGGTCGTCGCGCGCACGGCGAATTCCGTCGACAATTCAGACCCTTATCCACATTTCGACACCGACCGGCTGTGGGCAGTCATGCTCGACGGACTGGCCGAGCTTGGCAGGCTGACGCGGCCCGATGCGATTGTTGTGACCACCCACGGCGCATCGGGCGTTCTGCTGGCGGCCGACGGCAGCCTTGCCTTGCCGATGCTCGACTATGAACATTCCGGACCCGAAACGACCCTTGCAGACTATGATCTTTTGCGACCGAACTTTGCCGAGACTGGCTCACCACGTCTGCCCGGCGGGCTCAATCTCGGAGCGCAATTCTTCTGGCAATCGCGGGCATTTCCGGCGGATTTTCAACGGGTTGCGACGATCCTGACGTATCCGCAATACTGGGCGTTCCGGCTGTGCGGAGCGGCGGCCAACGAGGCGACGTCGCTGGGTGCCCACACCGATCTCTGGAACCCGCAAAAGCGGGATTTTTCCGGCCTGGTCGACCGGCTGGACTGGCGCAAAAAGTTGGCGCCGGTACGCAAGGCCGGTGACCGGCTGGGCGGCTTACTGCCTGAAATCGCTGAGAAAACCGGCCTTGCCGCCGACACGCCCGTCTATTGCGGCATCCATGATTCCAATGCCTCGCTTTATCCCCACCTGTTGTCGAGAAAAGCGCCGTTGACGGTGGTATCGACCGGCACCTGGATTATCGTCATGTCAGTCGGCGGCGAGCGGCAAGTGCTTGATCCGGCTCGCGATACGCTGATCAACGTCAATGCCTTCGGCGATCCGGTGCCGTCGGCGCGCTTCATGGGCGGGCGGGAGTTTTCGCTGCTGATCGGCGACAAGGGCGTCGACCCGAGCCAGGCGGAAATCGAGACCGTGTTGAAGACGCCGGTGCTCCTGACACCGTCCATCGATCGGGGGTCCGGTCCCTTCCAGCATCGCAAGGCCGAATGGTTGCCGGCCGAGCCCTCCAGTCCCGGCGCACGCTTCGCGGCTGTCTCCTTCTATCTGGCGATGATGACGGCGTCCTGCCTGGACTTGATCGGTGCGCAGGGCGACACGATCGTAGAAGGACCATTTGGCCAAAACCGCTGTTTTATCAGGATGCTGGCGAGCGCCAGCGGGCGGCGCGTGGTGGCGTCGAAAGGCAGCACCGGCACCAGCATCGGCGCGGCGTTGCTCTGCGCGGGACCGGATTTCAAGCCTACCGACGGCATGGAAACAGTGATCGTTCCGGAACCGAAATGGTTGTCTTATCCCGCGCACTGGCGTCAGGCGGTCGGGTAACGCTGGTGAGTGGGATTTTCAGGTCATGTCTCGAATATCATTTTAGAACAATGGCTTGCGCGCGATGTCAGTAGGAAATGCCGTAACAGACCGGACGGCAAGCCGTTTTGACGCGACAAGAACCGGGTTTTAAGCCGATCGAACCTGACGGTGGTCTCGTGTTGAGGTGAACAGGCCTGACGTGGCAGATGAGATGCATTGCGGCCATCGGAACTCATATCATCTGCTGTCGACTTCGATCGCACGCGCCGTCAGAGCAGTCCGAAGGACGGGCGGCGTTGACGGCCATAGTAAATGACCCCTGGCACGAGCCGGCCGCAACGAACTTCACCCTTGCACCGCACGCACCCGCTTGACCATCCTGTCCACATTCTCGACAGGGCAGTCCGGGGTGATGCCGTGCCCGAGGTTGAAGACCAGCGGACCGTTACCCAGTGCGTCCAGAATGAGATCGACGCCTTCGTCCAGCGCCCGCCCACCTGCCACCAGCCGCAGTGGGTCGAGGTTGCCCTGCACCGCGCCGCCGACCTGAAGGGCACGGGCCTGCGAAAGCGGCACCGACCAGTCGAGGCCGAGCGCGGTAACGCCGGTCCGTTCGCGGTAGCCGGCGTACAGGCTGCCGGCGCCGCGCGGAAAGCCGATGATCGGCGTGGCCGGATGTTTTTCGCGTACCCGCCGGACGATCTCGGCAACCGGTTCGACGCACCAGGCCTCGAAGGAGGCTTCGTCGAGCACGCCCGCCCAGGAGTCGAAAATCTGCACCGCATCGGCGCCGGCGTCGATCTGGCGGATGAGATAGTCGGCGGAGACCTTCGCCAGTTTCGAAAGCAAGGCGGCCATGGCTTTGGGCTCGCGATAACCGAACAGCCGCGACGGCCCTTGGTCCGGCGTGCCGCGGCCGGCGATCATATAGGTGGCAACCGTCCACGGGGCGCCGCAGAAGCCGATCAGCGCAGTCTCCTGCGGCAGTTCGGCGCGCAGTCGGGAGACGGTCTCGTAGACCGGCGCCAGATGTGCATGGAAGTTATTCACCTCGCCGAGGCGGGGGATTTCGGCGGCCTCGATCGGGGTCAGGCGCGGGCCCTCACCCTCGACGAAGCGCAGGTCGCGGCCGAGCGCATGCGGCACGACGAGGATGTCCGAAAAAAGGATCGCCGCGTCGAAATTAAAACGGCGGATCGGCTGCAGCGTCACCTCGACGGCGAAATCCGGATTGTAGCAGAGGTCGAGGAAGGAGCCGGCCTTTTCGCGCACCGCGCGGTATTCGGGGAGATAGCGCCCTGCCTGCCGCATCATCCACAGCGGCGGCGGGAACACGGTCTCGCCGCCCAGTACCCTCAGCAGCTTTTTGTCCTGCACCCTGACGTCTCCGGTTTGCCGGGAGCTATGTCATGTGGGCGCGCGCGGGGCAATCGGGGGAGGATCGATCCGCCGTCATAAGGATGGAGATCACAGCGCGCTTTTATCTGTTGCAGTTTCCGCGGAGATATTTTGACCTCGCTGAAAAAACCGGCGCGCGACAGGATCGCGCGCCGGTGAACTGTCGTGGGCGATGGGCTCCTCAGAGGATGAAGTCCCCAGCGGAGAGCAGGCTGGTCTGGCCGACCAGCACCACCGACATCTCCGCCGTCGCGTCGGCGTCGACGTTGAAGTCGAGGACGAGGTTACCGCCGGACACCGTCTGGCGGATCTCGCCGGCAACGAAGGCGCCGCCGGCGTCGAGCTTGAAGGCGTTGTCCAAGCCGCCCGCGATGGCGTCGATGACGGCGACATCAATGCTGTCGCCGGCGGTGAAGTCGGTGATCTGGTCGGCCTTGGCCGTGCCGATGCCGGATTCCGTCAGAGCCAGGAACTCGAACGCGTCCTTGCCGCCGCCGCCTGTGAGCTTGTCAAAGCCTAGTCCGCCGGTGAGCGCGTCGGCTCCGTCGCCGCCCAGCAGCTTGTCGTTGCCGCCAAGGCCCCGTATCACGTCGTCGCCGCCGAGGCCGCGCAGCGTGTTGGCCCCGGCATTGCCGTCGATGTCCTGGTCAAAGCCGTTGCCAGTGAGGTCGATGGCGGTGGTGCCGCCATTGGACGTGGTCCTGAACTCATCGATCTGTGCCGCGGCGCCGAGTGTGTAGCTGACGGTGGTCGCGACAAGGTTCTCCTGGCCTTGAGTGTCTATGACGACGTCGCCGGAATTGTCGACAAAATAGATGTCGTTGCCGTCCAGGCCCTGCATGATGTCGGCGCCGCCGCCGCCCTTGATCACGTTGGCGCCGTTGTTGCCGATGATCGTCTGGGCGAAATTGTTGCCGATCAGCTCGATGGCCGAGATGCCGCTGTTGGAGGTCGTCCGCAGCGTCTCGACCTCGGCGCCGGCCGCAAGCACATAGCTGGCGCTGGTGGCGACGAGGTCATTGCCCTTGCCGGCTGCCTCGACGACGACGTCCTTGGCGTTGTCGACGAAATAGGTGTCGTTGCCGGCGGCACCCGCCATCCTGTCGGCGCCGCCCTTGCCGTTCAGCGTATCGGCGAAGCCGGTGCCCACCCAGTCGTCGGCCGCAGCGGTGCCGGTGAGGTTCACGGCCGCCGTGCGTGGATCGATGATCTGGGCGCGGACGTCGAAACTGGTGGCGCTGCCTTGCTGGCTTGCGTCCGTCCACGAGACCATGACCCGGCCATCGGCGAGCGCCGTCACCGACGGCTGGAACTGGTCGAACGGAACGGTCGTGTTGATGACGATTTCGTCGGTTTCGCCGCCCACGTCGCTGCCGTCGACGCCGCTGATGACCTTGCCGCGAATGTGGGCTCCGGATCCGTCGCTCTCGCCGGCGCTGCCTGCGTCCCGCCAGGCGACGAACAGATTGCCGTCCGAAAGGGCAGTCATCGACACGTTGTCTTCGTTGGTATTGACGTCGTCGTCGATGAAGACATCCCGGGTCTGCGGCAGGCCGTTGGCATTGAAGATGCGCAGGACCGCGTCCGTGTCGTTGTCGTCGAAAGTATGGGTCCATGCGACCGCGAAGCCGCCATTGGCCAGCGCCACAACCGTCGGGTCGAACTGGTTGTCGGTGACCGAGAAATTGACGACGAACTCGCCGCCGACGCTCGTGCCGCTGGCATCGAAAATCTCGGCGCGGATATGCGAGCCGAACCCATCGGTCTCGCCGTCGCCGCCGGAGTCGGTCCAGACGGTGACGAAACCACCGCCGGCGAGACCGGCGGTCGTCGAGTTCAGCTCGAGCCCGGGACTGCCGTCGATGAACACCTCAACGCTGCTGCGCGGCGTCCCGTCGGCATTGAAGACACGGCCGCGGATGTCCAGGTCGACATTGCCGGAATCATGACCCCAGGAGGCGGCGAAGCCGCCATCGGCCAGCGCCGAGATCGAGACGTCGCCCTGATTGAGCTGCGTCGTCACGTTGAGGATGAACTCGTCGGTGTCAGGCGTGCCGTTTTCGTTGAAGATGCGCGCCTTGACGCTCGACCCGGAACCGTCGCCCGTATCGTTGGGCGCGAGTTGGGTCCAAGCGATCACATAGCGGCCGTCGGCGAGCACGGTCACGGACGGCTGGGCGGAATCGGTATTCTCGTTGCCGTTGACGGCGGTCTCGTCGCCGAGCTTGCTGCCGTCGGCATTGAATAGCTGCGTGCGGATGCTGGTGAAGCCGGTGGCGTCGGCCTCGTCCTGCCATGTGACGACGAACTTGCCGTTGGCAAGACCGGCGACGGAGGGGTTCTGCTGAAAGCCCGCCGTGGTCGTGTTGACCACGAATTCGAAACCAGAAAAAGAAGGGGTAGCCATGGCTGTAACTCCTGAGTGTTGCTTGATGACGAACCAGCGGTTCGATGGCGGCAAGTGCTACAGGCGATTCGGCTCCGGCTCTTGGACTGGCGCGAAGGAAGAGTAGGACTGCGGCGAAAGTCGCGACCGCCGGGCACTGCTTTCCAGACGGCTCGCCACGTGCTGGCGTTGTGGTATGCTCCGGACAGGTCGGGTGGGGTTTTCTGCGCCCGGATCGGTGAGGCGGGGATTGACCTCGGACGGCGACAGCGCGAATTCCTCGCGGCTCTCGACCAGCGACTGGCCGGAGAAGAACCGGCTGGCGCTGCTGCACGATGTCTATGGCGGCTTTCTGCAATGCGACATCGCGCCGGCCGACCGCGAATTGCCGGAGTTCGCCTCCAGCGTGCGACCCCTGCCCGGGCTCGATATCCTGTCGGTGGCCAGTTCGGGGCTTCGCGTCCGCCGCTCGCGGGCGCAGGTCGATCCCGACCATCTCTTCCTGACCATCAATCTCGCCGGCAGCCGCGAAGCGTTCCTCGGCGGCCGGGAGACGACATTCGGCGAAGGCGAGGCCGTTCTCATCTCAGGCGAGGCCGGCGGGCTCAACGTGCCGGCGGGCTCGCGCTTCATGACGCTGAAGATGGCCGTCAAGGCGATCGAGCCGCTGGTGCCCGACTTCGGCGATCGTCTCATCCGGCCCATTCCGCGCCAGTCGGAGGCGCTGCAACTGCTTTCAGGCTATCTCGGGACGGTGAACAAGGCCGAGATGCTGGCCAAGCCCGATCTGCAGCGCGTCGTGGCGTCCCATGTCCACGATCTCGCAGCGCTGGCGCTTGGCGCAACGCGCGATGCGGCGGAGCAGGCGCGCGCCCGCGGGGCGCGGGCAGCAAGGCTGCGGGCGATCAAGGACGATATCGCCGCCAATCTCGACGGCGACGTGTCGATCGACGCCATTGCCCGGCGGCATCGCGTGACGCCGCGCTCGGTGCAGATGGCATTCGAGGCGGAGGGGACGACGTTTACCGATTTCGTTCTCGGCCAAAGGCTTGCCCGCGCGCACCGAATGCTCACCGATCCGCTGCGCATCGGGCAAAAAATCAGCACTGTCGCCTTCGATGCCGGCTTCGGCGACCTGTCCTATTTCAACCGCGTCTTCCGCCGCCGTTTCGGCGCCATTCCCTCGGAAGTCCGCGAGGCGGCCCGCCAGGAATTTGGGGGTTGAGAGCCGTGGATTCCTTACGCCACAGCCCTTGCCAGCGCGCATTGCGACCACAGGTCCGACAGCGAGTGGATCGGGTGGTCGATGTCGGCGCCGGTGTGCAACGGCGAAGGCGGGATGCGCAGGCGCTCGGTCTTGCGCGCCAGCGGCATCTGGTTCCGCTGGACGGAATGTTCCCAAACCCTGCTTGTCGGGTCGGCGCGACCATTCTATCGATGCCGCTGAGAGAGGCTGTTCGCGGTACGCGCGGTCACCTTGATCTCTCCAGATCGACCGCTCGCACGGGATGCAGATCGGGACGGAAGCACTTGAGGGGGGTGCCAAGCATGGGCCGCAACGTCCACGCAAACGATCGTCCGGCCGCCGATTGCGCCAGCGCGCCCTCCGTGCAGCGCATGGCGCTGGACGCCTGCGTCGACGTGATTGCCGGCGTCGAACCCACCATCGCCGAGATTCCCGCGCATGAGACGCTGATCACCACGCGATGGCTGCATCCGGCGCTGCACGAAACCATGCCCGAAGTGCCCGTGCATGTCGTCGCGACCTATTATGGCGCGCCGGTGAAGCGGGCGTGGCGGTGCGGAAATTTTCGGCGCGAGGCGGTGGGCCGCCCCGGCACCACGGCGGTCATTCCGGCCAATTGGGGCGGCCGCTGGGATATCGAGGAGGAGGGGCGGCTGTCCTACGTGTTCCTGAGCAATACGCGGCTGAAGAGTTTCGCCGAACAGTGGCTGCCGGGGGGAAAGGCGATCGAGCTGGTGCCCAGCATCGGCGAGGAGGATGTCATCGGCTCGCATATCATGCGGATGCTCAACCGCTACGCCAGCAAGCCGGAGCAAGCTTCCAGCCTGTTCGCCGAGCAGGCGCTCGACCATCTCTGCCTTCATCTCATCCGAAATCATTCTTCGCTGGCGAAGCCGGCGGCGCCGGTGCCGGCGCGCGGCCTGCTCGCCTGGCAGGTGCGCAAGGTGACCGGCTATATGCGCGATCGGCTGGACCGCACCATAGGGCTGGACGAACTGGCGGCCGAGCTCAATCTCAGCCGCTTCCATTTCTGTACTGCCTTCCGGCTGGCAACGGGACGCACGCCCTACGAGTGGCTGACCCGCATGCGCATGGAGCGCGCCCGCGAGCTGCTGGCCGATCCACGCCATAGCATCACCGAGATCGCTCTGGCCGTCGGCTACAGGACGCCGTCGGCCTTTGCAGCGAGCTTCCGCAAGGTGACCGGAACGACGCCGTCGGAGTTCCGCCGGGGGATTTGAGGGGCGCCATCAGTTCCTCACCGCAAGACTCTTGCAACATATTTCGCGTGATTGGTTGCCAAGGCGAGCAACCTGTTTTCCCACCCTTCGAAGCGTCGCTTCGCCCCGGTCGAGTGCCGAGACGATCGGCGTCGCTCGCGTTTGAACTACGCAAACAGCAGATGACTTTCGTGTGAACAGCCAATCGCAAGATCGCGATAGTCGCCGCAATATCGCGATAGCGCGGCCGACGCCCACGGAATAGTTTCCCCTCATCCATCCCAAGGCAGGGAACGGGGCCGCCATGGCAGGATGCGCTGTCGGCGGCCTGTGCTGATGCATAGACGCATTGCACGCGCAGCTCATGCCGACGGCGTCCCATCGAAGCGCCGGCGTCCGCCGGTTGCCACCAATCCAGAGGTATTTCGTGCTCTCTCTCAACCAGGCCAAAACCGTCATTGCAGCAGGCGAGGCAAAGGCGACTGTCATCGGCGTGCCGGTCATCGTCGCAGTGCTCGACGCGGGAGCGCATCTGAAGGCATTCAGCCGCATGGACGGCGCGGTGCTGGGCTCGATCGACATCGCCCTGCGCAAGGCCCGCACCGCCGTGCTGTTCGAGACGAGCAGCGAGGCGGTCTGGGACTATTGCAAGCCGGGCGCGCCAGCGCATGCGCTGGAATTTTCCAATGGCGGGCTGGCGCCGTTCGCCGGCGGCATTCCGCTGCGCGATACCGCGGGCGCGATGATCGGCGCCGTCGGCGTGTCGGGCGGTGCGGTTGCGCAAGACCTGGAAATTGCTGAGGCCGCTGTTGCGGC
Source organism: Mesorhizobium sp. IMUNJ 23232 (assembly GCF_044326205.1). Taxonomy (NCBI): domain Bacteria; kingdom Pseudomonadati; phylum Pseudomonadota; class Alphaproteobacteria; order Hyphomicrobiales; family Phyllobacteriaceae; genus Mesorhizobium; species Mesorhizobium sp. IMUNJ 23232. The sequence goes on from NZ_JBIRCY010000042.1 coordinate 55,061, forward strand.
ACTCGGCGTTTGACCGTTTCCCAGAAGAAAATTCCCAAGCATTGAAAGGACTTTTCATGAGCAAGACCATTCTCGTCACCGGTGCGGGCTCCGGCTTCGGCAAGGCCGCTTCCATCGGCATGTCCAAGAACGGCCATTCGATCATCGCGACCACGCAGGTCTCGTCGCAGGTCACCCCGCTGCGCGAGGAAGCGGCGGCGCTTGGCTTGAAGAATTTCCGCGTGGAGCGGCTCGACCTCACCGATCCCTACGACATCCGGCAGGCACAGGGCTGGGACATCGACGTCCTGTGGAACAATGCCGGCATGGGCGAGGCAGGCCCCGTCTGGGAGATCCCGATCGATATCGTGCGCAAGAACTATGAGGTCAACGTCTTCCTGCCGCTGGTGCTGACCCAGGGGGTGGTCCAGCGCTGGGTGCGGGAGGGCAAGGCCAAGGGCAAGAAGGTCGTCTTCACCTCATCGATGGGCGGCCTGTTCACGCCGGCCAACTGGGGCACCTATGTCTCGACCAAGCACGCGCTGGAATCGTTTGCCGAGGCGATGCAGCAGGAACTGGCGTCCTACGGCATCAAGGTTCAGACCATCAATCCCGGCGCGTATTACACCGGCTACAACGAGACGATGGCCGACAACCCGTTCCGCTGGCTCGACGATTCCAAGAATTTTACCAAGCGCGCCGACCTGCGAAAGGGTTTTGACGACTTCTTCGCCACGCCGGAAGGCAAGATGGACCCGAAGGAGATGATCGACCGCATGATCGAGATCGTGCCGGCCGACGAGGGCAAATTCCGCAACGTCGTGCCGAAGGTCATCGAGGACATGCTGAAAGCGCATCAGTTGAAGGCGTGGGAGAACACGATCTGAGCCTGATCAAGGATCCATCAGGCCCGGCCTGACGGATTGAGCTCCCGACCCCCTGTCCAGCGCGAGCTCAGGCTCGCGCGTCGATCGATCGAGGAACGAATTCAATGCGCCGATACGCCCTGACACTGCTTTCCATCTTTGCCCTTTCCGGAGCCCCCGCCATGGCACAGTCCACGGACATCGAAGCAAACAACAAGGCGGCGCTCGCGGCAAAATTCGACGCCTGGGGGGCCGGCACCGGCAGCCCCTACGACCTGTTGGCGGACGATGCGAACTGGACCATCGTCGGCCGCTCGGCCGCCTCGAAGACCTATCCCAGCAAGGAGGCGTTCATCACGGAGGTGATCCGCCCGTTTAACGCGCGCATGAGCGTCGGCCTGAAGCCGACGATCCGCAACATGTATGCCGAGGGCGACACGGTGGTCGTATTCTTCGACGCCGCCGGCACGGCCCGAGACGGCCAGCCTTACAAGAACACCTATGCGTGGTTCCTCGACATGAAGGACGGCAAGGTGGTCAAGGCGCACGCCTTCTTCGACAGCGTCGAGTTCAACGAGTTTTGGGAGCGCGTGACGCCAGCGGAATAAGTTTATTTAGCCGGCTTGGCCGAGCGTAAAATCCGGGGACAGTTTACTTAATTCCGAACTCGGCCGGTGACGCGGCAAGGACGGTGATCGGAATTAAGTAAACTGTCCCCGGATTTCCTACGTTCGTCAGGCAACCTGCCGCGCCAGGGCGCATTGCGACCACAGATCCGACAGCGAGTGGATCAGATGGTCGATGTCGGCGTCGGTGTGCAGCGGCGACGGCGTGATGCGCAGGCGCTCGGTCTTGCGCGGCACGGTCGGATAGTTGATCGGCTGCACATAGACGCTGTAGCGGTCGAGCAGGATATCGCTGATCCACTTGCACTTGGCGGCGTCGCGGACCATCACCGGCACGATGTGGCTGGTGTTGGCCATGTAGGGGATGCCGATACGGTCGAGGCCGGCGCGCACTTTCCGCACGCGATCCTGGTGGCGGGCGCGCTCGAACGGGCTGGCCTTCAGGTGGCGGATCGAGGCCAGCGCGCCGGCCGCCACATGCGGCGGCAGGGCCGTGGTGAAGATGAAGCCGCTGGCGAAAGAGCGGATGAAGTCGATGAGTTTTGCCGAACCGGTGATGTAGCCGCCGACCACGCCGAACGCCTTGCCCAGCGTGCCCTCGATGATGGTGATGCGGTCCATCAGGCCGTCGCGCTCGGCGACGCCGCCGCCGCGCGCGCCATACATGCCGACCGCATGGACCTCGTCGAGATAGGTCATGGCGCCGTGCTTTTCGGCGATGGCGACGATCTCGGCGATCGGCGCGATGTCGCCGTCCATCGAATAGACGCTCTCGAAGGCGACGATCTTCGGCACGTCGGCACCATATTCGGAGAGTACGCGGTCGAGATCGGCCGGGTCATTGTGCTTCCAGATGCGCTTTTGCGCCTTGGAATGGCGAATGCCCTCGATCATCGAGGCGTGGTTGCCTTCGTCGGAGAAGATGACGCAGCCGGGAATGTTGGCGCCGAGCGTCGACAGCGTCGTCCAGTTGGAGACGTAGCCGGAGGTGAACAGCAGCGCGCCTTCCTTGCCGTGCAGGTCGGCGAGTTCGCGCTCGAGCAGGACATGGTAGTGATTGGTGCCGGAAATGTTGCGCGTGCCGCCGGCGCCGGCGCCGCATTTCTCCAGCGCTTCATGCATGGCGGCGAGTACGGCAGGATTCTGGCCCATGCCGAGATAGTCGTTGGAGCACCAGACGGTGACTTCGCGGGCCTCCTCGCCGGCATAGCGCAAGGCGCGTGGAAACAGGCCGGCGCGGCGTTCCAGATCGGCGAACACCCGGTAGCGGCCTTCCTTGTGCAGGCCGTCCAGCTTTTCGGCGAAGAAAGTCTCGAAATCCATCAGCTTTAAAGCTCCCTGGGGAACGTTCCCTCGGTACCCTTGGGCAGAACCGTATCGCGCCCTTGCCCGCCTATTTCAACTATACCTTCCGGCGCGGCGGCGAAATGCCGCAAACTCCCCGGCCTCCATCATCGGCCACCGGCGGCTGGCCTTGATCTCCCTTGATGACAAGAACGTATCAGAACGCTGTTTCCATTCGCACGCGCAAAATTTTGAAGCCGTATCAAGAAAGTTGCGAGCAGGTATCCACCCCGTTGCGATCGCGTACTCATCACGCCGCGTCCTTCCATTTGATCGAGCAGCCGACCGAGGCGATCTGGTCGCGCGGGCCCTGGCCGGTGCGGGCGATTTCAGCCATCGCTTCGAAAAGGTCGCGGCGCATCTCACTTGGGCCGACTTCCTTTCGCGAAGCGTCGAGCCGGCCGCGGTATTGCAGTTTCAGGTCGCGGTTGAACCCGAAAAAATCCGGAGTGCAGGCGGCGCCATAGGCGCGGGCGAGGGTTTGGTCCTCGTCCTGCAGATAGGCGAAGCCGAAGCCTCGCTCGGCTGCAAAAAGCTTCATCTTGTCGAAGGAATCGGCGGGATAGGCCGATGCGTCGTTGGAGTTTACCGCGACGAAGCCGATGCCCCGCGGCTTGAGGTCAGCGGCGTCGCGGACGATGCGGTCGATGACGGCGCGCACATAGGGGCAGTGGTTGCAGATGAAGGCAACGACGAGGCCGTTCGGCCCGGCCTGCCCAAGCACCGAATGGCGCTTGCCGTCAGTGCCCGGCAGCACCGCGTCGACGGCCTGCCAGCCGAAATCGCAGACGGGCGGGATCGATGCCATCGCGGGTCTCCAGCGGTCAAAGTTCCTTACCGTCTTTCGCAGGGTATTTGAACCTTTTGCGGCCCAACTTGCCCGAAAGTGCAACATCAGGCCGGCGCCCGCGCCTCTGCCTCAGCGGCACGCCGGGCGACCACCCAGCCGAGCAGGCCGCCCAAAAGCAGGGTCGCGGCTGCGATGAGGAAGGACAGGCCCGGAAACGGTGCAAAATTTTCGGGCTGCACGGTGGCGGCATAGACCGCACCGAAGAACAGCGGCGAGGCGACGCCGGCGATCGACGCGACGCTCATATTGGCGCCTTGCAACTGGCCCTGCTCGGATTCGGAGACCAGCCGCGTCATCAGCGACTGCAAGGTCGGCATGGACAGGCCCCACAGCGCATTGGGGATCATCGCGGCGGCAAACAGCCAGCCGGTAGGCGCCAGCCCCATGCAGGCGATGCCGACCGCGCCACCGAACAGGCCGAACACCATCACCGCGCGGTCGCCGAAGCGCTTTACCGCCGGACCGACGAGCAGTCCCTGCACGCTCATGTCGAGCACGCCGACCAGCGCCAGCACCAGTCCGACCTGCCACGGTCCCCAGCCATAGCGGTCGCCGGCGTAAAGCACGAAGACGGCGGAGAAGACGTGGTGGGCGAAATAAAGCAGGAAATTGACGGAGGCGAGCCCGAACAGTTCGGTGTGCGAGCGCAGCAGCTTCAGCGCGCCGAACGGGTTGGCGCGCGCCCAGGAGAAGGCCATCCGCTTTTCCGGCGCAAGCGATTCCGGCAGTACGAACAGGCCATAAAGGAAGGCGACGCCAGCAAGCCCCGCCGCGAACCAGAACGGGGCGCGCGGCGATATCTCGCCCAGAAACCCACCCAGCACCGGGCCGAACACGAAGCCGCCGGAGAATGCCGCGCCGATCAGCCCGTAGGCACGAGCCCGGCCCTCGGGCGGGGTGATGTCGGCCATGTAGGCGAAGACGGTGGTGAAGCTCGACGAAGTGACGCCGGCGACGATGCGGCCGAGCGCCAGCCACCAGAGGCTCGGCGCCAGCGCCATCAGCACGTAGTCGGCGGCGAGCCCGGCGCAGGACAAAAGGATGACAGGGCGGCGTCCGTAGCGGTCGGAGAGCGAGCCGACGACCGGCGAGCAGACGAACTGTGCACCGGCCCACAGCGCCACGAACACGCCATTGATCCACCCGGCTTGCGCGTTCGAGCCGGCGAACTCCTCGATCAGCGGCGGCAGCACCGGGATGATGATGCCCATGGTGATGATGTCGAGCACCGCGGTGACGAAGATGAAGGCGAGTGCGGCCTTGCGGCGGCTGCCGGTGATCGGATTCATGTCGGCCTCGCGGCATTTTCGGGAGCGGGTTTATAGGCCGCGGCCATGGTCAATGCCATTGGGCCAGGAGGAGGCTGCTGACAGCGGGATGGCGGAAGCGCGACGGAAAAATGCCGGGGACAGTTTACTTTTCCGCGGAAAGGGTGATGCGCTTGAAGAATGGCGCGGGCGGAAAAGTAAACTGTCCCCCAGCGCTACTCCCCCTGCTGCCACCGCGCGAAGGCGTCCTTCAGATCGCCGGCGACGACGTCGGACGGATCGGGCGAAAAGCCAGCGGCGAGCATTTTACGCCCCATCATATGGTCGGCCGGGCGGTTGACCGACTCGATCGCTGTCAGCCTGTCGCCGGCATAGTGGAAGGCGGAAAAACGGTTTTCAGCCGGATCGCCGGCAAGAATGGCACGGTCGCTAGCACCGGGCAGCCCGACCATCTGCAGCTTCATGTCGCCGATGTCGGACCAGAACCACGGCACCGCCGTGTAGGGGTCGTCGTGGCCGGTGAGGGTGCGGGCGGCGAGTTTCGCCTGGTCGGTGGCGTTCTGCACCGATTCCAGCCGGACATCGGCGCCGGAATGCCAGTGGCGATAATTCACCGCGTCGCCAACGGCGAGTATCTCGGGAACCGACGTGCGCATCTGCGGATCGACGCGGATGCCGTTTGTCACCGCGAGGCCGGCAGCCTCGGCGAGTTCGGTGGTGGCGACCGCGCCGATGCCGACCAGCACCATGTCGGCCGGGATGTGCTCGCCCGCCGAAGTGGTGACGGCGACGACACGGCCGTTTTCGCCGTCGAGGCGCTCGACGGTGGTGCGCATCAGCAGGCGGATGCCGGAGGCGGCAAGCCGCCCGGCGACATGGGCGGAAACGGCGGGCGCGACGGCGCGGCCGAGCAGGCGGTCCTGCGCCTCGACGACCGTCACCTTGCGTCCGCCGGCGGCGAGCGTCGCGGCGATCTCAAGTCCAATGAAACCGCCGCCGAGAACCACGACGTTTTCCGCCTGCGCGGCATGGTCGCGAATGGCGCGCGCGTCGGAGACGGTGCGCAGCGAAAAAACGCCGGCCAGGTTCGCGCCGTCAAGCGGCAGCCTGCGTGGATGCGAGCCGGTAGCGAGGATCAGCCGGTCGAAGCCGAGTTTTGCGCCACCCTCGAAGGTGAGCTGCCGCGCGGTTGTGTCGATGGCGGCGACGCGCACGCCAAAACGCAGGCCGATGTCGGCGCCGGTGTAGAAAGCTTCGGCGCGCAGTACCTGCGGCTTGGTCTGCGCGTCCTTGAGAAAGGCTTTCGACAGCGGCGGCTTGTGGTAGGGCAGCTCGTTTTCGTCGCCGACCAGCGTGACGGGGCCGGCAAAACCTTCCTCCCGCAGGCTGGCCGCCGCCTGCACGCCGGCGTGTCCCGCACCTATGATAACGACGCCGTTGGTCATGATATCTTCCGCCTGCTGTCAGTTCTACGAAGTTCTGCACCGCCGGAGTGCTTGGCCGCCGATACGGCATGGATCCTAGGGTCTGCGCACTCGCTTCGCTCCTGCTCCGCCCTAGGATGACGAATGCATGGTCTTTGCCGCTAGTCACCAATGTTGGCGATCGGCGGAAACGGCCTTCTCTTCGTCATCCTAGGGCGGAGCAGGAACGAAGCGAGTGCGCAGACCCTAGGATCCATGCCATACCGGTAGCGAAATGCGCCGGCAGCGTAGAATCCCAATAAGCTTTCCCAAGCCGCACGCCTTTTCGGCGAAGAGGCATGATCTTGCCCGCGAGCCGGTTGCCCCGATTGTCTCCCGCCGACACCCGCGTGCGGCGGGGCGTCGCACTTCGGCCAGCCTGATGTCAAGCCGGCGGCCTCGTCTCCGGACGATGCAGGCAGCCAAGCCACTGGCCCACCTGCAAAAAGGTGACTAGTTTAGAACAGTTCTAACATATTGATTTGAAGGCGCTTTTTCAATATTCGCATTGACTTTTCAGGCCCCGCAGCCGTAAAGGGCAAGCGTGCGCCAATGGGCGCGCGCCTTTGATGTCTGGGCCTTGACCCCACGCGATTGGAGGTTTTCGTGAATTCTTTCCATGTCTTGCGCGCAGGCAAGGCACCAAAATCCGCCGCTTTCACGGCTCATCGGCGCGCCGCCATTGCAGGCAAGGCTGGTGCATGCGCCTGCCGCGGCGTGGCGCACATCAAGCAATTTTCGACGTGAGGAGACTGGTATGACGCATGCATTTCATCCGACCCGGCATGCGGCGCGTATCGCCGCGCTGGCAGCGACCGTGGCGCTGACCGCCGCCGTCTTCGTGCTGCCGGCCAAAGCCGAGACCGACCCGAAGGCGGTGATCGCCACCTATGCCGACATCGCACTGGCCAACTACGGCGACGCGCTGACCACGGCGCAGGCGCTCGACAAGGCTGTCGACGCGCTGATCGCAAAACCGTCGGCGGAGACACTGGCCGCCGCCAAGGATGCCTGGAAGGCGGCGCGCATCCCCTACCAGCAGACGGAAGCCTACCGTTTCGGCAACGCAATCGTCGACGACTGGGAAGGCCGCGTGAACGCCTGGCCGCTGGACGAGGGCCTGATCGACTATGTCGACAAGAGCTACGGCACCGAATCCGACGAGAACACGCTTTATACGGCGAACGTCATCGCCAACAAGGAAATCGAGATCAACGGCCAGAAGGTCGATGCTACCAACCTTACGCCCGAGTTCCTGTCCGGGACGTTGCAGGAGGCCGGCGACATCGAGGCCAATGTCGCCACCGGCTATCATGCGATCGAGTTCCTGCTGTGGGGGCAGGACCTGAACGGCACCGGGCCGGGCGCGGGCAACCGCCCCTTCACCGACTACGACACCGCCAACTGCACCGGCGGCAATTGCGACCGCCGCGCCCAGTATCTGGCGGCGGCGAGCGATCTGCTGGTCAGCGACTTGGCTGAGATGGTCGACAACTGGAAGGCCGACGGCGCGGCGCGCAAGGCCTTGACCGACGGCGACGCCAAGACCGGCATCGCCACGATCCTCACCGGCATGGGCTCGCTCTCCTACGGCGAACTGGCCGGCGAGCGTATGAAGCTCGGCCTCATGCTGCACGACCCCGAGGAGGAGCATGACTGCTTCTCCGACAATACCTATATCTCGCATCTCTACGACGCGGTCGGCATCCGCAACGTCTATACGGGCAGCTACACCCGCGTCGACGGCAGCAAGGTGGAAGGCCCGTCGATCTCGGCGCTGGTCAAGGAAGCCGACCCGGCGGTGGACGCCGAACTTGTCGGCAAGCTGAACGCCACGGTGGAAAAGATGGAAGCCATCAAGAAGCGGGCGGAGGGCGGCGAGGCCTACGACCAGCAGATCGGCGAAGGCAACACGGCAGGCAACGCCACCGTGCAGGCGGCGGTGGATGCGCTGGTCGACCAGACCAAGTCGATCGAGCGCGCGGTCGCGGTGCTGAAGCTCGACGCCATCGCCTTCGAGGGCTCCGACAGCCTGGATGCGCCCGACAAGGTTTTTGAGTAAGGCGCCGACCGGCGGCCCACCTAGCCAGACGGCGCGGAAAACGGCCGCGCCGCCAGCCAGCAAGAGTAAAAGATGCTGATCTGTCACTGCAACCTGATAACCGAAAGGGAGATCGAAGAAGCAATCCTTGACCTGCTGGAGCAGGACCCTTGGTCGCTCATCGTGCCTGCGAAGGTCTATCATAGCCTCCGCAAGCGAGGGCGTTGTTGCGGCTGCTTCCCAAATGTGGTGGAAACGATCATTCGGGTAACCGAAGCTTACCATCTCCGTTCGGAGGCGAGCGGGATGGATGTCGTTTCACACCTGGACCGCGTCAGAGGACTGCGGGCCGAATACGGGAGCAGGACCCATGAAGGGCGAAAAGCAGGTCATCGAGCGGCTTAACGAGGCTCTGTTTCTGGAGCTCGGCGCCGTCAATCAGTATTGGCTTCACTACCGCCTTCTCGACGACTGGGGATACCAGAAGCTCGCCAAGAAGGAACGTGCGGAATCGATCGAGGAAATGCATCACGCCGACAAGATCATAGCCCGCATCGTCTTCCTCGAAGGGCACCCGAACCTGCAGTCGCTCGCGCCGCTGCGCATCGGACAGAACGTCAAGGAAGTGCTGGAATCCGACCTCGCCGGCGAGTACGACGCACGCACCTCCTACAAGAAATCGCGCGAGGTCTGCCAGGAACTCGGCGACTACGTGACCATGGAGCTGTTCGAGGACCTTCTGAAGGACGAGGAGGGCCATATCGACTTCCTCGAAACCCAGCTCGACCTGCTCGCCTCGATCGGCGAGGAGAAGTACGGCCAGCTTAACGCCGAACCGGCGAACGAAGCCCACTGAGATGTTTTTATGCGGCGCATAGGGTTTTCTACGCGCCGCAGCGCATTTGAGTGGGTCCGGTGCGTCCTTGGCGGGCGAGCATCGGAGGATGGGCCTAGGGGACAGTTTACTTTCTTTCCGCGGAAAATCCGCAGCGCTTTAATGGTGGCACTGGCGGAAAAAAGTAAACTGTCCCCGGCGCTTCTCCTTGCTGCCGTTCTCCTCTCACCCTTTTTCTCTTCCGCCGCTGTAGGTGGCGACGCACCTCCCGGGCTCGCCACCACCCGCGCAGACCTCTCTGCCAAAGATGTCGCGCGCGTAAAATCCGTCACCGCGCCGACACAAGATTTTTCCAAGGCAGAACCCTTCGAACTCCTGCCTGGCGGTGCGGCGACTTCCAAAAAACGCCCCAACCAGGACGCCTTCTCGCAATCCTCCGCCAACATCACCTTCGAGCAGGAAGGCACGTTCAAGCTCGGCAACGGGCTGTTCCGGAAACTGTGGGTGTCGTCGCCGTCCTCGACGCAAGCTTCCGACGGGCTGGGCCCGCTGTTCAACGCCCGCGCCTGCCAGAGCTGCCATTTGAAGGACGGGCGGGGCCATCCGCCGGAGGGGGTGGCCGACGCCACCTCGATGTTCTTTCGCCTGGCGCGCGCGGCGGAGACCGAGGAGGAGAAGCGGGCGGTGGCCGAGCGCGCCGTGCTCAACCTGCCCGACCCGGTTTATGGCGGACAGTTGCAGGACCTTGCGGTGCCGGGGCTGGCCGGCGAGGGCAGGATGGCGATCTCCTACACGGAAATCCCGGTGACCTTGGGCGACGGCACGGTCGCGTCGTTGCGCAAGCCCACTTATTCGGTAACCGATCTTTCCGATGGCCCGCTGCATCCCGGCACGACGCTGTCGCCGCGCGTCACCCCCCAGATGATCGGCCTTGGCCTGGTCGAGCAGATCCACCCGGCAGATATCCTCGCCAATGCCGACCCAGACGATCGCGACAGCGACGGCATTTCCGGAAAACCGAACATCGTGCGCGACGAACTCAGCCATGAACTGACGCTCGGCCGCTTCGGCTGGAAGGCACAGACGCCGTCGATCCGCCAGCAATCCGCCGACGCCTTTGCCGGCGACATCGGCATTTCGACACCGGAAGTGCCGAAAAGTTTCGGCGATTGCACCGAGGCGCAGGCGAATTGCCGGGCAATGCCGACCGGCGTGCAGGAGCGGCTGGGCGACGTCGAAGCGCCGCCGCCGGTGATGGATCTCGTCACCTTCTATTCGCAGAATCTGGCCGCTCCCGCCCGCCGCGATGTCGGCAAGCCGCAGGTACTCGCTGGCAAGAAGGTGTTTTACGACCTCGGCTGCGCCTCCTGCCACACACCGAAATTCGTGACGCGCCGCGATGCTCCGGACAAGGCGTTTTCGTTCCAACTGATCTGGCCCTATTCCGATTTCCTGCTGCACGATCTTGGCGACGGGCTGGCGGACGGGCAAGCCGTAGGCGACGCCACCGGCAATGAATGGCGAACGCCGCCGCTGTGGGGCATCGGCCTGACCAAGCGGGTAAGCGGCCACACTTTCTTCCTGCATGACGGGCGGGCGCGCAATCTCACCGAGGCGATCCTCTGGCACGGCGGCGAAGGCCAGAAGGCGCGCGACAAATTCGCCGCGCTCGACGCCGCCGACCGCGAAGCGCTGATAAAATTCCTGGAGTCGCTTTGATGCGGTCCTTGCTGCTTGCCGTTGCTGCCGTGGCGACTTTTGGCATCTCGCCCGCCCTCGCCGCCAATGCAACCGTCCAAAAAGCCATCGACGGTTTTGTCCGCCCCGCCTATGCCGCGTTCCACACCGCGGCGGCAAAAGAGACCGGCGACGTGCAGGCGCTTTGCGCCGAGCCTTCGCAGGAGAGATTGGCAGCGGCGCAGAAAAACTTCGTCGCACTGGTCTCTACTTGGTCGCAAGTCGAGATCGTCCGCTTCGGCCCTGTCACCGAGGAGAACCGGCTGGACCGCATCCTGTTCTGGCCGGACCGCAAGAGCATCGGGCTCAAGCAGGTGCAGGCCGCACTTGCCGGCAAGGACGCCACCGCCAGCGACCCGGCGCTGCTTTCGGGAAAAAGCGTCGCCATGCAGGGGCTTGGCGCGCTGGAGTTTGTGCTGTTCGGTACCGGATACGAGATGCTCGCCGAAGAGGGCGACCCCTACCGCTGCGCCTACGGGCTGGCAATCGCCCGGAATCTCGACGGCATGGCGAAAGCGATTGCCGATGGTTGGCAGGCATCGGACGGCATCGCCAAGATCTGGGCCAATCCGGGGCCGGACAATCCGCTCTATCGCTCCGACGACGAAGCGCTGACGGAACTGTTCGATGTTTTCGTGCACGGGCTCGAAATGCTGCGCGACGTGCGGCTGAACGGTTTCCTCGGCAATACACCTGACGACGACAAGCCGAAACAGGCGATCTTCTGGCGTTCGGGCGCAACCGTCATCTCGCTCGGCGGCAACCTCGACGGCATGAAAAAACTGTTCGACGCCTCCGAGCTCGCCAGCCTGCTGCCGTCCGAATCCGCCTGGGTCGCCGATTCCATCAATTTCGAATTCAACACGTCCGACAGGATGATCGGCCACGCCACGACGGCCATCGCCGAGGTACTGGCCGGCGAGCAGCGCGGCGGGTTGCCGGCGTTCCGGCTGATCACCTCGCACCTGTCGGAGCTGTTCGGCGTCAACCTTGCCGCCGCGTTGGGGCTTAGCGCCGGTTTCTCGTCGCTGGACGGGGATTAAGCGAGGGTCGCGATGCGCACACCGCTTTTCGACCGCCGCGATTTCCTGAAGGCCGCCGGCGTGTCGTTCGTTACCGTGCTGGCGCCGGCGGCGCTGGGGCGGGCAGCGGAAGCCGATGCGCTGTACGCCACCGCCTATCAGAGACGAGACGGCGGTTTCGGCGTCGCGGTTCTCACCGAGCGGGGCCGAATGGTGCATGCGCTCCCACTGCCGGATCGCGGCCACGACATTTCCTTCGATCCTGTGTCGCGCAGGTCCGTCGTCTTCGCCCGCCAGCCCGGCACGTTCGCCGTGGTCTTCGACCACGCCGGCGGGCGCGGGCCGGTCACCATTCCGAGCGTGGCCGGCCGGCATTTTTTCGGCCACGGCGTGTTCTCGCCTGACGGAAAACTGCTCTACGCAACCGAAAACGATTTCGACAATGCCGCCGGCATGGTCGGCGTCTATGACGCCACAGCCTCCTTCCGCCGCATCGGCGAATTTTTGACCCACGGCGTCGGGCCGCACGAGTTGCTGCTCTGTCCCGACGGCAAGACGTTGGCCATCGCCAATGGCGGCATCGAGACGCATCCGGATTTCGGTGCGGCGAAACTCAATATCCCGACGATGAAACCGTCGCTGGTGTTCGCCGACCGCACCAGCGGCGACCTCCTGGAAAAGCACGAACTCGCCCCGGCGTTGCACAAGCTCTCCATCCGCCATATGGATTTCGACCGGACCGGCACGCTGTGGTTCGGTTGCCAGCACGAGGGGCCGGCGACAGAGCGGCCGGCGCTGGTCGGCCGTGCCCGCATGGGCGAGCGGTTCGAGCTGATCGACATTCCGGAAAAGACGCTGGTCGGCCTGCGCAACTATGTGGGATCGGTGGCGGCCAATCCGGCGGCCGGCACCGTCGCGGTCTCCTCGCCGCAAGGCAACGCGCTGGTGGTGCTGGACGCGAAGTACGGCAGGGTGGTCTCGGTGCTCGACCTCACCGAAGTCTGCGGCCTTGCACCGGACAGCGACGGGTTCCTGGCGAGCACCGGCACGGGCGAGATTATTGCGCCCGATGGCGAAGCGGCCAAAGACCGGGAGCATGTCTGGGACAACCACATGCTGCGGATTTTGCTGTAGACGCTGCCCGCACATCGTGTAGCTGGTTTCCGAATGACCGGCCCCACCCTGCCCACCCTTCCCGTCACCGAGGCGCTGCCAAATCTGCTGGCGGCGTTGGAGGCCGGTGGCAACGCGGTGCTGGTGGCGCCGCCCGGCGCCGGCAAGACGACGCTGGTGCCGCTGGCGCTGCTCGACGCAGAATGGCGGGGCGACGGCACGATCCTGCTCCTGGAACCGCGCCGGCTGGCGGCGCGGGCGGCGGCGCGGCGTATGGCGCAACTGCTTGGCGAGGAGCCGGGCGGCACGGTCGGCTACGCCATGCGTATGGAGCGAAAGGTGTCGGCGAAGACGCGCATCCTCGTCGTCACCGAAGGCATTCTGGCGCGCATGATCCTCGACGATCCGGAGCTTCCGGGCATCGCCGCGATCCTGTTCGACGAGTTCCACGAACGCTCGCTGGACGGCGATTTCGGACTGGCGCTGGCGCTCGACGTGCAGGGCGCGCTGCGGCCAGACCTCAGGCTGCTGGTGATGTCGGCCACCGTCGACGGCGCGCGCGTGGCGAGGCTGCTTGGCGATTCTGGCCCGGTGATCGAAAGCGCCGGCCGTAGCTTTCCGGTTGACGTACGATATTCCGAGCGGGTGCCTGGCACGCCGGTCGAGGATAGCGTGGCGGCCGCAATCCGAGAGGTACTGGCGAAGGAGGACGGCAGCGTGCTGGCCTTCCTGCCCGGCCAGCGCGAGATTCTTCGCACCGCCGAGCGGCTGGAGGGGCGGACTGCCGAAACGGTCGATGTCGTGCCGCTCTATGGCCAGCTCGACGCCCGCACCCAGGATGCAGCGATAAGACCTGCCCCGGCCGGGCGGCGGAAAGTCGTGCTGGCGACCTCGATCGCCGAGACCTCGATCACCATCGACGGTGTGCGCGTGGTCATCGATTCAGGCCTGTCGCGGGTGCCGCGCTATGAGCCGGCGTCAGGACTGACGCGACTGGAGACGGTGCGGGTCAGCCGCGCCTCGGCCGACC
>NZ_JBIRCY010000043.1:0-68783 GCF_044326205.1 Mesorhizobium sp. IMUNJ 23232
ATGTGTATTCGCTTCTGGCTCATCCCGATTCGCCATCCATTGGGCCAACAGAATCAGCGCTTTGTGGCCAATGCGTGGTATCAACGGAACCTCACCTTCAGAGGTTTCCCGGCTATGCGTTCTCGATCGGGTTGAGGTCAGGCGAGTATTTGGGCAGGAACAGGAACCAGGCGACGCCCTCTGCGAGGGTCTTTGCGGCGCGCGGGCTCTTGTGGACGTTGAGGTTGTCGAGAATGACCACCTCGCCGGGTCTCAGGCAGGGCGCCAGCTGGGTCTCGACATAGGCATCGAAGGCGGGGCCATCCATCGCCCCCTGAATAACCCATGGAGCGATAACTTCGTCGCACCGCAGGCCCGCTATGAAGGTCTGGGTTTGCCATTTGCCGAACGGGGCGTGGGCCGGCAGCCGTTCGCCACAAGGGCTGCGTCCACGCAACGGCGTCATGTTGGTCTTCACACCGTTCGGCGGGAAATCGCGGGTCCATCCACGATTTCTTTCCCGCCTCACCATCGATGAACACCAGCCGGGACGGCTGAGCACGCGTGAAGGGCTGGCGGCGCTCCAGCCATTCACGGCGCGCCGCCTTCACGTCACTGCGTTCTTGCTCCGAGGCCAGCAGCTGTTTTTTTATATGTGAAGCCCTGCCGGCACAGCAACTTGGACAGGTTCGAGGGGTCGACACTCACCCCGTGCTCAGACTCGAGCCAGAGGGCGAGGTCCGGCATGGTGATGTCAGGCTTGTCCTTCACCTTGCCGATAATGGCCTCGCGGTAAGGACCAAGTTTGCCAGAGCCTGCGGGACGGCCCTGCCTGGCCGGCGCGACCGACCTGGTCGCCGCGTAGCGTGCCTGAAGCCGCACCGCCGTCGACGGCGCAACCTCGAACCGAGCCGCCATCGCCCGGCGTGATTGGCCAGCTTCCCCACCCCGCGCGATACGTTCCCGCAAATCCGACGAAATCGGCTTTCCGATGGCAACCACCTCCTGCCGCCATGGAATCAGACTTTCAACGACTGCGAAACCCACGATTCGCTCTTCCCGCCCGATGCTCTAGGTGTGAGCTTTCAGAAGGTTGTCCATTCGGACCTGACCGAGGAGACTGGAGTTACCAAGCTTCAGATTCGTCGGAGGGTCCGAATGAACATTCATAAGAATGCCCGTCTCACGCCGCTGCGTCGAGAGGAGATGTCGCTTGCGGTCATAGAAGGCGGCTTTCCCAAGCCCAGGCGGCGTTGCAGTTCGCAGTGACGGCGAAGGTTGTGAAGCGATGGGTGGAGCGGTACCGGGCCGAAGGCCGCGCTGGAATGGCCGACCGCTCGTCGCGGCCGAGATGCAGCCCGAACGTGACCGGCCAGGCGGTCGCCGACCGGATCGTGGCGCTGCGGCGCCAGCGTTTCACCGGCAAGCACATCGCAAGTGTGGTTGCCGTCTCGCCGGCGACGGTGAGCCGAGTGCTCAAGGGGGCCGGACTGTCGCGGCTGAAGGACCTTGAGCCGGCCGAGCCGGTGCGCCGCTACGAGCGCGATGAACCGGGCGACATGATCCACATCGACATCAAGAAGCTTGGCCGGTTCGACCGAGTCGGCCACCGCATCACCGGCGATCCGAGCCAGGGCAAATCCCGCGGCGCCGGCTGGGAATTCGTCCATGTCGCGATCGACGACGCGTCGCGCATCGCCTTCTCGCAGATCCTGCCGGACGAACGACAAGAAAGCGCCGTCGCCTTTCTCGAGGCGGCGCTCGCCTACTACGCCAGCCTCGGCGTCACCGTCTCCCGCGTCATGACCGACAACGGTTCCTGCTACAGGTCGAGAGCTTTCGCCAGGGCCTGCCGTGATCGTGGCCTCAAGCACATCCGCACCAAGCCGTATACGCCCAAGACCAACGGCAAGGCCGAACGCTTCATCCAGACCGCGCTCAAGGAATGGGCCCATGCCCTCGCTTACCCAACCTCAAAACACCGAGCCGCCGAACTGCCCGTCTGGCTCCACCGCTACAATTGGCACAGGCCACACGGAAGCCTAAACGCCAAAACGCCAATCAGTCGTCTCGGATTGACCATGGACAACCTGTTGAGGCTCCACATCTAGGCGCAGACTTATCGATGCGAGGCGGATCGAGGCCCGAAGCAGGATGCTCTTCGACGAGGGTTTCGGCGATGTATTCTTTGAGGTCTCCAATCTCGGCCTCGATTTCCTCGGGATCGATGCCCTCGGCCTTGGCATCTGCGACGCACTGCTCGGCGATTTCCGTGACCTGATCGCCGCCGCTTGGCACCTCGATCGGCTTCTCGACGACGTGTTCGTTCATCCATTCGCCGACAAAGTGCGCGGCGGGGTTGACTATGGCCTGGATCGCGTCGGCAGGCTCATCGTGCGGATTGCCCTTGTCCATCGTCAAGGCCCGCTCGTCCCGGATGTGTTTCCGGTGCCACCAGCCGGGTGACTGCCTCCCTGCGGCGTGCTGGCCGGGGGTGTCGGTGCAGGCCGCTTTGGCCGAAGCCAGGATGGCAACAGTTCCGCGACAGCACTTCGCAACGTGCCCATGTCTCAGGCTCCCGGCTCGTCAGTTGGCCTCGGCGTCTTCCCTGCCTTCCGAGGCCCAGGATTACGATTGCCGGCGGTGCTCTTACACGTATCCGGTCCCGGCTTCGTCTCGCCGGTTGTGTCAGGATGCGCCGGCGCCTCGCCAGCGTCGTTCCCGGCTATGTCAGGCCGATTAATCTCCGTTCCGGCTGCCTCTGGCTCGCGAATGATCTGGCGATGAAGGTTTTTTACTTTGCCGGGCATCGTGGGCTCCATTTCCCCTGCAACGGCGGCCGATGATGGATGTTCCACCGGGGCTCTTGGAACTAATTTGGCTGCTTCGCGCTTCGGTTTCCTGCACTGGTTAGGAGGACGAAATGGCGAATATGCTCGGGAAGGTTCTGCTCGCGGCCCTTGGCGTTATCCTGTACAAAAACCGCGACCGCATCGCTGACGCATGGAATCCGAAGGCAGGCGATCCGAACAATCCCGGGCAGGCGGAGAGCATACTCGGTGGCGGTGGGCTGAAAGATATTATCGATCGGTTCCGAAATGCTGGGATGGGTGAAAAGGTTGACACGTGGGTGAGCAAAGGCACCAACGCGCCACTCGACCCCGCCCACGTAGAAGCTGCGATCGACGAGGATACACTTGCCGCGCTTTACGTGCAGACGGGATTGTCTCGGGAAGAAATCCTACGGCGCTTGGCCGTCAACCTGCCGGAGGCCGTTGACGAGCTGAGCCCAGACGGCAAACTGCCTGAGGCTAAAGCTGCGACAGCCGAGCCGACTTTGCTCGACCCGGTTCCCCCGGCCGCTCAGCAGAAGCCATCAGAGCACGGACAGAGAGTCGATAAGAATTTGGAAACCGGGCTAGGCCCCAGCCCCAGAACCTACCAGGTCTGACAATCGCCAAGCCAAAGTTGGCAGGGCTTCGAACTCGGGTTAACGGCGGTTTCGGGGTTGCGTGTGATCTGATTCGATGGGGCTCCTTGATTCGGAGCACCTGCATGTCGACTGCCGTCCTCGAAGGTTTCGAGAAGCCGCGCCTGAAGGCGTTGCTCGAACATTTTTCGGCGATCGAAGACCCGCGCGACGGCTGGCGGGTCGCTCACCCCTTGCCGGAAGTGCTGTTGCTGGTGGTCTGCGGCACGATCTGCGACTGCGACGACTATGACGGGATTGCCGAGTGGGGCGCGGCGCATCTGGACTTTCTGCGCCGCTATCTGCCCTACCACCACGGCGTGCCGGGCGGCCGCTGGCTGACCCTTTTGATGAACCGCATCGATCCCGGCCTGTTCTCGGCCGCCTTCACCGCATGGGTGCGCGAGACCTGGCCTGACAGGCCGGACTTCGTCGCCATCGACGGCAAGACCTCGTGGCGCAGCCACGATCGCAGCGAAGGCCGCGCGCCGCTGCATCTGGTCTCGGCTTTCGCCACGACCGCGCGGCTCGTGCTCGGGCAGGAAGCCGTCAGCGACAAGAGCAACGAGACGACCGCAATCCCCGTGCTTGTCGAGCGTCTGGCGGCCAATGACGGCCTCAAGGGAGCGCTCGTTTCGATCGACGCCATCGCCACCAATGCGACAATCGCCACCACGATCAGGCAAGCCGGCGCCGACTACCTGCTCGCCGTCAAGGCCAACCAGCCCACGCTCAGGGCCGAGATCGAAGCCTATTTCGACGATGCGCCGCCCGAGAGCCCCGACAGCGCCGTCGACCTCGACAAGGGCCATGGCCGCATCGAGGAACGCACCGTCACCGTCTCACGCGAGACCGATTGGCTTTCCGGAAACAGGCGCTTTCCCGGCGAACTGCGCTTGCCCCAGGCGAGAACCATCATCCGCGTCCGCTTGCGCACCGAGTTGAAGGACCGCTGCCGTTTCGACACCCGATACTTCATCGCCTCCGCTGCCCTCAACGCCCACCAGGCCGCTTCTGCCGTGCGCGGCCATTGGCTCGTCGAGAACGCTCTCCACTGGACCCTCGATGTGACCTTCAACGACGATCACGCGGCTGCGTAAAGGTCACGGCGCCCTCAACATGGCCATCGTGCGACACCTCGCCCTCAACCTCGTCAGGGCCGTCAACGACAAGCGATCCATCAAGCTCAGGCGTAAAATGGCCGGTTGGTCTACCGACTACCTCGCACCAATCCTCGGAGAACTCCGCCGTTAATCTGGATTCGGAGCCCTGCCAAAGTTGGCCAGTCGGAGATGCGGGCGACGATCAATGCCAACGCGAGCGGCGACGGCGGCTTTCAATCGCGTTTGATGGCGGCGTTCTTCCGCGGGGCCTGGTCAAGGAATGCTATCTTCGACCTGAGATGTCTGTTATTTCTGCGTGCGTTGTAGGTTGCCTACAAGCGGCAGTAGAACTCCGGTCGGCAGGATCGATGCGGCAAATACGGTCAGTTTTGCCGAGATACCCGGCACGACCTCCCTGCGTCTCAGTTTGAAGCCTCGCCACGCGCAGCCGGCCACGAATTCCGCCTCCTCCTTGGGAAGAAATCTGAAGAGCGGTGCTCTCCTGGCCCCGGCCTTTTCAAGGAATTTCGTCCGGACAGGACCGGGTGAAACGCAGGTGACCGTGACCCCTGTGCGGCGCAGTTCCTCGTGGAGCGCGTTCGAGTAGGATCTGACATACGCTTTGCTAGCGTAATATGCAGACATATGGGGGCCAGGAAGAAACCCGGCCACTGAACTGAGATTGATCACACCGCCCCGGTCTCGGGCCATCATCCCCGGCAGGAAGTGTAGCGTCAGTCCGGTCAAAGCCCGTATATTGACGTCGATGATGCCAAGCTGCTCGTCGATTGGCAGTTTCGCGGCTTCGCCTCGTAGGCCAAAGCCGGCGCTGTTGACAAGTACGTCGCAGACAAGGCCGTGCCTCGACAGGAATTCCGACAGGCGCGCCGGTGCATCGTTGGAGACAAGGTCAAGCGCGAAAGACAGCGCCTTGCCACCGGCTTGCCGGATCTGGTCTTTCACGGCATTCAATTTCTCCGGCGAACGAGCAACTAGCACGACCGTGCCTTGCTCGCGGCGTGCAGAAATCGCCATGGCCCTGCCAATTCCGGCAGAGCCGCCGGTGATGACGATCGCTGGTTGCAATGCCCCGAATGGCGACGAGCCAGGCTTATCGACTGAAACGCCAGTGCGCCCTCCCGGTGAATGGGCATCACTGCTATTGGTCATTCGCTGGATCCCTCCGCCCGCTGGCCGCCAGCCGCGTCAGCTCGTCCGAGACTATCTCGTTGAGTATGGCCTCGAACCTTACCAGGGCGCGGGCGACGTTTGCCCCATCCATGACTCGATGGTCGTAGTGGATCCGAACATCCACGTTTCCGCTTTTGTCGATCCTGCCGTAGTTGAACAGCGTCGTCAGAGGAGAAAGCGGATTGAGCGATTCGGCGCCGAGGCCGGAATAGACCGAAAGCTGGAACGTGCCGAAATAATTCGCTCGCTGCCGGCCAATGTTTAGTCCCAGCCACATGAGAGGATGCCTGAGTATTGCTGGCATGCCAGCGAACGTCAGGGCTTGCCGGAACTCCTTGATTTCCATGATCGGACGGGAACGGGCAGCCTCGATCAACGCATCGAGTTCCACGATCGACCGACGCTCCGGTTCCTTGATGCGGCTAAGCAATACTGCCCGTTCACCTTCCCAGTCGCGTTCGTGTGCGATCGAGGCCACGTTCGACGGGTACTCGTAAAGCTGTGGCCAAGGGAATTTGATATAGGCGCGACGCATCTCGGGCGTCTCAGCGGCGAGCAGTGCATATCCTTTCAGAAAGATCGCGGTCCATGACGGCCTGGAGTCTATTGCGTCACGCCTCTCCAAGAGCCTGCCTAAATTCATGCGACGCTGAACGGTGACGCGGGGCACCAAAATCGAGAACCGCATCAAGTCGCATACCAGACGCCTTGGTGCTGAAAGCTTGAGAACTCGGCCTTTCATGGCGTGACCTCTACGGCCTAAGTATTCCCTATGCCTTGCGTCGGCATGTTGCGGCGTTGAACGCCTCGGTGGCCGATGTCTCCGACGGCAACCGATATCAATAGACGTATGGGATAAGCCGCTTCGTCCGCTCCATATAGGCAAGGTATTGCGGGCCGAAGTTTTCTATCATCATTTGTTCCTCCTTTCCGATGCGCGGGAAGAAGAGAATCGCAAACCCCACCAGGCCGGCCACGGCCACAAGCCAGTTTGACAACAAAAATGCCTGGCCAAGCGCCATGAGCAGGAAGGAGGTATACATTGGATGGCGTATCAACCGATACGGCCCTCCAGACACGAGTTTATGTTTTTCGCGGATCTCCAGCGTAACAGACCAGTTTCGGCCGAGTTGCTTGTGTGATATCCGGAAAAGCACGAGTGCCGCTCCGAAGAGGATCGTGCCAAGGACGATGGCCCAGACCGAAGCTGGACGGTCTGCTGCCCCCGGGAATCCGGTCGCGACATAGAACGCAGGACAGATCGCTAATCCGAAGAGCGCGGATACGAGCCCAACCCTTTCGGAAGGTGACCGTCTACTGCTGACGATGCGAATACGCTTTGCTCGGCGCTCGAATGGATATCGGATGACATACCACGCAACTATTCCGATCACCCAGATAATCTCACCGGAGAGAGTCAATACGTTGCTCACACCAGGCCTACACGTTGTCTCGACGTGTGCGGACTTGGGAACGCGTGACCAGCCGCCGAGCCCAACCTCCGCACACTAACCTGTGTTCATCTCTCGCAGCTTTGTTACGAACTGTTGCGGTCGTAGCCAGATGCCGGGCGTCTTGTACCCCATGGATTGCGCGATCGACGCTACGAAGGCGTTGCAATTGTATACCGATGCTTGCCACGTCCGTGAACTGGCTTGGATCTTCCTGATGCTCGCCACTACGTCTTTGTATTCGGCTGCAGTCAGCATTACCCGCCAGCTAGCCGATCGGTACTCCTCCTCAAGGTCGCCGTCGCTCCATCCAGTTTCGGCTGGAACCGGTACGAAGTGCCCCAGAACGTAGGGCATATTGCTGGTCGACGCCGGATGCAGGCCCGCGACCTCCGGATTGATCATCGCACCAGCCGAATTCGTCCGGCCGAAGACAACGTAGGTATGGCCGTAGCTGAGAGCGTAACGGGAGCGAAACTCAATAAAATATCCTTTGTCGACGCGTTGAGCGGCGTCCGAAGCCATCTCTTGCGGCTGAGCAGGGGCCGTCAGCACCGAAGCTGGCGCATTGGGACCAGCGAACGCGGACACGAATCGCGGTTGAGGGCTCTTGTCGCTCGACTGACAGGCCGACATCACCAAGGCGCACAAACTAACACACGCCAGACGGTAGCCGGCAAGCGTCATATTCTCGAACCCCAAATGGCAACGCCTCGGCCCATAGCTGACGATCCGATTTCGCTACGACCGCTCAAGCTCACAGGCCACATCCGGGAGAGGCGAGGCCTCTCCGGCTCATATATGGCGGATGCCTTATTTGTAGACTGGCGCCGGTGCCGTTTCCACGACGGCGGGTGCCGGAGCCTTACCTTTACCTTTGCCAATGTCCCAGGTGGTGCAAGCACTGAGACCCAGAGTGGCGATGGCGGCGGTTACTGCGATCAGAGTTCTGCTCATTGGGTATCCCTTCCCAGGCGGAATCAATGCAACGTAACCAGTCCATAGTTAGCGCGAATGACCCTAAAGGATAGTGCAGGAAGGACACACCGCTTGCCCAAATGAAGCGACTGTTAGCGATAGGGCCTAAAAAGCGTGCCCAATCTCGGATCAGATGACAATCACGGTGGTGCCTTCCGGAGTGCGCTCGTACAGGTCTATGATGTCATCGTTGGTCAAACGAATACACCCGCTCGACACCGCCGTGCCAATTGTCCATGGCTCATTCGTGCCGTGGAGTCGAAACCTTGTATCATGTCCCCCACGATAGAGATAAAGCGCACGCGCGCCTAGCGGATTGTTCGGTCCGCCTGAAACCCCACCGGCGTACTGCGCCAATCGCGGCTTCCGCCTTATCATGCTTGCGCTAGGCGTCCAGGACGGCCAGACCGCCTTACGTCCGATCGTCGCTCGACCCTTCAGCGTAAGTCCTTCTTGACCCACACCGACTCCATAACGCATCGCATAGCCGCTACCTTCGATTGAGTAGAGAAAACGCTGAGACGTATCGACAACAATCGATCCAGCCGGTTCGGCGGACTCATATGCTACGCGCTGCCGTTTGTACCGACGATCTAGCGTCACAGTCGACGATGACCCTCGAAAACCCCCGATCGATGGGATGCATCCGCTGGCCATTAGCGCCAAGCCAACCAGCAAGAGCCCACGCCGGGCGATGTTTTCTGCACTCATTTCGCTGATCAATGACCCCTGACCCGCGTGCATCCTAACATTCGAGGTCTTCGTGGCCAAGTCTTGGGACGCGTCAGTGGCGCCAATGTCTTCCAACACGATCGTTTAACTCGACCGAATTGACGCTGGCAGGCTTGTCGGAACAAGCCGTAGGACGTGAGCGTTTCAGCCTTCACCGCCGATGAGGTTCTATGAGACACTGCCTCCTGCCATCGCCAAGTGATATAGTAGCCTCCCAAAGGGAGCGACGATGAAGCCAGGCTTCGAGGGGAAGGTCGCGATTGTATTTGGTGCGGGCTCCGGGATAGGCGCCGCTGTTTCCCGCCAACTCGCACGGGAGGGAGCGAAGGTGATTGCGGCAGATATCGACGCCGGCGCGGCGCACCAGGTTGCCGATGAAATACGTGCGATGGGGGGCATTGCTTACGACCTGGCAGTGGATGTCGCCGACGCCAATGCAGTACAATCTCTGGTCGAATTTGCAGTTTTAGAATGCGGTGGACTGGATTTAGCGGTCAATAGCGCGGCGATAGGCGGCGCTCGGGCATCCACCGCAGACTACCCGCTGGATGAATGGCGCCATGTGATGGACGTCAACTTGAATGGCGTTTTCTATTGCATGAGGTTTGAAATCGCAGCGATGCAACAGCGGGGCGGCGGCGCCATCGTCAACATGTCCTCCGTTCTGGGCTCCGTCGGATTGCCAACTGCCTCGGCTTACACTGCCGCCAAGCACGGGATCGTGGGCCTGACTAAGGCCGCCGCAATGGAGTATGCGAGAATGGGTATCCGCATCAATGCGGTCGGTCCCGGTTGGATCGACACACCACTGCTCTCCGAATACCTTGAGGAAGCGACGGTTCGGCGAATGCTGACACTCCAGCCGATGGGCAGGCGCGGGAAACCTGAAGAGGTGGCGTCATTGGTTTGCTTCCTTCTTTCGGATCAAGCAAGCTTTGTGACCGGGAGTTTTCATTTGGTCGACGGTGCTTATACCGCCCATTGATCTGACTTTCCTGGCCATCGGTAAGGCATTCATCCATTTCACCTGGCGTTCTGGCAACCGCCGGCATGGTGGTAGCCGTTGTGATAGGGCCGCAGCCTTCGAGCTAACCATTTTGGTGAGAAAGCCCACCGCGTCGGTGAGGGACACGTCGCGGTGGCTTAACTTTGGCGGTCGTCGGGCCGCCTCGGTCGTCTAATAATTGGCGGCGCAGGTTCTTGTTTCATCGCCACAAAAAGAAGCCCGCCACCTTGCGATGACGGGCAGGATCTGGGTTCGTCGCGTCTCCATGGGGTGGGGAACAGAAAGCCGCGACATTTGCGTAACATGCAGCCGGTGATTTTGTTTCGTTATGCAGGGCCGTAGCGCAAACGCATGTTCCGTGGTGACGAACGTCGCAATTTTTTCACCTTGGCCATTTGGAAGTGAAGTGGCAAAGGTAAGGGCGGCAGTTCGGACGGAGCCGTCCGAAGATACTTTGCGTCCGCGCGCGCACCGCGGTGGCTTCATTCTTGAAGCGCAGGAGACGTTCTATCGCGCGGCTTTGTTGTCCGCAATCACTGCGGCGACGTGGTGATGGGCAACCGACCGTTTCGTAGTAAGCGACATTGGAAGACATCGAGCGCTTTGCCGTGGCGCAGGATCTTTGAGCGCGCTTGACCTACCAACTCCCGGGCCGCGCTACCCCCGCTCATCCCGCCATATCACCCGGCGGTCATAGACGATCTTGTCGAGCCGTCGGATCGTGAGCGCCTGACGTTTGTCGGCTGAGACCAACTCCGCCGATAGGGTGAGGTGGTGGTCGCGGCCGCCGCGTTCACAGCGCATCTGATAGACGACATCGTCGACCTCGATATCGCTGAAAATCTTCTGCAGATCGTCCGGCACGTAGTACCGGGACAGCTTGCAAAAATTGCACCGGACATGGATCAGATGGCCGTTCCGATGGCAGTCGGAAAGCTTGTAAGACCCTCGCTTTTTGAAGTGATACGGCTCCGGCATCGGACATCCGCCGGCGGCCTCAGCGCTGCTTTGCCAAGTCGGCCATGAAGCCGGGCGTGACGGCGAAACCTCGATGATCAGCCGGCCGGCCGTCGATGATGTTGAGCGCAATCCTGATTTCGTCGTCGAGGTTCATCAACGCCTGATAGTGCTCAGAGAACGGGCGTAGGCCCTCGCGAGCCCGCTGGGTGCTGTACTGGAGGCTCTTTGCGCCACCCTCCACCATGCCTATTTGGACCTGCGTCAATGTAGCGGCGCCTTTGTGTCGGCCGGGCATGGTGTCGTCTCCTAGATTTCACATCCAAGATAGGAACCCATTCCTTCGGGAGTCAACAGCCTCTTGACTCCTTCGTTCTTATTTTGTTCACTAGGGGTATGAGGGCTCTTTGCGGAGCGACCCCGATGAAAATCACCCTTGGTCTGACAATTCCCGGCGTGACGGAGGAGCGGATACAGGCCGGTCTCCATGCCGCCGCTGATCATTTCAACGCTGTCGGCGTCCATCCGGTGATGGCCGAAAACGCGGTGCGCATGCTCGACGGACTGGACTTGGACAAGCTCGCCCTTGATGGGGACGCACAGGAAGAAATGGACGCCGCGCAGCATTGAGGCGCTGGTCGCGCAGCTTCGTCGTGCTCTTGCTGCCGCAATGAAGTGGAGGCAAAGGGCTAGCCGAACAGCAGCGCCCACGCGGCCAGGCCGAGATTGAACAGCAGCATGCCGACCAACGGGACGATGGCAAAGACTGGGAACGGTTCGGCGCGGCGTTCGGGATTCAGGCGGGGCACATCTGTTTCAAAAGCACTATCTCGCACGTTGCACCGGCACTGTTCGGAAACGCACACCTACTATTTTGCTCCGATGGAGACGGACAAAATGGTTAGCGAACGCGGCGCGCGGTTGGCCTTAGCTCAGCGCCTGGTGTGAGACACCGGCATCAGCGAAAAGCAGGCTCGGGAACTCGTCTCAATGTTGGGTGTGGATTGGTCGTCGCTGGTGCGCGAAGTCCGGATGATGCGGAAAGTTGCGGACTGACTCACGTCGCAGGCGCCGGTGGCCTTCTACGCAAAGCAATCCGACAAATCCAGCTTAGCCAGCCCGGCTTTCTCGTCCTTCCTTCTCCAGAAGGTCACTGTACCATTGCATCATGCGCACACGCATTTGCCAGCGCTCCTCGCGGTTGTAGGCGCCCCGGACTTGAGAGCAGGACGGCGCCGACAAGCACCGCGACCAGGAGCGGGGAATCCTCTTTGGCTTTCCTCTACGTAAGAAATCACCGCTCCGGGCGCGCCTCTCTAGGGAGCCGTCGTGCTGGCAAAGTGAGGATTTTGGAAAGCCGTTCCTTTTACGTGTCACGATCGGCGGGCTACAATCTCAATGGCGTTTCCAAGACGTGACCTGCCGGCCGGCGGGGAGGCATTGCCCCGACTCCCTGCCGGCTTGTTTCACGTAGGTGTGACCCGAAGGAACCTCCGGGGGCGCGTCTGAGTTTTTGACGGTCTTATGCAAGGCAGTCCTGTCCGCGCCGCTCCTTTGCAAAACGAGGCCTACGATGCATAATACGCTGTTGTTCGGACCTGTCATGATTTCCATGACACCAGGTGAGAAGATCGAGATTTCCTCGCTGTCCGAAATGCGGGACTTCCTGGAGGCGTGGCCGCCAGCGAGGCGCGGGCTGTCGTACGGCACAGCAGCGGAAGGATGCGAGGCGCGCGGTCAGGGCATGCGGGCCGAAGGCGGCGCGTGAGGCGTTTGTGGCCTTCGCGCAAAGTGCGGGCATCCTATGGCGGTCCGCGACGCCATACATTTCGGTAAAGCCGGTAGCGCATGGCTACGAGGCTTTGCGCTGTAGGTCGACCTCGACAGCCGGATGGCCCGCGGGGCGAAGCAATCTATAGTAATGAGCCTGCCACCGGAGGGAGGTCGGCAGCAGGCTCATTCCGACACAGGCGGTAGGGAGACCGCCCAGAGAGAGACCCGGCGTTTAAAGCGGAGGTCGCAGTCGCCTTGATCTCCAAACTTGTGAACAGGTTTACGAGCCGATCGTAGCCGCCGCATGCCGCACGATCGCTTAAGGCAACCTTGGCACGCCTTATGCCGTAGGAGGAGTTCGTCACTTTCTCCTGTGACTTCCGATGTGTCAAATCGCCATGCTTACGACCGCCAGGCCGAGGGCAAATTGCAATATGGTCAGCGGTCTCTTTCCGCGAGTTGACCGAGCGGCTACAACCGGGGTGACATTTTATCTATGCCACCGCGAAATCGGCATTGGTTAGTGCCAGGCCGACGGTCAGCGTCGCGAAGTGGACGCCCGCCCAACCGCCGAGCCCGTCGGCGTCGTAGAAGAGCTTGCCGGTGTCCCGCTCGTAGATGATGTGGTCGGTCGAATCCTGTGCCAGGCCGGTTTCGTTAGCTCGAAACGCGGTCGCCGAAAGCGTGCCAGTGTCGAGCGCGCTGAAGATCGCGTCAGACAAAAGCATGCGGTCGGCCGGCACGTTGAAGTCGACGATTTTGTCGACGTTTGCCGCGCCTAGCGTCGAGGCAAAGACGAAGGTATCCGCCCCGCTGCCGCCGCGAAGGGTGTCGATGCCGCCTTTGCCCTCGATACGATTGGCGCCTGCATTGCCGGTGATCTGCTGGCCGAACTCATTGCCGGTCAGATCGATCGACGAGGTGCCGGCTGAGCCGTTGGTCTGCAGGATCTCGACATGGACGCCTGTGCCGAGCCTATAGTCCACCGCCGCGACCACCTTATCGGAGCCGTTTTTCGCGGTTTCGACGACAACATCGGCGGAGTTTAAGACACGGTAGGTGTCGTTACCCAGAAAACCCTTCATTACGTCGGCGGCGCCGCCACCGGTGTGCAGTATGTTGGCGCCAGCGTTACCCAGAATCTCCTGCTTTAGCTTGTTGCCAGTCAGGTTGATGGCTGCGTCGAACTTGGTGTTTGTCGTCGAAAGGATTTCGATGTCATCGCCGCCGTCTAGGATAAAGCTCTCAAGCGCCGCGACGCGGTCGGCGCTCCCTTCGCCAGCGACTTCGCTGACGTTGTCCGCCTGAGTGACGATGTAGAGATCGTTGCCCTGGCCACCAACCAAAATGTCGTTGCCTGCCCCGCCATCAAGCGTATCGCCACCGTCTTCACCCTTGAGGAGATCGCTGCCGTCGCCCCCGTTGAGCTTGTTGGAGCGAGCGTCCCCCTCAATGTCATCATCGAAGACGCTGCCTTGCACCTGCTCGATATTGTCGAGAACATCGCCTTCCGCATCGCCGCCGCTGGCTCCGAGGGTTGCTAGGTCATTCGCCCGCGTCGTGGTCGTGTTGGACGAGAGCGATAGTATGATGGCTGCCGATGAGCCAGAATAGTCGGCGACATCGATGCCCTGGCCGCCGTCGAGATGATCGGCGCCGGAGCCGCCAACCAGGAGGTCGCTGTCTTCGTCGCCGAACAAGTCGTCGCCATCAGCCCCACCGATAAGGATATCGTCGCCGTCGCCACCGGACAGCCGGTCGATGCCCGCACCGCCTTCCAATCGGTCATTGCCAGAGAAGCCGCTGAGTTCGTCGGAACCGCTCAGCCCCAGCAGCCGGTTGTCGGCACCGTCGCCGCTGATGACGTCGGCGAAACCCGAGCCATTGATGTTCTCGATACCAATGAGGGTATCGCCTTGCGCGTCGCCACCTTGCGCGATGGCAAGCAGCAGGGAGACGTTGACGCCTGCGCCGGACGAATCATACGCCGCCGTGTCGACGCCATCGCCGCCGTCGATCGTATCCGCACCGATTTGACCTGCGAGAATGTCGTCTCCGGAAAGACCACGCAACGTGTCATCGCCATTAAGACCATTCATGGCATTGCCCAATGCATCGCCCTCGAGGATGTCGGCATGGTTCGAACCTTGAAGATTTTCGATGCTTCCAAGCACGTCTCCCTCGGCATCGCCGCCCGCGCCAAAGCCAGCATTGCCAAAGCCGCCGTCTAGTTTGACGGTCACACCGGCAGCCGAACCTGAATAATCCGCCGCGTCGATGCCGGCGCCGCCACTGAGCAGATCGGAACCCGTGCCGCCGACCAGGAAGTCGTTGTTGTCGCCTCCCGACAGGCTGTCCACGCCAGCGTCGCCGATGAGGACGTCGTTGCCGCCGAGGCCGTCGATGATATCGTCGCCGCCGCCGCCTTCGATGCGATTGTCGCCGTTGTCACCGATAAACGTGTCACCGAACGATGATCCACGCAGATTTTCAATGGAACTGAGGATATCTCCGGTCGCGTCGCCACCGCCCGTGTTGCCGGTGAGCAGGTTGACGACGACACCGACATTTGAGCCCTCGTAACTGGCGATGTCGGCTCCGTCGCCGCCAGAGATCGTATCACCTCCGGCGCCGCCGACGATCACGTCGTTGCCACCGTTGGCGAGAACGAAGTCATTGCCCGCGCCACCGAAAATGGTGTTGCTGCCATTGTCGGCAAAAAACCCGTCGTCCAAACCCGAGCCGATAAAATTCTCGATCGAGACAAGAGTGTCTCCCTCGGCATCGCCGCCGTCTGTTGTTCCGTTCACCAGATCGATGAAAACGGCTGCGCCCGACGCGCTGTAGTCGACAGTGTCGGTGCCCACGCTTCCATCGAGGACATCGAGCCCACCGAAACCAACAAGCGTGTCGTTGCCGCCGAAGCCGTTGATCGTGTCGGCTAAGGCGGAGCCTTGTAGGAAGTTGTTGCCTCCGTCATTGACAGTAGCCATAATGTGTTCCTTTCGAAGGTTTGATCTGCCGCGAAGCGCGGCGAGTTACTGCCGGCCAAGCGGCAGGGGTCGCCATCCGGCGGTGCCGGCGCGATCGAGTTCCAGTCGGATCGGGGTTGGCTTTAGGTCGTGCGCTCTAGAGAGCCGGAGAATGCCTGGCCTATTCTGGGCCAAGCCGGTTCAAAGCGCATCGCCGCTGCCTTGTTGTGTGTCGGTCCATCGCTGCCGGTCAGCGCAACCCAGTCACGTGAACCAGCATCAGCATAGTTACGATCGCTTGCAGAGTAATCGAAGCCGTTCGCGGCCAGTTGTAGCGGATGAGTTCGGCGATAAGAGCCTCGTTTTTGCCGAACTTCTCCAACTCGCCATGTCGAGGGATTTCCAGGCCAACGGTGACCAAAAGGCCCACGATGCCCAAGCCGATGTTGGTAGCCGTCATCCATGTGGGCACCGTTGGGCCGAAGAAGGCAAGCGCGGTCGGCAGCAGGAAGCTCGCAAAGCCTGGCAGGATGACAACAAAAGGAATTCGGTTCGTGTAGTAGCGGTGGTAGGCGACATAGTCGGTCTCGCCGACCTTCGCGAACAGCGGGTAGACGACGACCTGTGCAAACCAGATCTGCCCGAGTTCCCAGAACGACAGCAACGACCACAGCAGCAGATAGAATTTATCCATGATGATTTTTCCGTCTGGTGCCGACATCAAAGTCGAGCCGATAGGCCGCGATCAACAGGTCGCCTTCCGACGCATCAAAGGCTAGGAGAGAAGAGGCGAATAAATCTTGTTCAGGGCATCGCACGAACCCGGCCCTGTCAAAGGTGCCTCTAGCCGTGGCCATGAAGGCGCCGGCGTGGAGGCCGATGACCGGGGCGCCCTCGGTCCGGGCTGCCTCGATGCAATGATTGACGAGCCGGGTCCCGAGGCCACGACCGCGCGCCCTCGGATGAACGGCAAGAGTGCGGAACGTCGCCCAGGCTTCGGGCAGAAGTCTGTCCCGCCTGCGCTGGCTTGCCATGTAGGTTACCGTGCCCGCGATACCCTCGGCATCCTCGACGACCAGCACGTCACCGCTGTTCCAGCCGTCAGCGATGTCACCCGAATGGGCGATGTAGCGATCCACCGGTTCACGCCTCATCGTAAGAAACCGCGCCAGTGCCGTTCCGATGAGATCGGAGATTTCGAGCACGTCCCCTGGGCTCGCGCGCCGGATGGTGGTTTTTGGCATGTCCAGCATTGTCAGCTCCTCAGCCATACGGCATCGCATCGTCAGCGGAGAGAGCTGCGGGCGCGTTGGCCGGATTTATGATTCGGAAGGTGAGCGCGGACTGCGCTCGACCTGGTCTACGATTTCAAGAACTCGGCCCGCTCTTGTCTCTTCGTGTTCGCTCGATCGGGCCTGCCGAGAGTCTCGTCGATAAAGCCAGTTTCCTGCCTCTCCGCGCTCATTCGGATGCGTTGAGTTAGACGGGGTTGGGGTCGACACGAAATCAACCGTATTGCAGTAATCTTCTGCACAACTGCAGAACCGGGATTGCCATGCATTTCGAGTGGAGCGACCTGCGTTATTTCCTCGCTGTCGCGCGCAGCGGAACGACGCTTGGCGCTGCGCGCGCCCTCGATGTAAACCAGACGACCTGCGCGCGCCGCATCACTGCTCTTGAGCGTGCGTTGAACACCACACTCTTTGAACGCTCGGCGAGCGGCTACAAATTGACGTCCCAAGGCTCGGCCCTGATGGAGCAAGCCCAATTTGTGGAGGCAGGCGCCGAGGCGTTTGGCCGGCCGGTGGAAGCCCTGCGAACCGAGCGCGGTCTGATCCGATTTACGACGAGCGACTGGATGGTCGAGCAGATTGCGCAAACAGCGATCACCCAATTCGCCCGGAAGCGCCCCGACATCCGCATTGCCTTGGAGGTGAGCGACCGGAAACTGGACCTGATCGGAGGTGAAGCCGACGTGGCGCTGCGCGGTGGTTTCTCGTTGAATGAGCCTGCGCTGATCGCTCGCAAGGTCGCTGAGACCCCGTGGGCGTTCTACTGCAGTGTCGGCTACGCGGAGCGGCACGGAGCGCCGCGGACAATGGACGAGGCGCTCCGCCGTCCTTTGGCGACGCCCGCCGGACGCGCGGAAGTGCTGTTCAGGGAATGGCATGCCAATGTCAACATCAGCTACTCGACCAACAGCACGGCAACACTGGTCGACGCCATCGCCGGAAACGATTTTGTAGGCATTCTTCCAATGCCGGTTGGAGACGCCAGGCATGATCTTCATTTTTGCTGCCCCGTTGAACACGTCACGCCAAGCATCTGGATCGTCTATCCGGAACGACTTCGTCGTGCACAGCATGTCCGCGCCTTTGTCGATCACTTGAGCACCCACACCAAGCATTGGCGCCAACAGCATCGCAGGACTGCGTCTGCAGCGCTGGCCGAGGAAGCGACGGAGCGCTGACGGAACGGGCGCGATCATTCCAGACATCATTCTCCTCGCGCCAGCGCCGCTGCCTTCTCGAGGCTGATCTTCTTGGTCAACGGGTCGGCATGACGATGCACCAGCCGCCAGTCCGAGCCGTCGCGGCGGTAAACCTGGGTGACGCGCAACGACCATTCCTGATCCGGCAGTCCTCCGACCTTCCCGTGCTGCCGCTCGACCATCACGAGGACAATCATGTCGCCGGTCACATAGGATTGGATCACCTCCAGCTTGCCGCCGCCGTTGCGGAAGTAGGCCGCAAGCTCGGCCAGATGTTTCGGGCTGTCGTCGAAGCCGTGGCTCGTGGGCCCGCCGAAGGGTTGCATCAAGGTAAAGTCATCGGAGAGCTTGATGAGTGCGGCCCATCGCGTCATGTCGCCGGCCATGAAGGATTCGGCCTGCTCCTCTGTGCGCCGAATGATTTTGGCAAGCGTGGAATCCGCTTCCGATGACGCATACACCGCGCCGGCGGAAATAGGAGCAGCAAGAGTGAGCCCGATCGCTGCGCGGCGCGAAACCCTTGTCGCTCTGCTTCGCTTTGGTTTGATGCTTGGCATCGACTTGGGGCTGAACGTGAACATCCAAAATCTCATATCGGTTGGGTCTTTGTTCGGCCCGTGCCGAACGCGGCCTCTCCTCCCACTTTCGTTATCCTGATGCCAGTGATATGATTTCAGCAATATGCTGCACGAAATTGATCTCTCCCGAGCCGACCTCAATCTGCTGGTGCTGTTCGAAGTCGTCTTCGAGGAGCGCCATGTCGGTCGCGCGGCGGAGCGCCTTAACCTCTCGGCATCGGCGGTCAGCCATGGTCTCGGCCGCCTGCGCCTGCTGCTGGCAGACCCGCTTTTTCTGAAGACCCCGAAGGGTGTCGTCCCGACCCAGCGCGCGGAAGAACTTGGCAATGCGGTTGCGGATATCCTGTCACGTGTCAGAAGTGTCGTCGCCACGGCGCAGCCGTTCGACCCAGCAACCTCGACTCGGCGCTTCACCATCGGATCGCCTGACGGTGTCTCGGCCGTCTTCTTGCCGCCGCTAATGGAAAAGTTGTCGCGCGCAGCCCCGCGCGTCGCCATCGGCATTCGGCAGTTGCTGCCTCGGCAAGGCGAGACGTCGCCCGTTATCGCCTGGAAGGATGCGTTGGCCGATCTTGAGGCGCGCGTGATGGATGTGGCGATCGTTCCCAATGAGGAATTTCCCGCCCGCTTCGCTCGCCACCCGCTCTATCGGGAAGACTTCATTGTCGCAGCGCGCGCAGGACACCCCTTCGCGGCCGATCCGAGCCTGCCGAATTACTGCGCGATGCAACATCTTGTTGTTTCGCAAACTGGCGACCCGCACGGCTTCGTCGACAATATCCTGTTGGGGCAAGGGCTCTCGCGACGTGTCGCTTTGACGGTTCCAAATTTCATGTTCGCACTTGCCGTGCTGGCGGCCACCGATTTGATATCGGCACTGCCGAGGCGCTTCGTTGAAATGCAAGCCGCCCGCTTCGGAGTAGTGGCGGTCGAACCGCCGCTGCCGCTCGGAACGTTTACGCTGAATGTCGTCACGCAGCAGGTTGCAATGCGGGATCCGGGTATCGAATGGTTGGTCGGCTTGCTCGCTCCGACACCCGCCATTGATTGAGATACCTCGGTTGCTGTTCTCTCTGGGGAGTCTCGCTGTATCCGGCGCAGTCCGAGCGCCAGAAACCGTCAATGATCTGGTTCGAGCGGCTTGCTGCTCAAACTGGCAACAGCCCGCACCTCCGAAGGCGCAACGCCGAAGCGGCGGCGAAACACCCGGTTGAAGTAGGACAGGTCGCCGAATCCCGCGTCGAGGGCGATCGTGCTGATCTTCTGCCCGACGCGCAGCGGATCGGACAGCATCCGGTGGGCGCGGGCAAGCCTTTGGCCGAGGACGAAATCGGTGAAGGTTACCCCCTCGACTTCGAGCGCCATCTGCACCGAGCGCGGCGTAACGCGATGGCGTCGGGCGACGGCGTCGACCGACACGTCGCCGTCGAGATTGGCGGCAACGTCCGCCTTGATCGCCTGGAGCCTTGCCGCTCGCGCGCCGCGTTCGCGCGCCTGATCGGCACCGTCACGGGCCGCACCGAGCGTCAGCGCGGCGAGGTCGTGGACATGCGTCGCCACGACGCGCTGTAGATTGGGAGTGGCGAGCATCTCCGTCTTGTCCAGCGTCCCGAGATAGCCTGACAGCAGTTGCAGCGCCTCGCTCTTGCTCGGAATGGGCTGGATCAAGCGGTCGCCATAGTCAGGCACCAGCGGCTCGATCGCCGCGATTTCCATCTTCAGCGTCATAAAGCGCGCGCCCGGCGCAATGGTCATGTCGACGCCGGCGCCGCCGGCGATGAACATGGCCTCGCCCTCGGCGGAGACCGCCTCGCGGCCCTGCTGCGAGACGTGTCTGCTGCCCGCCAGATTGATGTTGAGATAGATGTGCTCGGGATCGACCTGCGTTTTCGAGCGGCGGACGCGAAGACCCGAACTGGCGACCGACAGGATGTCGAGCCCCGGCAGTGGACGCGAGCTTGCCGTGAATTCCGCAAGTTCCCCGTCGGCCGGGGCTATGTCGCATTCCAGCAGCGCGCCCGTGTAGACATCGTGAAGCATCCCCAGCCGATCCTTTTCGGGCCAGTCGGCGATTGAGAAACGGTTCACGGGGGCTGCTGCGGCGGCGGTCTGCATGGGCTTGCTCCGCCGGCGGTATGCAGCGGCAGCGTTACAGGACGATATCGCGCATGCGACGATTTCGTTTCAGCATTATGTCATCGGACGGGTAGCGGTCGCCGGCGCCGGACCGGCTTTCGTTCCAGTCCTATCTTTCCTTCGCTTGCGTCCAAGAACCTGGATGCCGTCGCCTGTATCTCCTGCCGCCATCGAACCGCCGGTTCGCAATTCGATCAACCAGGAGTTACTGCAATGTCGATACCATCCTTCTTCGGCCCTGAGTTCGTCGTCAACACGACGACCGCGGGGTTCCAGAGCCATCCGAACGTCGCCGCGCTGGCAAACGGCACATTCGTCGTCGTTTGGGAGGACGAGTCCGATCCGCTGGGCAACGCGAGCGTGCGAGTCCAGCATTTCGACGCCACCGGCGCAAAGATTGGCTCTGATTTCATCGTCAACACGAACGAGTTGTCCGACGCGCGCAATCCGACCGTGACGGCGCTCAGCAATGGCGGCTACGTCGTCGCCTGGGATCATCCCAGTGCCGACGACGGCGGCGACGGCTCGGGCTCAAGCGTCAAGGCCCAGATATTCAATGCCGCTGGCAACAAGGTCGGCATCGAATTCCTGCTGAACGAGCAGTCCGCCCTCGAGCAGAGCGATGTGTCGATCAGCGCGCTGGCGGATGGCGGCTTCGTCGCGTCCTGGAGCACCGACTCCGGAGGCGGTGACATCGACGTCCATGGACGCGTCTTCAATGCCGACGGCTCGGAGCGCGCCAATGAATTTGCCATCGACGGCAGTCTCGGCTTCGAGGGCACGTCCTCGACGGTCGGACTGGTCGGCGGCGGTTTCGTCACCGTGTGGGAGGACGCCGGCAATGGCGGCGATGGTGAGACGGACGGTTCCAACTCGCATATCCGCGGCCAGATGTTCGACGCCAACGGTGCGGAAGTCGGCGACGAGTTCGTCGTCAACAAGACCACGCTCGACCGGCAGTTCGCACCGACGGTCACGGCGCTCGCCAATGGCGGTTTCGCCGTGGCTTGGACTCATGTCTTCGACGCAGATGACACGGACGTGCGCCTGCGCATCTTCAGCGCCACCGGCGTGCCTCAGTTCAACGACGTGCTCGTCGACGGTGACTCCAACGTGAACGAAGGCACCGTATCGATGATCGGCCTCGCCGACGGGAACATTTTTGTTGCCTGGCAGGACCAGGGCAGCGCGCTGGAGACCGACGGATCGTTCTCGCACATTCGCGGCAAGGTCATCAGCGGATTGACCGGCGGCAATCTGAGCGGCGAGTTCGTAATCAACACGACGACGCTGCTCGATCAGCGCGCTCCTTCGGTGACGGAACTCGCCGACGGAAGGGTGATGGTGTCCTGGGAAGACAACAGCGCCGTGGGTCAAAGTTCTAACACCGATATCCGCTCCCAGATCATCGACCCGCGCACCGCGGCGGTGAATCTCGTCGGCACCGCGGTCGTCGACGACTAGGTCGGCACCGGTTTTGCCGACACGCTGAACGGCAAAGGCGGAGCGGACAGGATGGCGGGAGCGGGCGGCGACGACACCTACTTCGTCGACAACGCCAAGGATGTCATCGTCGAGGCCGCCGGCAAGGGCGCAGATACCGTAGCGACCAACGTCAGCTATGTGCTGACAGCCGGAGCGGAAGTCGAGATGCTGCGTACCACTTCGAACAGCGGAATTGCCGGCATCGACCTCACAGGCAACGCCTTTGCCCAGACCATCATCGGCAATGCCACCAATAACGTGATTAAGGGCGGCGGCGGTGCCGACACGCTCCAGGGGCTCGCCGGCGACGACATCTACTTCGTCGACAACGCCAAGGTTTTAATCGTCGAGGGCGCCGGCCAGGGCACCGACATTGTCGCAGCCTCCGCCAGTTATGCGCTCGATGCCGCCGCGCAGGTCGAGACGCTGCGCACCACCGCCAACGCCGGCACCGTGCCGATCGACCTGACTGGCAACAATTTTGACCAGACGGTCTTCGGCAATGCCGGAGCCAATACGTTGCGTGGGCTCGGCGGCCGCGACTTCCTGATCGGGTTTGCCGGCAACGACAAGCTGATCGGCGGTGACGGCGATGACGATTTAAAAGGGGACCTCGGCTTCGACAAGATGGCCGGTGGCGCGGGCAAGGACGTGTTCACGTTCTTGACGCTGGCGGACTCTGGCATTGGCGCGGCCAAGGCGGACCAGATCACGGACTTTGCCACCGGCGACAGGATCAACGTCAGCGCTATCGACGCCATTGCGGGCGGCGGTCACGATGTTTTCAAGCTCGACGCAGGCGGCGCCTTCGTCGCCGGCGAGATCCACCAGACGGTGTCAGGGGAAAGCCTGGTGCTCGATTTCAACGTCGACGGCGATGCTGCGGCGGAGATGTCGATCGTGCTGGTCGGCCACACCGCGCTGCTGTCGGCAGCGGATTTCCAGTTACTTATCTGAAACCGTCTGGCAACCCGGCCCGACTTCGCCATCATCCATCTCTTCTGACGGAGGCAAAGGACATGCCGGAGGCGGTCATGGTCCCGCCTCCGGCTGGTTTGGCCGGATCAGTTCTTGCCGTTGATGGCGATGCGCTTGGCCTTTGCCTGCGCACGCTCGGTCTTGGGCAGGGCGACGGTCAGCACTCCGTTCTTGAAGTCGGCGCTGACCTTGTCATCCTCGACCTCATAGCCCAGCGGTATGCGGCGCTCGAAGCGGCCGTAGAAGCGCTCCGAGAACTGACGGTCCTTGTCCTCCGTTTCGGAACGTTTCTCACCCTTTAGTGTCAGCACGCCATCTTCGAGCATGACCTCGATGTCCTTCTCCTCGAGGCCGGGGACCTCGGCTGTGACGCGGATCTCCTTGTCGCTGTCGGAGATTTCCACGTTCGGCCAGCCTCCGCCGCCGAAGGAGGAGGGCCTGCCGAGAGCCGGCAGACGGCTGTCGAAACCGCGGAAGACGTCGTCGAGCAGCCGGTTCACCTCGCGGTGCAGCGACAGGAACGGGTCGCGATCATCGTAGCGAAAGACGCTCGGAAGCTGGTTGCCGTTACTGCGGCCCCAGGGGATCAGATCACGTACGCTCATCGTATTTCTCCTCTATATCTTCATGGGTGTGCCTTTCAGCAAAGCTCCGCCAAGAGCCGCACATTCGCGTCCGGCTCCTGGGGCACCATTATGGATTGCTTCAGGCGGCCTGCTTTTCGGCCTCGATCTTCGCTGTGCCACCTTCGGCACGGCCGCTGCGCTGCCGATCTCGATCCGGCGCGGCTTCATCTCTTCGGGAATCTCGCGTTTGAGATCGATCGTCAGCAGGCCGTTTTCCAGGCTGGCGTCACTAACTTTTACGTGGTCGGCCAACTGGAAGCGGCGCTCGAACGCCCGGCCAGCGATGCCGTGATGCAGGTACTCGGCCTTGTCTTCGTCCTTCTTCTCGCCGGTTACCAGAAGCATGTTCTGCTCCTGCGTCATCGACAGCTCGTTCTGGCTGAAGCCCGCCACCGCCATGGTAATGCGGTAGTCGTCGTCGCCAGTCCTGGCGATGTCATAGGGCGGCCAATTGTCGATGGTTGTCGTCGCCCGGCTCGCGTTCTCGAGAAGGTCAAAGACGCGGTCGAAGCCGATGCTCGACCGATAGAGCGGGGAAAAGTCGAATGCTGTTCTCATAGCCATATCCTCCATTGAGCAACATGGGTACGAGGAGCGCCAAGAAGCCGGCGCTCCCTGACCATGCCAGTCCCGTTCAGCGACCGGCGCCATTGACCTAGGAATCGTTTTTTCGAGCGTCAAGACCCCTTACGCAACCAAAATTGTCGTCGGAACGTCGATCAGACATGCGACGTTTCCAAACCTCACGTGCTCGGAATGAGTCGCAAATACTGGGAGGCTGCACGATGGCGATTACACGTGGCGAGATCGTATCCACCCTCGGGCCGGTCGACGACGAAGTCGTCGCAGAGTTGATGGGAACTGGAGCATCGGCCGAGGAACTTAGAGAAGCATGGGCTTGGCTCCATAACGACGAGGCGCTGATGGGTGTGGGGCGCCCGCTGCCTGGAACCCGAGTGGGCAGGTTGATCCAAATGCTGGAGCCGGACGAGGACGAGGCGTCGCGCACCGTCTGAGCCGGCGCATCTTGAACTCGGGCCGCAGGCTGACCACCTCGTTTTGTCGGAAAGGAGCGCTCGCCCTTCAGGTTGCTTCTTCAAGAGACGATCAGAAGTGCTGGAGGAAGTGATGAACGACGTCGCGTTTTCAGAACCCGTCATCCTGCATTTGCCTGGCATCGGCGACCGTAAGGTCGCAACCAGCTTCCAGGCGATCGAATGCCTTCACAACGAATGGCCGCAATGGGCGAGAGGCAGGAGCTGGCGCAGCGCTTACGCAGCCTGTCGCGACGCGCTCGATGGATCGTGTGGGGCCAGGACAGCACGACGAAGCTTCGTCAAAGCCGCAAACCGGGCGGGACTGTTGCCGGGCCGGCGACGAGCGAGCACACCAACTTGGCACCGGCCGGCATAAGGCGAGGCATACGTGGCGGCCCCCTACACTCAGTGAATCGCGATAATGCCGTCCACCGCTTTCCATTCGGACGGCCGGATCAAGCGATAGTGGGCGACGCGCACCGAGTGCAGCGCGCCCTCCAGCGTCTCCTTCCAGTAGTCGAGGAAGCCGCGGAGTTTGGGAAAGTCCGGCGCGAGATCATACTCCTGCCAGACATAAAGCTGCAGCAGGCTCGGATGATCCGGCATGTGGTAGTGAATCTCTGCGGTCGTCAGGCCATAACCCTCCATCTGCATCCGGAACTCCCAGCTTACCACTGCTGCCATTCTAATCCTTTCTCTGCCTCAAGCATCCAGTCTCTGGCGTTCTGACCGGCCCATAACCTCGATGCGGTCTGATAACGTCGCAGCTGGGCCGTCCAGACGCCGCAGTGCGTCCATGATGGAATCGAACGAGATTGGCTGTTTGACGCCGGTTGGCCGCCTCAGCGCCGGCATGGATTCCACCGCGCAGGCGTCCGAAGCCCAAGATGAGAGGATCGCCCTCTTTTCGTTCCGGTCCAGCGCTCCGTCGCGCAGCACGTCGTCAGGATGCTTGTAGTGACGCGCCGGCGACAGCAATCGGTCGAGCGCGAGGTCCTTGGCTTCGGGTGCCAGTGACGGGATGATCATCGAAAATCGATTCGGCCCATCGATATCCTCCTTCCGGTTTGCCGTTCCAAAACTCCGTTCCGTTCTCAATTCGAAGAGCCGTGCATGCCGCATGGCGATCCTTAGATTTTGCTCGACCACGGACAAATTTCAAGCCCATCGGAAAGGCGGAACCAGCAAATAGTTGCATGTTTTCATGATGCTAGCACTCGTATCATTCGAGTGCCAAAAATTTTGCATCAACCTCTTGAAATGCCGAAATCGCAAAACTAGCTCGAGATGCGCGCGATGCCTGATGAAGGGTCGCCGTGCCCCGCACCGAGCCGATATTACCGGCACGCTGCGGAGGAACTTCAAAATCTGTTTGTCCACGAGGAGAACGACATGACGTTCCGTCCATTGCACGACCGTGTCCTAGTCCGCCGCATCGAAGCCGACGAAAAGACGGCTGGCGGCATCATCATCCCTGACACCGCCAAGGAAAAACCGCAGGAGGGCGAGATCATCGCTGTCGGTCCCGGCGCCCGCGATGAAAGCGGCAAGCTTGTCGAACTCGACGTGAAGGCCGGCGACCGCATCCTGTTCGGCAAATGGTCCGGCACCGAGATTAAGCTGAACGGTGAGGATCTCCTCATCATGAAAGAAAGCGATGTGATGGGCGTGATCGACCAGAGCGTCGCGTTCAAGAAGGCCGCGTGAACCGGGCCCAGAAGAAACCAAACAGTCAACGAAAAGCTGCCTAGATTTGAAGGAGTGATCCAATGGCTGCCAAAGAAGTAAAGTTCCACGCAGAGGCCCGCGAAAAGATGCTGCGAGGCGTCGACATCCTCGCGAATGCCGTGAAGGTCACGCTCGGCCCCAAGGGCCGCAATGTCGTGATCGACAAGTCGTTCGGTGCCCCGCGCATCA
Organism: Mesorhizobium sp. IMUNJ 23232; assembly: GCF_044326205.1. NCBI lineage: Bacteria > Pseudomonadati > Pseudomonadota > Alphaproteobacteria > Hyphomicrobiales > Phyllobacteriaceae > Mesorhizobium > Mesorhizobium sp. IMUNJ 23232. The sequence continues at coordinate 26,860 of NZ_JBIRCY010000043.1, forward strand.
CCAAGGACGGCGTCACCGTCGCCAAGGAGATCGAACTGGAGGATAAGTTCGAGAACATGGGCGCGCAGATGGTCCGCGAGGTCGCGTCCAAGGCCAGCGACAATGCTGGCGACGGCACCACCACGGCGACTGTTCTCGCCCAGGCCATCGTCAAGGAAGGCGCCAAGGCTGTGGCGTCCGGCATGAACCCGATGGATCTGAAACGCGGTATCGACAAGGCGGTGGATGCAGTGGTGGCCGAACTCAAGGCCAACGCCCGCAAGGTCACGCAGAACAATGAGATCGCGCAGGTCGGCACCATCTCGGCCAATGGCGATGCAGAGATCGGCCGTTTCCTGGCCGAAGCTATGGAAAAGGTCGGCAACGAGGGCGTCATCACCGTCGAGGAGGCCAAGACGGCGGAGACCGAGCTTGAAGTGGTCGAGGGCATGCAGTTCGACCGCGGCTATCTCTCGCCCTACTTCATCACCAACCAGGACAAGATGCGCGTTGAGCTCGAAGAGCCCTATGTTCTGATCCACGAGAAGAAGCTTGGCAATTTGCAGGCGATGCTTCCCGTCCTTGAGGCCGTCGTGCAGTCGGGCAAGCCTTTGCTTATCATCGCTGAGGATGTCGAAGGCGAAGCTCTCGCCACGCTGGTGGTCAACAAGCTGCGCGGAGGCCTCAAGGTCGCGGCCGTCAAGGCGCCGGGCTTCGGCGACCGCCGCAAAGCCCTGCTCGGGGACATTGCCATCCTCACCGGCGGCACCGCCATCTCGGAAGACCTCGGCATCAAGCTGGAGAATGTGACGCTGCAGATGCTGGGCCGCGCCATGAAGGTGGTGATCGAGAAGGAGAACACCACCATCGTCGATGGCGTCGGCCGCAAGGAGGAGATTCAGGGCCGCGTCGCGCAGATCAAGGCGCAGATCGAGGAGACCACCTCCGACTACGACCGCGAGAAGCTGCAGGAACGGCTTGCCAAGTTGGCGGGTGGCGTTGCGGTCATCCGCGTAGGCGGCTCGACCGAGGTCGAGGTCAAGGAGCGCAAGGACCGGGTCGACGACGCGCTGCATGCAACCCGCGCGGCGGTCGAGGAAGGCGTTCTTCCCGGCGGCGGCGTCGCCCTTCTGAGGGCTGCGAAGGCGTTGGACCATGTCCAGACCGACAATCCCGACCAGAAGACCGGCGTCGAGATCGTGCGCCGCGCAATCGAGGCGCCGGTGCGCCAGATCGCCGAGAATGCCGGCGCCGAGGGATCGATCATCGTCGGCAAGCTGCGCGAGAAGAGCGAATTCGGTTGGGGCTGGAACGCCCAGACCAACGAGTTCGGCGATCTTTACGCGCAGGGCGTGATCGATCCGGCGAAGGTCGTGCGAACGGCGATCCAGGGCGCTGCCTCGGTCGCGGGCCTGCTCGTCACCACCGAGGCCATGGTAGCCGAGAAGCCCAAGAAGGAAGCCTCCGCCCAGGCCATGCCCGGCGGCGCCGGAATGGACTTCTGAGGCAGCCGAAATCGCCGGCGCCTCCTTGAGAGTCGCGGGCGCATGGAGAGGTTGGAGGCTGACATGAACATCATGCCCGGCATTGGAACGGTCGCGTCGCCGGCGCGTCCGCCGAGCGATTTCCTGGGCCACGAGAGTGAGTGCCGCGACGTGCTGAGGCCCTGGCTCGAGGGCGTGCTCGACATGGCCGAGTCCGCTGGCTGGAACCGGCGAACCGTGGCATCGACGCTGATGTTTCTTGCCGCCCAGCACGTCAGTTCGGCCGGAACTTCAGTAGAGCGCAAAGCGTGAACAAGCCCGAGAGGCGGCCAACCCGATGGCCGCCTCTCGGAAGAAGGGAGAAGAGCTTCGACGAGCCCTTAGTCGATATTGCGCGGTGCGGCCTTGCCGACGCCGAGGCTGCATAGCTCTCTTGCAGCGGAATGCCGAGCCCGCCGCCCGTGACCAGGACACCACCGTGTTTGCCGAACAGTTCGACCGCGGCGCGGATCGTGTTAGCCGGGAGCACGAACGGCTCGGTGACGATGGTGACACCGGAGAGCGCAGCTTCTCGACCGTCTCGTTGGCGCTGGTTACGTTGAGGCAGAGATGGTGGTGGCCGGCATATTTCAGACTGTCGCCCAGGTCGGTATGGAGCCGTACATCGGCAGGCACCGGCTCGCGATCTCGACATGGAATAACCGTCGGCCGGCGCGCCAAATAGGCGAGTTGCTCGTGGGCATAGTCCTATTTGGCGACAACGCGGAAGTCGAGCACATTCAAGCGAAACGCGTTATCGAGGGCCTCGCGGTCCAATCGGCGCGTGGCGCCGCCGACCGCGTAGCGCGACCAATCCCATTCACCGGCACCGGCGCCCTCCATGACCTTGGCCTTGAGATCGTCGTCCAGGTCGTTGTCGTCCAGCATGTTCAGGAATGTCGAGGCCTCATTGCCGAACCAGCCCTTGGCCTTGCGCGCGAGGGCGGCGCAGTTGGCCGGGTTGTTGTCCCTTAGGAACTCGCGCGCGATCTCCGGGTTCAGCAGCGCCTTGTCCGCCAATCGTTCGATGGCCCCCGCCGGCGCGCCGCGTACCGCCCGCCACGCGAACACCTCGGCGATCGACGAGACCAGATACGTCCCGCTGACCTGGCCGCGCATCCACGCGTAGGTCCGGCTTGCATGGCGGCATGAGCCGCGCAATCAGATGCAGCATCTCCGGTGTTGAGCATGTGTGCTCGAGCCGATGGATCGTGCCGCTACGGCCGGACTCGTTTCGTTCCGTTTGCTGAAGGCGTCACGGCGTTGCTGAGCGCCGATGCGGGCCAGGAAGGCAGCCGCCGCCATGACGAGGCTCACGTGGCGGTGCCAGCCATGCCAGGAGCGGGCCTCGCAATGATCGAAGCCGAGATCGTCCTTGGCACGCAGGAAGCATTCCTCGACCGTCCAGCGCAGTCCGGCTGCCGCGGCCAGTTCCGCCAGCGTGGTTTGGGCCGGCGCATAGGCGAAGTAATAGGCGATGGCGTCCGGGTCGCGCACGCTCCTGCGCGCCAGCCAGCGGGCAAAGCCGTCAGCGGCCTGCCAGTTGAGGGGTAGGCGCACCCGTTCATAGAGGCGGGCTCCCTTGGCGCCTGTCGATACCGGCTCAATACTCCCCAAGAAGTGCCGTTTGAATCTTCCCCAGCTTAATGCCTTCGCCGGTCTTCCGGAGCGCGCTCCGGGAGACCGGCGGCGTATTCGCCCGCCTGGCCACGACCAAGACGCTGGCCGGCTTCTACTTCTCTTCTTCACGCTCGCCCAGCTCGGCTTCGTCGCCCGCTGCGAGGTCGTCCACTTCCTTGGCCCGCCCGGCACAGGCAAGTGCCATCTGGCCATTGCGCTGGCCGTCGAAGCCGTGAAGGCCGGAAAGGGCGTCTACTTCTGCACGCTTGCCGAACTCATCGCCGCGCTGGCTAGGGCCGAACGTGAAGGCCGTCTGCAGGAGCGCATCCGCTTCTTCTGCCGGCCGGCACTCCTCGTCGTCGACGAAATCGGCTACCTGCCCGTCGTTCCCGGCGGCGGCAATCTGTTCTTCCAACTCGTCAACGCCCGCTATGAGCGGGGCGCCATGATTCTCACTTCCAACCGCGGCTTTGCAGAATGGGGAGAGGTCTTCGGCGATCCCGTCGTCGCAACCGCACTTCTCGCCCGGCTGCTTCACCACGCCGTCATCCAGATCGAGGGCTCGAGCTATCGGCTGCGGCAACAGCCGAACTGATGCCGGAACACCTGCGATCAAAAGCCGCTATCACGCCACCGCCACTCAACACACCATCACGACCTGGCGGCAGCTGCTGGGCGAGGCTTTGATTTCGCGCGTTGCACGGTCGAGCGGCTGATGTCCGACCTCGGCCTGCACGGGGTCATCCGCGGCAAGCCGATCCCTACCACGGTGCAGGACAAGGCGGCGCCATGTCCACGCGACCATGTGAACCGGGTCTTCCATGCCCCGGCCCCGAACAGGCTCTGGCTCTCTGACTTCACCTATGTCGGCACTTGGTCCGGCTTTGTTTACTTTGCCTTCGGCGTCAAATGCCTACGCCCGTCGCATTGTCGGCTGGCGGGTGAGCAGGACCGCTCACGCGAGCTTCGTCCTCGATGCTCTCGAACAGGCGATGCATGAATGGCGGCCTGTTCGTCGCGGCGGTCTGGTGCACCATCCCGACACGGGTCTCAATATGTCAGCATCCGCTATACCGAGCGCTTGGCCGACGCCGGAATCAAGCCTTCCGTTGGCAGTGTGGGCGACAGTTAGGATAACGCACTGGCCGAGATGTCTTCAAGGCCGAGGTCATCCATAGGCGTGGGCCGTGGTGAAGCTTCGAGGCGGTCGAGTTCGCCACCTTGACCTGGGTCGGCTGGTTCAACAATCGCCGGCTGATGGAGCCCCTCGGCAACATCCCGCCAGCCGAGGGTGAGAAACTCTACTACGCCATGCTGGACGAACCAGCCATGGCTGCATAACTCAAACCAAAGGGCCTCCGGCAAACTCGGGGCGGTTCACTTCGCCTCCAAATCCGCGCGCCGTTCCAATCAGAGTGACCGAGGCATCGGCGGGCACCGCACCGGATCGGAGCAGTTGCCTCAGTCCGGTAAGTGTTGCGGCACTCGACAGCTCCAGAAGAATGCCCTGACGCGCCAGCCGCTTCTGATCGTCACGCGCCTCATTTTCGCCGGCCACGACTACGGTTCCCTTGCATTCCCGGAGTGCAGAGATAGCCTGAAACGTCACTGTCGTCCCACCGATTGACGTCAGAGCGGAGTTTCCCGGGAAAGTCTCCCTGTAGTCCGCGCCGGCCAGCACCTTCGAGATACGTTGAAATGGTTCAACCGCATGAACGCGTGGGAGTTTTGAGATGTAACCGCCGGCTCGAAGATCCTTGAAGCCGCGCACAATGCCCCACAGAAGATCTCCACGCGACGTGGGCACGATGATGTCGGTAGTCAACATGCCTCGGTCGAGCCGGAACAGTTCGAAGGCGATCGCACGATAGCCATCGACCCCGAACGGGTTGCTGCCGACGGCGGGGACTCTGAAGTTTGTTGCCGGATACCATTCTCCGGCGCGCACCCGTTGACCCAAGATCGTCCATCGCTGCTCGGCTGTGTCGGTCAGGATCAACGAGGCGCCATGCATTTCGATGGCATGTCGCCAAATTTGTGCGATGTCTCTTGTGGACAGGATCACGCATTTCAACCCGGCATGGGCAGCATAGGCAGCCAGTGAAACACCGGCATTGCCGCTTGACGCTGCGCTGACGGTCGAGGCGCCGACGTCAAGAGCGCGTGCGACGACGAGACGGCTCATCCGATCCTTGTGGGAGCCGGTAGGATTGGCACCTTCATTTTTCAATGCAAGCCGCGAGACGCCGATCTCACTTGCGAGGGCCGCCAGATCAATTAGTGGAGTGTCGCCTTCACCAAGGGTGGGAGCTTCCGTGTAGACCTGCCACTCGTCGGTGCGTTCACTCGTGGGAAACTCGGCGTAGTCGAACATCAGGCTGGTGGGAAACCCCTCATCGAGGCATCGCGGGCACCCCTCAAAATAATCGGCGACCTGGAAGCGCGAACAACACCGCACGCAACGCATACCCACGATACTAGGGTTTATCCTAATGATTTTATTATGCATTCGGTTGTTCACACGATCGCAAGATCCGTCATGATCTTGAACAAACAATCGCCGCGCTGCGTCAACGAGGGAACTCGCCGACACGCCACCAATCCCGAGCTGCGAAAATCTAGCCTCTCCGGTTCATGCATCGGCACATCCGGGAAGTGAATCCATCCAGCCAGTTGCCCCTCATTGACGACCTCGCCGACTTCTGCCGCAGGCTCGAACACGCCCACATTTCGTGCATAGACGAATGCATCGTGGCCCCTAACAGTCATGAATCGCGTCGCGCAGGGCGGTTCGACATGAGCTCCTTGCAAGATGCCCATCTCGTCGAGCAGCCGCCTTATGCCGGACTCCGCCAGCGACAATCCCCTCTTTGAGAGCGTTGCGCCGCCGCCCAGCTCGGTGGTGATGGCCAGCACGCCGCGATCTTGAGCCGCCGCCGCTAACGTTGTTGAGCCGCCCCCGCCAGTGCCGTCGCTTACAAAACTTATCGGTGCACCGAAGATTTGCATCAGCCGGACAAGAGACCGGTGTTCGTTCACATCACGCCCCGGACGCACAAGTGCGCTCGCTATATAGTCGAGCGACCGGCCACCCGAATGCAGGTCGACCACGATGTCGGACATCGGGAGCAGGACGTCAGACACGTAGTGCGCTATCATTTCGGTGGGCGTGCCGTGGGCGCGGCCGGGAAAAGAGCGATTCAAGTTTGCGTCGTCGAGTGGGGAAACGCGGCGGCCGGCTGCCACGGCGGGAAAATTCAAGGCCGGCAGGACGATGACACGTCCCCTGATATCCTGCGAATTCAGACCACGTATCAGGTTGGTCAAAGCGACCTGACCTTCGTATTCGTCGCCATGATTTCCTGCGACAAGGAGCGCCGTCGGACCATCGCCGTTACGGATACAGGCCATCGGTATCGGTATCCAGCCGTAGGCGGAAAGGTCGGTGGAATGCGGCACGCGCATGAAATCCACCTGTTTCCCGTCGGCGTCGAAGTCGATCGGTGTCCAGATGCGCGTCTTGGCGGTCATCTCTGAGCCTCTTAGTGGTTGATCTTGTCAAGGAACGCGCGCGTCCGCGCCTCCCTTGGCGTGGAGAAGAAGGTGCTTGCCGCGGCAACCTCCACGATTGTGCCTTGGTCCATAAAGACGACTGTGTCCGCCATGCGCCGGGCAAATCCCATTTCGTGCGTTACGCACAGCATGGTCATCCCGTCCCTGCCGAGGTCAGTCATCACGTCGACCACCTCCTTGACCATCTCTGGGTCGAGAGCTGATGTCGGCTCGTCGAACAGCATGATGCTCGGTTGGAGGCAAAGCGCGCGGGCTATCGCGACGCGTTGTTGCTGTCCTCCCGATAGCTGGACGGGATATTTGTCTGCTTGCTCCGGTATTTTGACGCGATCAAGCTGATGCAGCGCGATGTCCTCGGCCTCGTGCCGGGATTTTCCAAGGACGCGGCGCAACGCCACGGTGCAGTTGTCCAGAACCGACAGATGTGGGAATAGATTGAACTGCTGGAAGACCATTCCAATCTGACGACGGATGAGAAGCATCTGCTTTCGGCAGGGAACAACCGTCTGTCCATTCACTTCGATCGACCCGCCTTGAAATCGCTCCAGGCCGTTGACACAGCGGATCAGGGTCGACTTTCCGGAGCCTGATGCACCGCAGATCACGATCCGCTCTGACTTGCGGACGCTGAGGTTGATGGACTTCAAGGCATGAAAGCTACCGAACCACTTGTTCAGGGCTACGACGCTTACAACGATGTCATCGTTTTTTTCGTTTGGTGCAGTGTCTGGCGACGTGACGGCGGACGACAGGACTTGAGCAGGCATGGGTTTACCGTGTGAAGGGTGACCGCAGTCGTCGTTCGAGCACGTGCACCAGTTGCGCTGTGATTAGTGCGAGCGCGAGAAAGGCGATGCCCGCCACGATCAACGGCTCGGCATACCGATAGGTGCTGGAAGCGATCTCAAGCGCTTTCCCAAGCATTTCGGGGACGGCGATGACGGCCAGGTAAGGAGTCGCCTTAAGGATCGAGACGAAGTAGTTGCCAATGGGTGCGGCAACGTTGCGCAGCATTTGCGGGGCAATGATCAGCAGCATTGTGTCTCGATCGTTCATTCCGAGCGCTGTCGCCGCCTCACCCTGCCCTTTGGGGATGGAGTCGATACCCGCCTTGAAGACCTCGGCGAGATAGCCGCTGAAATAAATGCTGAGACCAAGCATGCCGACCACCAAAGCCGGCAGGACGACACCATAGTACGGCAGGACATAGTAGAGAAAATAAAGCCATGCCAGCAGAGGCGTCGATCGGATGAAATCGATAACGAACTGCATCGCATATCCTGGCCCGAACCTGGATCGGCGACCGAGCTCGAATCCGAAGCCTAAAGCGACCGCGCCGATGCAACTCGCTATTGTTATTAAGACGGTCGTCCCGGCCACACTCAGGATCGGCGCTATGGTCCATGCGGTGAAGGCGAGGTCAAAGTTCATGGGCCATCCTCCCCGCTATGCCGGTGTGGCGCTCCACCCAGCGGCCCAGCAAGGTGACGGGATAGCAGACCACGAAATAGGAAAGCAGCAGCGCCATATAGATGCCGGCGGGGTTGTATTGGAGTTCAGCCAACTCTTTCGCCCGAAACGTCATGTCGGTGAGCGTCACCAGAGACACGAGAGCGGTTCCCTTGATCAGTTGAATGAGCTGATTGAAAAAGGTCGGCGTCATTCTGCTCAGTGCCTGGGGAAGCTCGACCAACAGAAGGACGTGCGCTTCACGTAGCCCGAGCGCGTCGGCAGCCTCTCTTTGACCCTTGTCCAAGGACTGAAGTCCCGCTCGAACCGCCTGGCTGGCGTAAGCCCCGGCGTTTAACCCGAGGACGAGAGCACTGACAGTGATTGCCGATAGATGAACTCCGATTGCGGGAAGAACGTAGTAGAAGATAAACAGAAGCAGTATTACTGAGGAACTGCGCCAGAATTCGATGATCGTTGTCACAGCCAAATTTGCCGGACCGGTAAAGCGATATTGCATCACTCCGAAGATGAGCGCGAAAGGCACGGCGAAAACCAGACCATAGCCGGTAACGGAGGCCGTGATCCCGAAGCCTTCCAAAATGCCAAGAACGATCTCGATAAAGGACAAGCGAACGTTTCCTGTTGCGCCGATGATGCCGTGCTTCTGTCGGCCTATCGGTCAGCTTCAAAGCTGACGATGGCCGGATGCCGGCGAGCGAGCGCCCCCTAACGTCCCGCGCAGAGTTCCGAACTTTTTACATCGGGCGCGGTTTCCTCTTCACTGAACCCGTGCTTTTCCATAAGCTGCGAGAGCGTGCCATCTGACTTCAACCTGAGCAGACGCTCGTTGTACAGATCCCGCAAATCCTCGTCGCCTTTTCGGAACGCGATTGCGGAGTAACCGTAGTTCTGCTTTCCACCCTCGGCAACCGTCCCGGCGAATGGAAGCGCACGCTCTACATTCGGCACGTTTTGCTCTGACAGGATGCGTGCGACCGTGGGCGCCGAAAACGCGGCGACGTCTATGCGGCCGTTGAGCAGGGCCGCGACATTGGATTGTATGTCAGGAAACAGCATCGTTCGATCTTCCGGAACCCCGGCTGCTAGCGCATTCCTCGCTGTCGTACTTCCGCGCCCGACACCGAACCTGACATCTGGTTTGGCGGCAATTTCCACATAGCTGTGGATGCCCTTTGGATTGCCTTTCGCGACCAGGGCGGCGTCCGCGAGCTTGAGATCCGGGTCGCTGAAAGCGACAAGAGCACACCGTTCCGGTGTTATGTAGAGACCCGCCGCTATAGCGTCGAAGCGGTTAGCCCCCAAGGCAGGAATGAGAGCGCCAAATTCGGTGACAACGAGTTCGACTGTTTCGACGCCAAGCCCTTGGAACGCGGCCTTTACCAGGTCGGGGTGGAAACCGGCCGGCTCTCCATCGGCATCGCGGTAACCCCAGGGCGCGCCGTTCGAAATCCCGATCACAATCGTTTTTTCGCTCAGAATCCGCTCTTTCGTCGACTGGGCGGTTGCCGAGTGCGTGGATATCAAAACCAGGGCAGACAATGCGAACCATCCGGTCCGAGCGCATCTCAAACTTAGTTTCATCCGGCAACTCCTCATCACTGCTGCAACTAGGTATACCCAGTATAATGTCAATGTCAAACTGATATGTGGAAAATATGTAGATTTTGTAAAATAGGCGCTCGTCGCCTTGTGGGGCATCCGCGCATCGCTGTAGACAGAGGGACGAACCAGGTGTAGGTAGACCGGGTATACCAAGAGGAGTTGGCAATGGTTTCGCAGGCTGGCGGGGCTCTCCATGAAACAGTCCGTTTGGAACTGTTGCGCCGAATAGACAGCGGTCAATATGCAGTCGGCGATGCAATTCCGTCGATCCCGGCATTGGTGGAGGAATTTGGCGTCAGCCCCATCACGGTAAAACGTGCCTTGCGGGATTTGCAGCCGGCGGGAGTTCTGCGGACCGTTCCCGGGCTTGGCAGGTTTGTTCGTGAGAGACGCAGATTCATCCGCGACCTCGACTTTTCGCTCACCTCCTTCGACGACGCTATTCGACACGGCCTTTCGCCGTCTATTCAACTGCAGTCTATCACGAGGGAAAAGATAGCCGATCCGACATTCGAGGTCCTTGCCCCGCCAGATTCTCTGATGATGTGCGTGCGCAAGGTTGTCCTCACGGACAACACGCCCATTATGTTTGATACGACCTATTTGCCGCTGACCCTAAGTGACGACACGATTGAGGCGTTCGGCGACCGCTTTGTTGGGGACGTATTGCGCGATCGCGGCACCCAATTCGTCAAGACGCGATTGCTTATTGATGCCGCTCCGGCCTCGGAGAAAGCGCAACAGGCATTTGCGATTCCCAACGGATATCCAACATTGCGACGCCTTTATCAACTGACGACAATCGATCCCGCTTTCTCGGTTTTCGGGGTAGCGGAGTCGCCCTTTGATCGTCTGGCCGTGTCTGTCGAATTGGATGCGACTGACCCAAAATCGAAGGACGAAAACAGGTAGTGGCCGGCGAACGCCGGGAATCCAGGGCCTCTTTAGTGGTCCGCATCGCAACCGAGGAATTACTCATGCCGCCAGCCGATCCGGCCCCCGATGCCCCCGTCGCAGAGCTCAACATGCGCGTGAACACGTTGCGTCGGGAAATGGGTCGCGAGGATATCGGGTTTCTTGTCCTCACGGATCGCAAGAATATCGAATATCTGACCGACTACAAAAGTCTCTCGTGGGGTTACCATTCACGCCCGCTGTTCGTGGTCGTTGACCACCACGATGTAGTGGCAATCGTGAACCGGACTGAAGCCAGGAACCTCGAATCGAAATCTCGTCCGTTCGACGTCGCTTATTATGACGGCTACCTCGCAGAGGGTGCACGGGCGCTCGTTCAGACGCTTGCCGATCGGGACCCTGATGCCACCGAAAGGACGGGTATCGACTATGGTCAGGACATGTTCGGCCGTGGCTCCTTGCAGATCGTCGAGGGGCTGAAAAGCCGCGGCGCCCGGGCACCTCTCGTTGATGGCACAGGCGTGCTTTGGCGCACACGTATGATTAAGTCCCCCTTCGAAGCACAGCTGAAGCGAACCTCGTTTTCGATCGTGAATGCCGCGTTCGACGATGCGGTCGCCGCCGCGTCGCTCGGCGTCTCGGAGATCGAGCTTTGCCGGAACATTCAGTCGCGCATTGTTCTAAACGGTGCCGACAGTTTCGATCCGATCGCGATGACGTTCTGTCGCGGCACATTCAACTACAGCCGACCGCCGACTGATGCGCGATTGCAACCGGGACAATATGTGTGGACCGACTTCCGCTCAACGTATAGCGGCTATCCTGCTGATCGGAACCGCACCGCCCGCGGCGGAGATCCTGAGCCTTGGGAAGTCGACATATACTCAAAGGTTCGCGCCGTAACCGTGGAGTTGGCCAGCGGTATCCGGAGCGGAATGACCTGCGGCGATGTATTCGACAATTATGAACGGCTCTGGGGGGATGCGGGGTTGCCGGCCGCCTATGGTCTGGTGTCACGCATTGGCCATGGCGGCGGGCTCGACGTTACCGAGCCTCCATCGATTTCACGCGGCAATACTGATGTGATAGCTCCGGGGATGATCCTCCACCTGGAGCCAAAGCTGGAACTGGACGGGGCCGTCTTCCAATTCGAGGAAGTTGTTTACATCAAAGATGACGGGGTCGAGTTTCTAAGCTCGCTCTCTCCGGAGCGCGTCCCGGTCATTCGGTAGAGAGTAGATGACCGGCTGAACGATGTCCCAAGCTTCTTCGCACAGCATGTCTCCCCGGACTCATCGGCAATCCGCAACTACGGAACCCTATAGGACAGGCGATCCTCCGAAATTGTGGGGTATGCGTTCTTCGCTACGTCGCACCTTAAACCGACGATGACGATGGTGGTCGGGATCTGCTCTGAGGACCCAGAACTCTATCTTGTCCTCGCCCACATCCTCCAGGGCGAAGGCTACGAAAGCCGATTGATAGCTGATATTCGGGAAATCCAGGAAGCGGCAGAAGAGGCTTCAATCGAGGTCATCATTTTGGACTGCCGGCCCGAAAACAAGCTGGCGGCAGCCTATATCTCATTTAAGCGCGAACGCTCCTTCAGTATTCCCACCATCGCCTTCATCAAGCCAGGCGCCGAGCATCAATACTTCGAGCTGTTGCGATCGGGGATCGAAGCGTGTTTGGTAAGACCGTTGGTTCCCGCACAATTCCTTGATCTCTTGAGAGGAACGGTAAAAAACGGGAAGGCAAAAGGTGCGTCCGAATCGGGGGAAAGGATCTGCTACCAGGATCTGGAAATGCATCTTAAGGATCTGCGTGTCTTTCGAAGTGGTGAGGAAGTCTATCTTAAGCCGATCAGCTTTAATTTGCTGCGTCATTTGCTGGAGAACCCGAACAAAGTCGTCAGCCGGACGGAGCTCATAAGAGCGGCGTGGCCCAGCAACGTTTACGTTGGCGACAGAACGGTTGACGTGCACATGAGCCAGCTGCGCAAGTCGTTAAAAAGTTCAAACGCGGCTGAACTTATCCGTACGGTGCGACTTGGCGGATATGCACTGCGAATGGGTGACAATGCACCGACGAAGTGAGCGCCGCCGACGTTTCTTCAACTGGTTCGCTTTGCAATTAATTTGGATTTTGTGCGCGGATGATAAGTGCGTCGACATGGGAGTCCTGGTTCAGGAGCCAGCCGACGGTCGCGCTTGATTTGCCGGGATGCCGTAAGGGGTCGGAAGCGGCGCATCAACATCCGCCCTGCGGTCCCGGTAGCGGCCGATAATTTCAAAGCCGCGCCGCATTGGGCCATCGAACACTGCCGCTGAAACAGGGTGCACCGCAGCCATTTGGGCGATAGCCTGCTCTATTTCGGCGTGAGCGAGCATCCCGCGTCAATGCCGATGACCGCGCCCTCCCTACGGTCTGCCCTCCGAAGGCAGAGGCCGTTGGTTCGAATCCAACCGGGTGCGCCAAATTAGCGTTAAAGTTCAGATAGGTACTCGGCTGTTTCCAGCCTGGCTTTTATTGATCCGGAATGGGCGTAAGCGCGTGGAGCCGCTTTTGTCCAATCGACAGCGCAGATTCAAAGGCAAATGGGCCCAGATTGCCGGCATCCAGAGCATTCTTGCATGACAAACGATCGTTCGTCGGCCTGAGCGCTGCTCACGAGGGCAGCGGTCAGCATGGTGTGGCGAGGTGGAAGGTTTTCAACTCATTCCCAGGCCGGCCATCACCTAGAAACGTACAAGGGCGTACGGTTAGTCAAATGCTCTGCAGGGACACGACCCACAGATACCCTGGTGGAGAGGTGAAACGGTCACCTCATGTCGATCTTGGCACGGCCTCAGGGGCTATAGGACTTGAATTATCTCTTATCTTGTCGACCACAAGCATCCACTCGAGAGTCGACGCGTTGCACGCAACTACCCGCCATGCGAGGCTGCCAACGCTCCAATAGTCCCTCATGCGACGGGATCGTTAGCACTATGCAGTTTCGAGCCTGTTGAGTAGGAAAAATCGTGGCGGACAAGACCAAGAAGGACAGGGAGCCACGCAAGCCGCCACCGGTTGGAGTTGCTCGTGAAGCCGCAGAGACCGGCGAGGCATCACGCATGGCAGACGGCGTACCCAATGCAGTCGTCGGCATCGGCGCCTCAGCAGGTGGCATCGAGGCTCTCAGCAACTTCTTTCAGGCCATGCCGCCCGACAGTGGTTGCGCTTTCATCGTCGTCCTGCATCTCGATCCAAAACGCGAAAGTGGAATGTCCAGCATTCTCGCTGCGCGTACGGCGATGGTTGTGCGACAGGTCGAAGACAAAATGCCCGTCGAGCCAAATCATGTCTATGTCATCGCTCCCGATTCGACGCTCACTGTCGAACAAGGAGTTCTGCGGCTCTCCGAACCCAAGCAGCCGAGAGGACATCGTCATCCCGTCGATCTGATGTTTGCTTCCCTTGCCGCTGAGCAGCGCGAGCGGGCGATCGCGATCGTGCTTTCAGGGACCGGCAGTAACGGGACGGCTGGACTGCGCGAGATTCGCGCCGAGGGAGGGATGAGCCTCGTCCAGTCGCCTGAGACGGCCAAGTTTGACGGCATGCCACGCAGCGCCATCTCTGCTGACATGGCAGACCAGGTACTGGCCCCGGAAGCCATGCCGGAAGCTTTGCTCCGGTATGTCCGCCATGGCTACGTCACTGAGGCAACCGGAGACAAAGGGGGTCCGCCAGGTGCGGACACTTCTCTCAACCGCATCCTGGAATTCCTTCGCGTGCGCGCCGGCCATGACTTCCGTCAGTACAAGCGCACGACGCTTGGAAGGCGAATCCACCGACGACTTGGTCTCCGGAATTTCCAGAATCTAGATACTTATCTCGACGAGCTCCATGCCAACTCGAAAGAGGTCACCACACTCGTTCGTGATCTTATGATCAGCGTAACCAGCTTCTTCCGCGATACCGATGCCTGGAAGACACTTGCCGATTTGGTGCTGACACCGATGATCCAGGAGCGTGAGGCAGGGGCTTCGATCCGGATTTGGGTGCCTGCCTGCTCCACAGGCGAAGAGCCCTATTCGGCCGCGATACTCGCTACGGAGATCGCCGAGGCTGCAGGCAAGCGCCTGGACATCAAGGTATTCGCCACGGATGCGCAGGAGGAAAATCTGCGTAAGGCGCGCGAGGGTATTTACCCCGATGCCGAGATGTCGGGATTTTCGCAGGTTAGGCTGCGTCGCTTCTTCGAGAAACTGGATGGTTACCATCAGGTCACGAAGGAACTTCGGGACATGGTCGTGTTCGCGCCGCAGAACCTCTTGCGCGATCCTCCGTTCTCGCGGCTGGACCTGGTATCGTGTCGAAATTTCCTGATTTATCTCGAACCCGACGCGCAGCAGAAGATCATTGCTCTGTGCCACTTTGCCTTACGCCCCAACGGCTGCCTCTTTCTCGGGAATGCAGAGACTGTCGGCCGCCATGATAATCTTTTCGAGATCGTCTCGAAGAAGTGGCGTATCTATCGCCGGCTTGGGGCGACGCGTCACGATTTGATTGACTATTCGGCGCCACGCGGCACGGCCTCCACTGTCACCCATCCCCGCGCCCAGGAAGACCCTCTGACCGCGGCGCCTATCGCCGACTTGGCGCGGCGCGCCTTGCTCGACCGCTATGCACCGGCGTCCGCCGTAGTCGATCGGAAGGGCCGCATCGTTTATTTTCATGGAGCGACCAGGGAGTTCCTCGAACAGCCGCCCGGCGAGCCCACACGCGACATTGTGACGATGGCAAGGGAGGGGCTTGGCCCGCAGTTGCGCGCCGGCTTGCGCAAGGTGCCGAAGGAGGGGGAAATTGTCAGCGTCCATGCGGTGCTGCGTGAGAAGGGCGGGGCCAAGCCCGTGACCATATCCATCGCGACCTTGTCGCCCGTTAGAAGCGAGGCGGAAACATTCCGTATTGTCAGCTTCGCTGCCGATTCGACGGCCGCGCCCATTCGTGGCGAGAGCGCTAATGCTGGTTCGGCCGAACGCTTGCTGCAGGAAGAACTCAAATCGATACGCGCCGAGTTGCAAAGCACGATCGAGCAATTGGAGACGACGAACGAGGAACTGAAAGCCTCGAACGAAGAGGCGACCTCGGTGAACGAGGAACTGCAGTCCACCAATGAGGAACTGGAAACGTCGAAGGAGGAGCTACAGTCGTTTAACGAGGAGTTGCACACAGTCAATAATCAGCTTCAGCACAAGATCGGTGAGTTGGAGAACGCCACTAACAATCTGAACAACCTTCTAGCCGGCACCGAAATCGCGACGCTGTTTTTGGACACCGACTTGCGCATCAAGTGGTTTTCGCCCGCGACCAAGGATCTTTTCGATCTGGTCACGCCGGACATCGGGCGGGCGGTTTCGCACTTTGCCCGCAAGTTCGCCGACGATAATCTGCTGCGCGACGCGGAGACGGTTTTGAAGAAGCTGTCGAGCATCGATGCCGAGGTGCCGAGCGATTCAGGTCGCTGGTACCTGCGTCGTATGATTCCATATCGTACACAGGACAATCGGATTGCGGGGGTCGTGGTCACCTTCAACGACATCACCGATCGTAAACAAGCGACCGATGCGGTCAACGAAGCCAGAGTGTACGCCGAGGCAATTGTCGAAACGGTGCGGCAACCACTGCTCGTCCTAGACGGCGAGTTACGCGTCCAGTCTGCAAATACCGCATTCTACGATCTCTTCCAGGTGGATAAGGCCGATACGGTTGGCTCGCTGCTCCATAAACTTGGAAATGGTCAATGGGACATCCCGGAACTGCGCCGGCTGCTTGAGAAGGTGCCCGAAGACAACTCGATCGTGACCGATATGCAAGTTGAGCATATTTTTCGCGAACTTGGGCGGCGTATCATGCTGCTCAACGCGCGCCGCTTGTCACGCAACGGTGGGCGTCAGGCACTGATCCTGCTGGCCATCGAGGACGTTACGGAGCGCAGGGATGCCTCGATGAATGCACGCCGGCTGGCTGCGATTGTCGAGTCATCGGATGACGCCATCATCAGCAAGGATGTCAATGGTGTTGTCACCACATGGAATATTGGAGCCGAACGCCTCTTCGGCTATCCTGCGTCGGAAGCTCTCGGCAAGTCGATCACCATCATCGTTCCACCTGACCGACTGGATGAGGAAGCCCGCATACTCGAAGGCATCCGAAACGGCGAGCATTTCAATCATTTTGAGACGATACGCCGCCGTAAGGATCACACAACAGTCTGGGTATCGCTCAGCATCTCACCCCTAAAAGATGCCCAAGGACGGATCATCGGCGCCTCCAAGATCGCCCGAGATATGACCGAGCGGCTGCGGGCCGACGAACATCGGCGCGTCCTCGTTGGCGAGTTGAATCACCGCGTCAAGAATACCTTGGCGGTTGTTCAGTCCATCGCCAGCCAAACGCTCGGACACGCAGCCTCCCTGGAGGAGGCGCGCAATTCATTCGCCGCCAGGCTCTTGAACCTTGCGCAAGCACATGACGTGCTGACCCAAGAATCTTGGACCGGTGCCGACCTCGAGAAGATGGTGGTAGACACCGTGAAGCCACACGAGGGTGGAGCCGGTCGTTTTCAGATTGGTGGACCACCAATCCCACTTACGCCGGCAGCGGCTCTCGCCGTGTCAATGGCAATTCACGAATTGGCGACCAATGCCGCAAAGTACGGTGCACTGTCGTCGGACGAAGGGCGGGTCAGCATCACGTGGCGGATGACGGGAAGTGGCGCGGATCGTCGAGTGTTGCTTCGCTGGGCCGAGACGGGAGGACCGACCGTAACCCAGCCAAAACGAAAGGGATTTGGGTCGCGCCTCATCGAACGGGCCCTGGCCCTGGAACTGGCGGGCAAAGTCGACGTTGCATATGAACCGTCTGGTGTGGTCTGTACAATCGATGCCCCCATGCCCGCGGGACAGGAAAGGGCAGGCAATCCGGATGCGGCGCGAGCAGACCAAGCGGATACTGATCGTGGAGGATGAAGTTCTTCTAGCGATGCAGTTGGAAGACATGCTTGTTGAGATGGGGCATGTGGTCGTGAACATCGCTACGCGGGTTCCCGAAGCGGTTAAGCTTGCAAGGGATGCTGACATCGATTTCGCCGTACTGGACATTAATGTTGCCGGCACGAAATCTTTTTCGGTGGCTGACGTTCTTCGATCAAGGTGCATCCCATTTGTATTTGCCACTGGATACGGTTCCGCCGGTCTGAAAGAAGGATACCGAGACGCGGCAACGTTGCAGAAACCCTATGAGGCGAGCGATCTGACGGAAGCGCTGGATCGGTGCTTAGCGTCATCCAGAATCTAATCGTGGGCAGGGGGCGGCCGCGTTGGAACTTCGCGAGATGATTCACTCTGCTGTCCGGTGATTGCACGATGGACACAGCCGGGGATAATCAGACGGAACGGCGAAGTGGAAGCGCCAAATAAGATCGCGGTGCAGCATCGCCTTAGACTTAAGTGGCTAACCCATCAGGCCGGCAGGTCGAAAGACCTTCCTCGATACCTTATATCTTCACAACAGGCCTCTCTGCCGGAGGAGCCATGGCCGTCGCAATGCTCCCGGATCATCCATGTTCGCCGGTCGGCCTGACCTTAATGAGGCCGACGCCTTGGGGCCCCAGTTCAAGCGCCCGAACACACTGACTACTTCGATTGCTGCCTTTCGACAAAATTCGTAAGCGCCGCCGCTACAGCTTCGGGTGCTTCTTCTGCCATGTGGTGGCCGCTGTCGATTGGCGCCCCCTCTATAGACTTTGCCCACGGCTGCCAAACCTCGAGAACGTCGCCATATAGCGACTCAAGGTCATCTTTTCGTGACCACAAGACCATCGTCTTACATTTAACAATCCTGCCTGCGGCTCGATCGGCAGCATCATGGAGATGATCCACGGCGAGCCCAGCCCGGTAATCCTCCAGCATTGAGCGCACGACACACGGATTGGTTATAGCTGCGAGGAAGTCACGGTAGTTTTCGTGGCCCATGCGCTCCGGGTCACCGCCATACCATGCAAGCGGGTCCGCATTTATCGCTCGCTCAGGCTTGTCCGGTTGGTAAAAAAAGAACCAGTGCCACCAAGCGGCCGCGAAGCGCGCATTACATCGCTCGAGCGCTTCGAGGATCGGTACGCCATCCATGATCACCAGATGGTCGACGGCTTCGGGAAAGTCCATCGCAAGGCGAAAGGCCGTGTAGCTTCCACGGTCGTGACCGGCCAGTGCGAAGCGATGAAAGCCTAGCCCGGCCATCAAGTTGACAAGCAGCATAGCTTTGGCGCGTTTTGAGGACTGTAATTCCGCAGGCACGTCAGGCGATAGTCCAGATTCTCCAAACCCGGGAAGGTCAGGACATATCACCGTGAAGTCCGGCGCGAGAAGCGGCGCAACGCGATGCCAGGTGGTGTGGGTTCGCGGGTGCCCGTGAAGCAACAGCATTGGCGGCCCGCTGCCGCCATGTCGAACACGTAAACTAGCGCCACCAACGCTGATCCGGTCAAGTTTGAAGCCGTCGAACATCGGCTATTTCTCGCGGGGCTGTTCCAGCTCTTGTCCAACAATCCGGAGCGTTCCTTTGCGCTGGTCCAGCACCGCCAGCGCTAAGGTCTCTGCTGCGTTGCGGACTTCGCCTTGCATCGCCTTGTCCTTGTCAAGCGCTTCATGGTTTGTGGCGTATGGTTCCCAATAACCGATGTAGCGGTCGAGCTCGGCCAGCGGGCCGGCGGGCATCATCTGCATGAATCGCATCCAATCCGACAGCGCCCGGCGTACATTCTCCACGCCCTCCACGTCGCCATGAACGACGACAGAAAACAGCCGGCCTGCAAGATGGCGCGGATAGTCCCAGCCTTTCATCTCGACCTGCTTGGCAAGCGACGCATCCTTTCCCTGGTTAGTGTAGGGTCAGGATTGCCACCATCGGCGCAAACAAGGCGGTCCATCATCAATTTGATGGGCGACGAGGTTTGATACCAATTGACTGGCGTGACAATCATCACTCCGCTAGCAGCGACCCACAACGGATAGATGGCGTCCAGTCCTGCGTCTGACCGAGCGAGTGGTTGGGGTAACAGGAACAGGGCCAATGGCACAGCGCGGACGCCGTCGAGAAGCAGGCTTTGCAGGGATGAATGTTACGCCCATATTCTGAGGCCACGCGTGACAGGTCGAGAATGTCTGTTTCAATGTCCCGCTTTTGGATCGATCGGCGCGCGATCTCCACCATGCGAAAACTCTTCGACATTTCGCCGGGACAGGTGTGTTCGCTACGCGATGAGCCATTGATGAGCAGAATGCGCGGTTTGTTCCTCTTGTCGGCGTAGCGTTTGCCCGCCTCTTTGACCGCCTCGTGCGCGGCAATCCAATCGATGGCCAACTCGTAGGACGGATCGGAAAATCCGTGGCCCGCTTTACGGGTAATCGGAGCCTTGCGGGAATTGATGTATTCATCCCAAGCGATGGCGGTGATGCGATCGATTTCGCCCCGAACAGCTTCAAATTCCGGATCGACGAATTGCGCTTTGTAGCGCTGCGCGAATTCTGAGCGCGTCAGCTTGGGGCTGGGCATGCCCTTGCGCGGTGGCGGGGCCTCGCCCATCGCGGCTCGTTTGGGCACTGCTCAATATCCACCGATGATCGGCAGGATTTCGCCGGTGATGTAGCTGGCACTTTGGGGCGAGGCCAAGAAGACGTAGGCCGGTGCGATTTCCTCCGGCTGGGCGGGACGTCCCATTGGCGTCTTGGCGCCGAATGTCGAGACGTCCTCCGCCTGCTTTTCCGATGGATTGAGCGGCGTCCAGACGGGGCCAGGTGCGACGGCGTTGACGCGAATACCCTTCTCGATGAGATTGCCGGAAAGAGCCCGCGTAAAGGCGTGAATGCCGCCCTTCGTCATCGAATAGTCCACCAGCTCCTTCGACCCATCGATACCTGTCACAGAGCCAGTGTTGATGATAGAGGAGCCGGGCTTCATGTGCGGCACGGCTTCCTGTGCCATATGGAAATACCCGTACAGATTGGTTTTCAGGGTCGTATCGAAATGAGCTTCGGTGAGATCTTCGAACTTGGCCGAATGGATCTGAAAGGCGGCGTTGTTGACCAGAACGTCGAGACGGCCGAACGCTTTGACAGTGGCCGCAACAGCCTTGCGACAATCGACGCGTTTGCTGACATCGCCGGCGACCAGGACACATCGACGGCCTTCGGCCTCTACGGCCGTCTTCGTCGCCTCGGCGTCCTTGTGCTCGCTGAGATAATGAATAGCGACATCCGCGCCCTCGCGCGCGAACAAAACGGCGATGGCACGGCCGATGCCGGAATCCCCTCCCGTGATGAGGGCAGCCATGCCCTTGAGTTTATCCGAACCCTTCCAGAATGGCGCTTCATAGAAAGGCAACGGCTCGATCTTGTGCTCCATGCCCGGCTTGGGGTGATGCTGCTTTGGGAATGGGGGAACTGGATAGCGCCGCGCTCCGGCCTGCATGGCTTTCGGCCCGCCTGACGACTTCCTCTCGGCGGCGCGATCGTCGCGATCAACCTTCTGCTGGATCGAGCGTTGCTTGCGGGTGGCAGGGGAAGCGAGCGGCATGGAATATGCTCTCCGTTGATCAGCATCAAAACTGTTCCAACGGAAGCTGGTTCCAAGGGCTTCGACGTCCTCAAGCGGCCCTATCGCCGAGGTCGGCCAGCGCGATGAGATCCTTCTTGGCGGTGACACCCCGCTTGTAGGCCTCGATCAGTGCTGCGGCCACAGCGTCCGACTCGGCGCCCGGCCTTGGAAGCCTCCGGCGGCGTACGATTTCGTCGAAACAGGATTGCAGGATATCCATATCTTCTGGTCCGAAAACGGATGTGCCCTCTCTTCCTTTCATCGGCCAATCTCCACTGCAGAACCGGATTGTCGGTGCTGGAAAATATTGGTCCACAAGGACGAAATTTCAATTCCCTCTTGTCTGCGCGGCGGACGCGAAGAAGGAGAGAATCGAGGCCCAGAAACGGTCCGTCAAAGAGCAGGCTGGAAATGCACCGGACGCCACGGAAGCTACGGTTTAGTATCATACATTAGCGGGTCGCCGCGCATACGCGTCGCCAGAACGAGGCCTCCGAAAAGATAAACGGCGGCTCCAACCCGCAGCGTGACGACACCGCCCGGCTGCTGGTCATGGCCTGCATTCATGACGACCCCGAAACAGGTGAAATCGCTGCTGCCGTAGAGCGGTGGCGGGGCCAGCGACAACAGCGCGCCAAGCAGCCCGTGCGCATTGATGTCAGAAGCACACCCAAGGCGCGGGTCGCAACGTGTGTGCGTTGCGTCGGCGCGGCTAATCTGGTCGTCCATCTGGGGTTCGGGGCTCGAGTAACCGCATGATGCCGCTCCGCTACTTCTCGATCTCATGCATATGCCGCGTGGATAAGACGCCGTCCGAAAGAATGCAGTTGGCGATGCTGTCGTCGGGAATGCCCAACCAAGGCGGCGATAGTCGCCTCGGCGAGCCCAAGATTACTATTGATGCTTGCAAAGCTCTATCGCGGAATATGCAGAGTGATGCCGGTCAGGTCGGTGCCCTTGAACAGCTTCGTGCACTGCCGGAGTAAGCTGCCGAAGACGTGCCATCCTCCCGCGCCGAGAACCCGACGACCACGGCGCAACAAAGACTGGTATTCTCGAAAGTGGCGCAAAACGCCCCGCTGCCGACTGTCGAGGTTTGCAATTTAAGGCCGAGCGTTACTCACAAGGGCAGCACTCCCTGAGCTACAATGCGCGTGCCACCGGAACGCAATGCGTCCCCATCGATTGAGAGTGATGCGCATTGCGCACATCTCTCTCAAGGGAATTTCCATGGCCAAGAGCGCTAGACAGTCGTCGGGCACGCCCGCGACGATCCATGACCAGAAACTTGAGCGCGGCAAGGGCGGCGAGCTGCACCAGATCGCGGAAGGCGATGCTCCTGTTCTGACGACGGCTCAGGGCGTTCCGATTGCCGACGACCAGAACACCTTAAAGATGGGCGAGCGCGGACCGACGCTAATCGAGGACTTCCACTTCCGCGAGAAGATTTTCCACTTCGACCACGAGCGCATCCCGGAGCGGGTGGTGCATGCACGCGGCTACGGGGCGCACGGGTATTTCGAGAACTATGAGTCGCTCGCCAAATACACGCGCGCTGACATTTTCCAGCGTGCCGGCGAGAAGACCCCTGCCTTCGTTCGCTTCTCCACTGTGGCCGGCAGCGAAGGGTCCGCCGACCTTGCACGCGACGTGCGCGGCTTCGCCGTCAAGTTCTACACGCAGGAGGGCAACTGGGACATCGTCGGCAACAACATCCCAGTTTTCTTTATCCAGGATGCCATCAAGTTTCCTGACATCATTCACTCGGTAAAGCCGGAGCCCGACCGGGGTTTTCCGCAGGCCGCATCCGCCCACGACACTTTCTGGGACTTCATCTCACTGACGCCGGAATCCATGCACATGATCATGTGGGTCATGTCGGACCGGGCGATCCCGCGCTCCTTCCGCTTCATGGAAGGTTTCGGGGTGCACACCTTCCGTTTCCTCAACGCGAAGGATGAGTCCACCTTCGTCAAGTTCCACTGGAAGCCCAAGCTCGGCCTGCAGTCGGTGGTGTGGAACGAGGCGGTGAAGATCAACGGTGCCGATCCTGATTTCCACCGTCGTGACCTCTGGGAGGCGATCCAGTCGGGCAATTTCCCCGAATGGGAATTGCGCGTCCAACTCTTCGATCAGGACTTCGCCGACAGTTTCGACTTCGACGTGCTCGATCCGACAAAGCTCATCCCCGAGGAAGTTATCGAGCCGATCGCGGTAGGCCGCCTGGTTCTCGACCGCATGCCGGACAACTTCTTTGCCGAGACCGAGCAGGTCGCGTTCATGACGCAAAACGTACCGCCCGGCGTCGATTTCTCCAACGATCCACTGCTTCAAGGCCGCAACTTCTCTTATCTTGATACGCAGATCAAACGGCTCGGCTCGACCAATTTCACGCACCTTCCGATCAATGCGCCGAAATGCCCGTTCCACCATTTCCAGCAGGACGGCCACATGGCGACGCGCAACCCGGTTGGGCGGGTGAACTACCAACCGAACTCGTTCGGCGAAGGTTCAAGGGAATCGCCACAGCGCGGCTTCCGGTCATTTTCCGAAGCCATGGAAGGCCAGAAGGTCCGGCGGCGCACGGCAAGCTTTGCCGATCACTACAGCCAGGCGCGCCTGTTCTTCAACAGCCAGACCGCGCCAGAGCAGAAACACATC
The DNA here is from genome assembly GCF_044326205.1 of Mesorhizobium sp. IMUNJ 23232. Classification (NCBI taxonomy): domain Bacteria; kingdom Pseudomonadati; phylum Pseudomonadota; class Alphaproteobacteria; order Hyphomicrobiales; family Phyllobacteriaceae; genus Mesorhizobium; species Mesorhizobium sp. IMUNJ 23232. The sequence continues at coordinate 50,847 of NZ_JBIRCY010000043.1, forward strand.
GCCATGGCGCTGACCTTCGAATTGGGCAAGGTGGAGACGCCCGTCATTCGCGAACGGATGATTTCGCATCTCCTCAACATCGACGAGGGACTGGCCGAAACGGTCGCCGACAAACTCGGCATCAAGGAACTTCCCAAACCGGCAGATGCAGCAGTCTCGCCACGCGACGATCTCGAACCGTCCCCGGCGCTCAGCATCCTCTCAAACGGACCGGATAGTTTCGCGGGCCGCAAGATCGGCGTGCTGGTCAGCCCTGGCGCTGACGCGTCGCTTCTGAAGAAGCTCCGAACCACGATCGAGAAGGAAGGCGCGACGATGGAAGTCATCGCTCCAAAGGTTGGCGGTGTCGAAGCGGCGGACGGAACTACAATCTCCGCCAAGCACATGATAGATGGCGGGCCTTCGGTCCTGTTCGACGCCGTGGCGCTGGTCCTCTCCAAGGAAGGTGCCGAACGCCTCACAGGCGAGGCCGCCGCGCGCGACTTCGTCGCGGACGCCTTTGCCCATTGCAAGTTCATCGGGTTTACGCCCGGCGCAGCGACGCTGTTGCGGAAAGCCGGCGTCGATCCGCACGCCGATGAGGGACTGATCGGTCTCGGCGATGCGAAGGCGATCGCCGGGTTCATCGAGTCCTGCCGAAAGCTCCGCCTCTGGTCTCGAGAGGCGGCGGTCAAGCTCTAGACTGTTGCCTGAGCAGGGCCGAGGGAGCCAGCCACGGCTGGCCCATTCGTTGAGACGCACATTCCGATACGGGCGAGGCTATCAGCGCATCAGCCCGGCGGTCCGCAGGGCGTCCTCGATAATCTTCTGCACACCTGACGCTGGTGACGCCTCCCGCTTCGGGCCCATCGATATCTCCGGAGATCGCGCCGGCATCCTTGGTCCGGCATTGGATCGGGTACCGACGGGCGGCTGGGAATAGACGACGAGGTCCCGCCGCTTCGACTCGGCAGAAGTCCGTGCCTCTCCGTCTGCGATCTCCCAGAACCGCGCGATCTCCTGCGTCGAGGAGATGCCGACATCCAGCATGTAGGGTCCCGGCGTTCCGTAGCCATTCTTGTCGATCGGCGTGCCATGGCCCATTCCGGCGATCATGTTGACCTCCAGCACGACCTCTCCGCTGGAATCGCACCAGACCTGCCGCGTGTTCTTGCCCTCGGTTCGAGTGTGCGTAAGCGGGGTTTGGATCTGGTGGACGCCCCACCACTGGCTGGCGATCGCCTCGGCATTCGAAGCAGCGACGGTTTGGTCGCTCGTGGGCCACGGCCCTCGATGAGACGATGCGCCACGCAGCATGCGCCGCAACTCCTCGTCCGAGGGGCTGCCATGGCCTCGCATGCGGTCAAAGGCTTCCGGAACAGTCGCCGCGCTGCCATAGGCGAGCCCGGCGATGATTGCGCCACCGGCGAAGACATCAGGATAGGATGCAAGCATGGCCGCGGCCATTGCGCCACCGGCCGAGAGGCCGGTGACGAAGATCCTTTTCCGGTCAAGCCCATGCGCCTTGACCATCGCCTCGATCATCTGGCGTATTGAAAGCGCCTCGCCGGCGTCCCGCCTCACATCGGCAGGCTGAAACCAGTTGAAGCACAGATTTGGATTGTTGGTTCGCTGCTGCTCGGGATAGAGCAGCGCGAAGCCGGCTTCATCGGCAAGCTGCGACCAGCCTGAATGATGGTCGTAGCCTGCCGCGTTCTGCGTGCAGCCATGCAACACTACGACGAGCGGCGCACCTTCCGGCAGGTCATGCGGAAGATAAGATTTCGCCTTCAAGGCGCCGGGGTTGGAGCCGAAGCCGGTTAGCGGCGAAAGACGGTCGGGTGCGCCGAGGTGCACGGGCGAGGCTGTGTTTCGGGCCTGAAGCGCGGCAAGCCGCGCGATTGTGTCGGAGATTTTTCGCAAGTGGGCCGTCCTTGTTGTGACGCCCGGAATTGGACGGCAATGGGTGCAACGCACCTGCAGCAATATCGTTGCTGCACTGCACCATAACAAGGACTGTGCTTAGATGGACTTGATTTCTGGCGTCAAGCGATGAGCTTGCCTGCCGCGTCCACCAGCTTCCTCACTATGCCAGCGCGTCCAAAGGCGAACAATTTCCCGTCCGTATCGTCACGCCCATCGATGGTGGTTGAAATGATCTCCGACGCGATCTGCGAAAACGTGATTCCGTTGCCGCCATAGCCCTGGACGGCGAAGATGCCGGGATGACCGGGCAACTCACCGATATACGGCAACCCGGTCGTCGTGGTGCCGAAACATCCAGTCCAGGCGAATTCGGCCGTGGTATCCAGTTGCGGAAACAGGTGCTTCAGCTTGGTGGAAATCGTCCGCGTCTTGGCTGCGAGCAGACTGTCCCGTTTCGCCTCGTCGACGAAATCCTCGTCCTCGCCGCCGCAGATCACCCGTCCGTCGGCGGTCGCGCGCATGTAGAGATACGGATCGGACGCCTCCCAGATGAAAGCCGCACAGGGCCAAAGCGCACTCTTCTGCAGCTTTGTTGCGATGGCGTAGGTGGAAATGACGGAATGGGTGTCGGAGGGCACGATGTCCATAAGTTCGTAACCCGTTGCCAGCACAACCTGTCTGGCGGAGATCACCGGCCCGTCCTTGGTTTCTCCGCGAACGCCGGTTGGCACGGTGGTAAGGCCTGCGACGTCGACCGGAGCGAAGAAGCGGGCTTTTCGGTCGAGCGACTTGCTGAGAAAGCCGGCGGTGAGCTTGCGCGGATCGAGGGCGAGATTATCGTGGCTGAGAATTGCGCCCTTGCGGTCGATGCCGAACTTCTCCTTGAGAACAGCGGGAGTCAGATAGCTCGCGCGTATTCCAGCGTTGGACCTGGCCTCCGCCTCGAGCCGCAATGCTCCGGGATCGAGAGCATTCCCCGCGAGATACAAGGACTGGGTTCCAGTCATGTCACAGGCGATACCGAGTTCACTGATGCGACCTCGCAGGTTGGTTACCGCCAGACGCGATCGTCTCCACGCTTGTTCGGCGCCGGGTTTTCCGATCTTTCGGCTCAGGCCAGAGAGCGGTTGATCGATCTCGAACTGCACCAGAGCGGTGGTCGCCGGCGTAGAGCCGAGCATGCTGCCCCGGCGATCGACGCCGATGACCTCGAGACCCTGGGTGGTCAACGCCTCGACCAGCATTGCGCCGCTGATGCCGAGCCCTACTACCAGTACGTCGCACGTGACGTCTCGCGTCAGCTTTTGCGTCGGTATGCGGGGAGCGCGGTAGGCCTCCCAAACAGGAACGCCGGTCCGCAGGTCGAGCTTGCGCGTCATCGTGGTTGCCAGGGTATGAGGGAAAACATGAACCCCGGCGAATGATCACCGGGGTCCATCGAAGATAGGCGCTGGCCGACCATGGCGAGCAAGCCCGCCCGAGAACCGCCTATCGCGATGTCGTCACGTAGGCGATCTCGTCGTCGTCGCGCTGCCTGCCGCCGAGCGCCGCGGCGGCACTGGCGATGAAGGCGCCGATCACCAACGACAAGGCGCCGACCAGCGCGAACGTGGCTCCGGCCTTGCGTGCGGTGTCGGCAGCTTCCTGCGCGGCGACCTTGGCCTGCTCGACCTGAGCCAGGACGGCGTCGACACGGGCGGTCGCATCGGCCTGAGACAACCCCGTGCGGGCTGCTACGAGTTGACCAAGATAGACCTTGTCATCCGCCGAGATTTCTCCCGCTGCCGCGCTGGCGATGAGGATCCGCGAGGCCTGCGCGGCCGCGGCCGTATCACCTTCCGCCCCCGGCGCCGCCAGTCTTGCAGCATCGGCAGGACGAAAGAGGGAGTCCACGAAATAGGAGGTCGCATCGGTTCCGCCACCGTCTCCGGTATTTGCGGATGCTCCCGCCGACGCGCCCATCGCAACTCCGGAGGCCACTTTGGACGCAGCCTGAACGCCGGTGCCGATCGCCGCCGAAAGTGCCGAGCCCAGCACGAAGACCACCAACAGGGTCGCCAGCGCCCAGGCCATGAAGCCATGCGCAGTGTCGCGGAAGAAGGGCTCGTCGGTATGGATGCCGACCCATTTCGTGCGAAGACGCCCGGTCAGATAGCCTCCGAGCCCGGACGACAGCCATTGCACGATGACGAGCCAGATCGCCGTCGAGACCGCGAAGGTTGTGACGCTGGCGCCCGTGTTGGACCACGGTGAAACCATGGTGAGGCCGAGGCCGGAGCCGAGGAGCATCAGGATGAAAGTGAGCGTGGCGGCCGCGAAGGAGCCGGCAATTATAGCTCCCCAACTGACGGCCGATGAGGACGACTCTACCGGGGCGACCACGTCGGTGGCCAGGATGTTTGAAGCCATGATTGTCCTCCTATCGCATGAACAGGGCGAGAAGGATGATGATCGGAATCGGAACCCCGAGCAGCCAGAGCAGAATGCCGCGACCCATGATTGTCTCCTGTCGGATAGATGAGAGCTGAAAGAAACCAGCCACCGCGGTGGTGCCGGGTGGCTGAATGTGGGTCAGGCTGCCTTGGCCATCTCGTTGGCGGATGCGTCCGCCAGGCCGGTCAAGGCCTTGTCGGTCATGGATTCCTCGCCGAGCGTCTGGTCGAGTAGCCTGGCAGCATCTGCCATGCCGAGCACCTCGGCCCAGCGTTTGAGCGTGCCGTAGCGCGTGATCTCGTAATGCTCGACAGCTTGCGCCGACGAGATGAGACCGGCGTCGATTGCGGCCGTGCCCTTGTAGGTTTCGATGATCTCTTCGCCTTCGGAGACGATGCCTTCTATGGCGTCGCAAGTCTTGCCCTGAGCGCGCTTGCCCATCAATTCGAAGACCTGCTGCAGACGATCGACGTGGCCCTCGGTCTCGTCCTTGTGCTTCTCGAACGCTGCCTTGAGTTCAGGCGATGATGCCGCGCGGGCCATCTTGGGAAGAGCCTTCAGGATTTTGCGTTCTGCGTAGTAGATGTCCTTGAGCGTATCGTGGAAGAGATCTTCCAGCGTCTTTTCTTTTGCCATGGGAGTTTTCCTTTGGTGCGCATCTTCTGTGCGCCGCCATTCACGGGGTCGTGAAACGCATCACATACAGCGTCCCGCAAACGGAAAGGTTCCAACACCCCGCTCAGGACAAGGGTGACAGTCCCTTTCGCCGACGGAGTTCTCTGTGCAGCGAGAGCGCTTTGAAGCGGATAAAGCTGGTCCGTAGTGTGCTCTCGGAAAGCGATCGTCAGGTTCCGACGTCCAATTCGGCGAGCGTTCTGTGAAGGTCATCTGTCGTGATCGGCTTTCTGATGAACCGGCTGCCTTCGGCCATATCCGATGTATTCGGTCTCCTATGGCCGGATACGACGATGAGGTGACAAGGCGGCCACCGGTCCCGAACCAAAAAGGTCAAAGCGAGGCCGTCCATGGTTCCCGGCATGTCCACATCCGTGATTACTATCGTAATGGCAGGATCAGATTCCAGCACCGCGATTGCCGCGGCGGCATTGGCCGCTTCGAGAACCGGGAAGCCCATATCTTCCAGCGATGCCACCAGATCCATCCGGATGAGCGGCTCATCCTCGACAACGAGTATCTTGGCTGCAGGGCGGGAGATCACTGAGGCTCCATATGATGCAGAATTGCATCCAAGCCTCCGCGCATCGGGAATGGCGGCTCGCTGCAAGTAGAGGAAAGCGCCCGGTCAGTCGTTTGGTTCCGGATGGCTGGAATTTTTCCGAGCGGGCGGTGATAAACGGATATCCAGAACAAATCTCGTTGATGAGTCGTCCGATGTCACTCCAAGCGTTCCGCCATGGGCCTTCGCAATTTCGGAAGCGATGAACAGCCCAAGGCCGAGACCTTCGACATTCCGTCCACCTTCGCCTCTCGCGAACGGCTCGAAAAGGTTTGCAAGAGTGTCTGCCCGAATTGGGGTGCCGCTGTTCTCCACGGCGAGTTCGAAACCCGACTTATCTGCTTTTGCTGACACGCGGACAGGCTTGTCCACGTCACCGTAGCTCAAGGCATTGCCGATCAGATTGGAAAGAAGTTGTGCGATGCGACCGTGGTCCGCGGGCACGGCGTGTTCCACCGAGACCTCGGCAATGATCGACCGATCGGGGTGCGTGGTCCGCAGTTCGTCGACAACTTGATTTAGTGTTCGTTCGAGGAGACTGGCATCCGCATCCAGATCGAGCGTCAGACCGCCTCCCAGCCTGGACCTCGCGAAGTCCGCGATATTGTCGATCAAACCACGCATGCGCAGCACGCTTCCCTGCATCAGCAGCAGGATCTGTCTGCTGTCGGGTTCCGCCTCATGCCTGCGCATCAGCAGCTTGGCTCCGGAGACGATAGAGGCGAGCGGATTGCGCAGATCATGGCCGAGCACGGCGATAAACTTCTCCCGCATCGCGCCGAATGCCCTTTCCCGGGCAAGCAATTGCTCGCTCACGGCGATCTGATCGACGGAATCGAGATGAGCGGCGATCAGTTCTGCAAAGAGCCTGAACATCCCGACGATTTCCGGATCCTTGAGCTTGGCCGGTTTCGGATCGATAGCGCAGAGCGTCCCGAAGAAGGAGCCGTCCTTGCGCAGGATCGGCATGGAGATATAGCTCTGGAAGCCATACATCGCTGGCGTCGGATGACCGCAATAGACGGGATCTTCTGCGACGTTGTTGATGATGACAGGATCTCCGCTTTGGCGAATCTCGTGGCAGATGGTGGTTTCGACCTTCAACTCCCCTCCGGGCTGAAGGCCGAACGCGATATGGTCCAGCACGCTGCACGCGATCCAGCGATCCTCGGTGACGCGTGCGACAGCCGCAAATCCCATTCCCGTCGTTCGGCACACCACGTCGAGGATGGTCGGCACTGCGTCGATCTTCCCGATGGCGTCGATGTCCCTTTGATAGTCGCTTTTCAATTGTTAGCTTTCAGTGAGATTGTAGGGGAGACATCTCCGTGCCGGCGACGCGATGAGACGAGCTCGCCGCCGATGGGGATATCGATCTTACAATGCGCGAGCCGGAGACGGGCCGCAATTGGAAACACGACTTGTCCAAATGGCTGCGAGTTTCTTGCTGCCGAGCTGCTGGGGAAGATCCGGGAAGGTACTAAGACGACAGCAGGATTTCTCTCAGCGGAGGCGACTATTCATGGCAACGCGATGTTGCCCGACGTTAGCCTGGTGGTGTTGCTTGGCGTGCCTCGCGAAACGAGATGAGGCGCCGGCTGAACTCGTCCCACAGGACCAGCTTCACGCAGCGAAGGCTCTCGACGATGGTTATCCGGCCAATGGCGCTTAGTTCCGGATGGTCCCTGAGCACTTCCGGGAGCCGATAGTAGGGTACCCGGCTGGAGAGATGATGGACGTGGTGGATGCCGATATTGCCGGTCAGCCACTGCAGCGCCCACGGCAGGTCGTAGTAGGAAGAGCCGTGCAAGGCGGCATCCTGGAATTGCCATTCTGGCCCCTGCGACCAGTGTGTTTCCTCGAACTGATGCTGGACATAGAACAGCCAGACACCCGCCGATCCCGCCAATGCTACGATCGGCAGGTGCACCAGGATGAACGGCCCCAGGCCGACCAGCCAGAGCAGGCCGGCCGCCAGAACCACGATCGCCAGGTTGGTCGCCATGGTCGAGACCCAGGGCTCCATGCCCGAGCGCATCATGCCGAATGGCAGTCTCTGCTTGAACAGAAAAAGCCAGATCGGGCCGATGCCGAACATCACGATCGGGTTGCGGTAGAGCCTGTATGCGAGCCGACGGGCGCTGGACAGCGACCGGTATTCGGCAACGGTCAGCGTTGTGATATCGCCGACGCCGCGCTCGTCGAGATTGCCGGCAGACGCATGGTGTGCCGCATGCGCACGGCGCCAGTAATCGTAGGGCGTAAGCGTGAGGACTCCGAGCGCGCGGCCGGTCCAGTCATCCACCGTGCGGTGGGCGAAAAAGGCACCGTGGCCGCAATCGTGCTGGATCATGAACAGGCGAAGCAGGAAGCCTGCGGCCGGGATAGTCAAAACGACGCCCCACCAGAAACCATTTTGGATCGCAATCGCCGCAAGCGTCCAAAGGCTCAAGAACGGGACAAGCGTCACCGCCAGTTCGAACAGGCTGCGGCCTCTGTGAGGTTTCCGATATTCGGACAGGATCCTGGGCCAGGCTCGCTTGCCAACTTCGTTCTGGGACATTGATGCAACGACGTTCGTCAACGGTATTCAGACTCCAACGGTTCGATGATCACGGCAAGCAGCAGCGGAATTCCCAATCGACATCCACGCCGATCGGGCTCTGCTTGAAGGGCTCACAGCTCAATGTCCTTCACCCGCTACCCAAAGCGTCACCGGCAAGCAGCGGGCACCTTGACCTGTGCGCGGGATGGTCGCCGCAGCTCTCTCATATGAGACGGTTGTCTTCAGCCGTCTGGCGTGCTCGACGACGCGTTCCGTCGGTATCCGACTTTCGATGCCGTTCAGCCGCTGCCTTCCGGATTTGCTCGAAGCGATTGGCGTCGACGTTCTCAGCCGGTTGCTGCGGATCCGGCTTTTTCACAAACGAGATCATGGTTCACGCTCCTTTGGTCAGCGGATTGAAGCGCTCCGGCGTTTGCCCGAGCGCCGTTTGGAAATCGGCTTGGCCTCAAGCGGAAAGAGCGGTGGCGCATGCCTGCGCACCCAGCCTGTCGGGCGATGTCTGTCCCGGCATCGTCGCCCAACCACCGGTTTCAACGAACTGCCGCTTCTTGAAGCTGTCCGGTATCGCCTTGAACTCGGCAAGTTTCGCCGCCGCGTCGGGCGCCGCGTTAAACCTTTCGACACATATGGCGGATGCCAGCTCGCCGCGCGCCGTGTCACCTGCCGCTTTCGCCATGGTTTGCGACGTGCCACCGGTGACCCAGCCGCCCCAGCTGAATCCGACAACGATCGTTGCGATCACCGCGGCGATGCATGCCCAGACCAGCATGGTCTTCGAAGGCTGATAGTCTTCCCACCGACGGGAGAAAGATGGTTTCGTCGTGCTCTGTGTAGCCATGGAGGTCTTCCTTCCAGATTGTGGTGAGGATTGCTTTGTCCGGCCGCGCCGGCCGAACGGTTCAGGCACTGCTTTCAGTATCCCATGCCGCCGTTGCCGGCCGACGGGGTGGATTCCTTCGCGGGAATGTCGGCGATCATCGCCTCGGCGGTGATCAGGAGCGCTGCGATCGAGCCCGCATCCTGCAGAGCAGTTCTCACGACTTTCGCAGGATCGACGATGCCGGCCTTGATCATATCGACATAGGTTTCCGTCTGCGCATCAAAACCCTGGTTGCGGTCCTTGCTGTCCGTCAGCTTGCCGACCACGATCGAGCCTTCGACGCCGGCATTCTCGGCGATCTGGCGGATGGGCGCCTCGAGCGCCCGCAACACGATCGAGATGCCGGCGGTCACGTCGGCGTTCGCGCCGGTCAGCGAAGCCAGCACGGCTCTCGCACGCAGCAAAGCCACGCCGCCGCCGGGCACGATGCCTTCCTCGACCGCGGCGCGGGTGGCGTTGAGCGCGTCGTCGATGCGGTCCTTCTTTTCCTTGACCTCGGTCTCGGTCGCGCCGCCGACGCGGATGACAGCGACCCCGCCGGCGAGCTTCGCCAGCCGCTCCTGCAGCTTCTCCTTGTCGTAGTCGGACGTGGTCTCCTCGATCTGCGTCTTGATCTGGCTGATGCGCGCGGCAATTCCCGCCTTGTCACCGGAGCCGTCGATGACCGTGGTCGTCTCCTTCTCGATAAGCACGCGTTTGGTGCGGCCGAGCATCTCCAGCGTGACATTTTCCAGTTTGATGCCGAGGTCTTCCGAGATCATCTGGCCGGCAGTCAGCACCGCGATGTCCTCCAGCATGGCCTTGCGGCGGTCGCCGAAGCCGGGAGCCTTGACCGCTGCGACCTTCAGGCCGCCACGCAGCTTGTTGACGACGAGCGTGGCGAGCGCCTCGCCCTCGACATCCTCCGAGATGATCAGCAGCGGCTTGCCGCTCTGCACCACGGCTTCGAGGATCGGCAGCATGGCCTGCAGATTGCCGAGCTTCTTCTCGTGGATGAGGATGTAGGGGTCCTCCAATTCCACGCGCATCTTTTCGGCATTGGTGACGAAGTACGGGCTGAGATAGCCGCGGTCGAACTGCATGCCCTCGACGACCTCGAGCTCGGTCTCGGCGGTCTTGGCCTCCTCGACGGTGATGACGCCCTCGTTGCCGACCTTCTTCATCGCCTTGGCAATCATCTCGCCTACGGTGGTGTCGCCGTTCGCGGCGATGGTGCCGACCTGGGCGACCTCGTCCGAGGACTTGACCTTCTTGGCCTGCGCCTGGATGTCCTTCACGACGGCTGCGACGGCAAGGTCGATGCCGCGCTTCAGATCCATGGGGTTCATGCCCGCGGCGACGAGCTTGGCGCCCTCGCGCAGGATGGACGCGGCGAGCACCGTCGCGGTCGTGGTGCCGTCGCCGGCCAGATCATTGGTTTTCGACGCCACTTCGCGCACCATCTGGGCGCCCATGTTCTCGAACTTGTCGGCAAGCTCGATCTCCTTGGCGACGGTGACGCCGTCCTTTGTGATGCGCGGCGCGCCATACGCCTTGTCGATGACGACGTTGCGGCCCTTGGGGCCGAGCGTCACCTTGACCGCGTTGTTCAGAAGTTCGACGCCGCGCAGCATGCGGTCGCGAGCGTCGCCGGCGAATTTGATTTCCTTGGCAGGCATGTGTTCGTCCAGTTCGATCTTGAGAATGAGAAGTCGGAGAGCCCGGGTCAGGCGGCCTTCTTCGTGGCCGCTTCGGTCTTCTCCACGATGCCCATGATGTCGCTCTCCTTGACGATAAGGAGATCTTCGCCATCGATCTTTACCTCGGTGCCCGACCATTTGCCGAACAGGATGAGATCGCCGGCCTTGACATCGAGCGGGACCAGCTTGCCGCTCTCGTCGCGGGAACCGGGGCCGACTGCGACGACTTCGCCTTCCTGCGGCTTTTCTTTTGCTGTGTCGGGAATGATGATCCCGCCCTTTGATTTGGTGTCGCCTTCGGCGCGTCGAATGACGACGCGGTCGTGGAGTGGCCGGAATTTCATGGGGTTCTTTCTGGGGCCGGCGCATAGGGCGGCCACCTCAGATACATAGCGACTTTGGCACTCGAATGATAGGAGTGCTAAAATGTATTCCTTTGAAAAGGCGGGGGTTTGGGAAAATTATCTCGCTCTATCGATGCGATATTTGCTGTTTTCGTTACTTATTCCCGCCTTTTTTGGGGCGTTTTAATTTTGGTGAAGAGCCATTATTCAATTCCAGATAAGATAGGAGAGACCGCTCCTTGCTTAATGCGTATGGACAGCCCATATAAGATACTCGTTGATTTGGCCGACTTGGCTTTTGCGGTGTCAGAGACCCGCCATTTACCACCGAATTCTCGATAGCGAATGCATCAAGTGCCGAACCGGCGCGCATATCGCTCTGTTCGAACCCTGGAATGAAGTCCCGTCGCTGACCACGGATGTACTGGCAGCATGGCGATTCGTTCCGGTTGGGACGGGAATGATGCAGGACGCGCATTCGCATGCGTCTGCGGAGGTATCGACGCATGACAACGCGCACTACGCAAACCGTCGTCCGGTTCTCCGCACCCTTCATGCTGCCTGGCTTCGACGCCACGCAGCCTGCCGGTGAATATCGCGTGGACCAGGATGAGGAATTGCTGGAGGTGTCCTCCCGACTTGCCTGGAGACGTGTAGGCGCCTTTATTCACCTGCCGGCCATCGGCGTTGATGGCCCGACACATCAGATGGCGCCGATCAATCCTGCCGATCTCGACGCCGCACTCGAAAAGGATCACCAACAGCCATGGTATCGATGAATTCGATCCGGGCAACAGCCCGCGCCGTCCGCCACGAGTCTCCTACCCATCTCTTCACGATCGGGCAGGCTGTCCGGTTGAGGGGCGGATTTGGAAAGCTGCCTCAACATGCAGAAATCTACCGCATCACCGGCACATTGCCGCCACGGGGAGATTCCCTTCAGTATCGCATCCGCAACGATGACGAACGTCATGAGCGGGTGACGACGCAAGACAGCCTCGAGCCGGTCGACATATCGCAATCCGGCAGTGGCACAACGCTCATCGAAAGGACGTTCGGACATGGCTAAAGGCCAGAAACGAAGCAATCGCGAGGTCAGAAAGCCAAAACAGGAGAAGGCCCCAGCAAAGCCTGAAAGCAGCTTCGGGAACCAGATCAAGGTTGCCGCAAATGCCAATGGACCCCGCGGCAAGGGCAGTAACTGAGTCTGTGATGCTCCTGCGGGCGAGGAAGGATGGCGATGCAGATCGTGATCGAATTCTACCGTACGCGGGACAGAGACAACGCTCACGCCGTCGTCGGCAGGGAGACTGCCGAAGCTGCAGATTTCGACGACGCAATGGAAGTCGCGAGACGACTTTCGCAAACGCTGAATATGCCGCAACGACCTGACGCCCTGACGATTACCGATGGGGACGGCTCGGTGCTCTATGCCGGCGCGCTCGAAGCCGACGTGCCTAATGAAGAAAGGACACGCCGATGAACGCCCGCAACAACCACCCGGAGCGGACACAAAAGACCTTGGACTTCGCCATCGACAGATGGGAAAACGAGGGCGGCGCGCACGGCCAGCACTCCCCGGACCATCACTATGGTCGTCGTGTCGAAGCGGATCGCTCTTGGACCGTCTACCATGTCTTTACGGGGGTTCCGGCTCACATCAACGGCAACACGATGATCGGGTTAACCCAGCGGGTTGCGACCGATGGCATGCTATCGCTCAATCGCCACAACGAAGCGCGCCACCGAGGCCGCGATGGAGGTAGCCCGGTAGCAGGCATTTGTACCACACCACATGCAACGGAGGAGTGCCGACGGTGACGCTCGAATTTCCCAATCCGAGCCGCAGCTTTGACGAAATGCGGAACGCCGTTCGCTTCATCGGGCACGACGGCATGTTCGAGGTGCCATTCTTTGTCGAGACCGCAGCGCTGGCAAAGCCCGGCAAGACGCAACTGTCCGAAGCCGACTCCCTGACGGCTTTCGATACGGTGCGCAGTTCGATCCACGATGTCGCGCGCGAAGCCTACTCCCATCGCCGCCAAACCTCCTATACGCTTACCGCCGCCGATTTCCGGTAGAGGCATCGCTCGATACTGATCCGCTGCGGGTATGAGATCACGCTGACCTGCCAGCAGCCGATCGCCTTGGTGTGTCTGATCTCGGTCCACGAAGACCGTGCGGTCTACATCAGGCTCACGGAACCGACGTTCACCACCCCTGATGTGCCCATATCGACCTACCGCGATCTGTTCGGCCACTGTCGGAGGCTTACCTTTGGAGAGCCATCTATCCGCGGGTGGTTCAATCAACAGGAGGCTGCCTCTCTTTACTGTCGGTCGCCTGCCATTCGAGAAACAGGCTATATCCCACAGCTAACAGCACCGGGCCGAGGAACACCCCGATGAAGCCGAAGGCCAAAATGCCGCCGAGGAAGCCGAAGAAACTGAGTAAAACGGGCAGACTGTTCGCTTGCGTTAGGAGATAGGGCCTCAACAGGTTGTCTATGCTGCTCACCAGCAGCAGACCCCAACCCGCGACAAAGATGCTCCAGCCAACCTCGCCCTGAAAGAACAGCCACACCGCGACAGACCCCCAAACTAGCGGAGGGGCGGCGGGCACGAAGGACAGAAGAAAGGTGATGAAGCCGAGCAGCAGGGCCTGAGGCACACCAGCTATCCAAAACCCGAGCCCGGCCAACAGTCCTTGCGCAATAGCCGTCCCGATTACACCGTAGACCACCCCGGTGACTGTTGATCCGGCAACCAAAAGCAGATGGCGGGCGCGTGTGCCACCGATCCGCTCAGAACTGCCGCGCGCGGAAGCTGCCATCTGGCGCCCGTACCGATAAAAGAAGAACGCGATGAACACGCTTAGGCCCAGTTCGAGGAGTCCGACGCCCAGAACGGCACCGCTGGCTACCGCGATGTCGGTCGCGGGACGGATCAGCTTCGTCAGTTCGACGAGGAAGGCAGGTGCATTGTAGGCCAGGCCCTGCCAGTAGAGTGCCAGGCGCTCTCCTATGAACGGGATTTCGGCTACCCAGGTAGGCGGCGCGGGTGGGCCTTGCTCAAGAAGTCGGTTCACCGCCTGGGCTACGGTGGCCACACTATCGGCCAGTGTCGCCACCAAGATGGCAAAGGGAGCCACGACGATAGCTGCTACAAGGAGGGTCATGAGAAGCGCTGCAGGCGTCCTCCTTCCTCCCAAAACTCCCTCGAACCAGATGTAGATTGGCCAGGTGGAGAAGCAGAGCACAGCCGCCCAAATCAGGGCAGAGATGAATGGCCAGAGAACAACAATGCAGCCGACTCCTAGAAGCACGAGTGCGCCAATTCCCAAGATCTGCTCAACCGGTCGGTCAAATACCATTATGCGTCTTGCAGCCCCATTAGGTCCTCGGCAGCCTCAAAATCCCTCCGGGAAATGCTGCCTTGAACCCACCAAACTATAGGAGTTGGCTGGTTGGCACGCCACTACCTCGGCCATCGCTGGCTGACTGGGCGTAAGGATAGAGTCGCAACGACCAGAGGGCTTCGCCCAAGGCAAGAGCGGGCGTCACGGCAGTCCGCTCGCTCAGGCGACCGCGGCTTAAGTTGCTTCGTCTGTGACAACCTCGAACCTTACCAGTTGCGATTGGCCAAAGCTGGTCGAAAGCGCCACGTCCGTGGCATCGCGGCCGGTCGCCATGAGGATCCGGCCGATCCTCGGCTTGTTGTGGCGCGCGTCAAAAGTGTACCAGTTGCCGCCGAGATAGGCTTGGAACCAGGCACTAAAATCCATGGGATCGGGGACGGGCGGAACGCCGATGTCGCCCAGATAGCCTGTGCAATAGCGCGCCGGAATGTTCATGCAGCGGCACAGCGTGATCGCGAGATGCGCAAAGTCGCGGCACACGCCTGTCCTGTCGGTGAAGCCGCCGTAGGCGGTGCGCAATGCGTCGGCGTTCTGGTAGTTAAAGGCGATGTGGCTGTGGACGAAGTCGCAGATGGCCTGTACCCGCGCCCAGCCGGGTGGAGTGTTTGAGAAGTTGGCCCAGGCAAAATCGCCGAGCCGATCGGTGTCGCAATAGCGGCTGCCAAGCAGGAAAACGAGCACGTCGTCGGGGAGGTCCTTGATGTCGTGCTGGAGGGCATCCCACGCCACGACATCCGGTCGGCCGCTGTCATGGATAAGAAACTCTGACGAAATCTGGATGGTACCTGCCGGTGCGGTGATGCGGGTGCAGGCGTTGCCGAAGCCGTCGATGTAGCCGCGTGCCTCGACCGGAGGATCAAAGTGGACGGTCGCATCGGTGAGGAGGTCCGGTCGGCGGGAAGGATGCACGTCTAGCACGAGCAGCATCTGCGTCGGTTGGGGGCATTGGTAGGCAAGCGTGAAACCGGCTCGGACCTTCATGATGCCCCCTTGTTTGCTGACTCCATCAACGCCTGGGAATTCGCCCAGTTGCTTTATGATGTGATCGTTCAGGCATCGACATGTCGTTCGGTTGTTACGTTGACCTGGACTGTCATTCCGAGATCGTCCGAGGCCTTTCCATAATAGCTCCCGGATAGCGGAACGGCCTGTGCAGGATCGCGCGCAACCGCCACTCTAATCAAGTCGCGGTTGCCAACGATGCCGTTCGTCGGATCGAACTCGACCCATCCGGCGCCAGGCAGATAAACTTGGCACCAGGCGTGGGTCGAGCCCCCACCCAGATTGGGCTTTCCATCGCGGCTTGACACGTAAATGTAACCGGTGACGAAGCGGGCGGCGAAGCCGAGCGCGCGGACAGCCTCCATCATCAGCAAGGCAAAATCCCTACACGAGCCATGTCTCGATCGCAGCGTCACGAGCGGTGGCTGCGTGCCGTGTTGGGAGCGGCGCTGGTAAGTAAAGCCTTCGTGGATCGCGTAGCATAGCGTCATCAGCAGCGCGCCGGTTTCGATGGCATTGCTCCCACTGCTGAATTGGCGGGCCCACTTATCCACCTCACCGCCATCG
Source organism: Mesorhizobium sp. IMUNJ 23232 (assembly GCF_044326205.1). NCBI lineage: Bacteria > Pseudomonadati > Pseudomonadota > Alphaproteobacteria > Hyphomicrobiales > Phyllobacteriaceae > Mesorhizobium > Mesorhizobium sp. IMUNJ 23232. The sequence continues at coordinate 66,877 of NZ_JBIRCY010000043.1, forward strand.
TCGTCGAACTGTCGTCGGATCGTGCTTTCCAGGTCCGGCAGTTCGTCTGGGGAATAGCGGAAGGGGTACAGCAATGCTTTCTCGTCGATGCGAAAATCGGGAACGGCCTGGGGTGTATGATCCAGTCGAATGCTGGTCTCGAAACGTAGCTCCTGCGCCATTTCGGACATGCGTACATGCGCCACGCAGTTGCCGAAGACGTCATGTGTCCAGCGAACGGCCTGCGGCTCAGGATCGACGTTGAGCGATACATCGAGGAGCCGCTGATCGTAACTGTCGCGCGGCCGGAACATCAGCTGGTGCTCGCCGAAGCGGACCGGTCGTCGGTAGCGATAGACCGTCAAATGGTTCACGGAAAACAACGGCATCGGAACCGAGGACTCCACAGGTCAGGAATTTCACGCGCTTTTTTTGAGCCACAGACGAAGAACGGCCGCCACTCCGATCGGAATGGGCATCGATGCCCAAGCACGTCGCACCCTAACTCCTGTGGACGCTCTTGCCGAACTTTTTGTGCAGCGCAGCAACAATCATGTGACGACTGCGTTGTCCCTTGTCATGCAATGAGCAAAACTCCGGAGGACTGCAATGAGAGTGCTATCGAGAATGACGGCGCCGCAGAGAGGTTTTCGGCGGGGCGTATGAAGCTGTCAATTCGCCACAGGACGACCTACCGCTACGCGCGCCCTGTCGTGCTCCAGCCCCATCGAATGATACTCCGTCCTCGCAGCAGCCATGACGTCGCCGTGCTGGCGAGTTCGCTAGTCTGTTCGCCTGATGCTCAACTCGACTGGACGCAGGACGTCTTCGGCAACCTGATCGCCACCGGCACGTTTGCGGAGCCGACCTCCGAACTGGTCATCACCGGCAATTTGACCGTCGAACAATTCGCCGAGGCGTGGCCGGTATTCCGCATTGCCCCGGAGGCACATTCCTTCCCGTTCCAGTATTCGCGCGATGACCTGGCCGATCTTGGCGCGTTGCATATTCCGGAACATGACGATTTCGAAGGAAGGTTGGAGGGATGGGCACGTGCCTTCGTCCGCGGGGCCTCGACGGACACACTTTCGCTGCTAAAGGACCTCAACGCGGGCGTTCTCGGCCCCGTTTCCTATCGCGTCCGCGACGAGGAAGGCACGCAGTCGCCGCTGGAAACGCTGGCGCTGGCAAGCGGCTCCTGCCGCGACATCGCTGCCCTGTTCATCGAGGCGGTACGCCATCTCGGTTTCGGCGCCCGCGCTGTCTCCGGCTATCTGTTCGATGCTGAAGCCCGCACCGACGATCCCGGTTCGACCCATGCCTGGGCGGAAATCTATCTTCCCGGCGCCGGATGGATCGCCTTCGACCCGACGCATCGCCGGCTAGGTGGAGCTAGTCTGATCCCGGTCGCGGTTGCCCGCAGCAACCGCCAGATCATGCCGATCGTCGGGGGCTTTGTCGGCACGCCGCAAGATTTCCTCGCTATGGAGGTTGAGGTCAGCGTCACGCCGAGCATTGGTTAATCGCCAGATAGGTTCGCGTACAAGTCAGGACTTTCGCAGAACGCATCAACAAACACATGCCGCAGGGCGATCTATAGCCCTTCCCGTCGATACAGGCTTGCCTAGGAAATGTACGAGCGCCGCCTTCCTGGAAGCGCGATCTAAGGCATAGGCGGTGTGGGCGAACGCCACGCCGTCCAGCAGGCCTTGAATGTAGCCGGCGATGCTGTCAGCCGCCATGATTAGCGCAGTGTCCACCGTATGAATGTAGCGGCTCGTCACTGTTCCTCGCGAATGTCTGTGAACCGGCGTGCAATTTTGACCCCTTAGCTGGGAGGATCGGCGTCCAAAATTGACCCCCCTCATTCAGTCGATCTGCGACCATCCGTTTGTTTCGGCAAGCGGATGGAGAGGGGATGAAGTCAG
>NZ_JBIRCY010000044.1:0-66925 GCF_044326205.1 Mesorhizobium sp. IMUNJ 23232
CGGAGATGTGTATAAGAGACAGCGATCCGCCTGTGGCGGGCCGAGCAGGCCGCGTCGCTGGCGGCTTACAACACGCCGGAGATCCTGGAAGCCGACCTGTCGTCGCTGCTGCTCGACTGCGCGGCCTTCGGCATCGCCGACCCGCGCGCGCTGTCCTTCCTCGATCCGCCGCCGGCGCCGGCGCTTGCCGAGGCGCGAACGCTGCTGACCGCGCTCGAAGCGCTCGACGAAAGCGGCCGGCTGACCGAAGCGGGTGCCGCAATGCGAAAGCTCGCGCTGCCGGTGCGGCTGGCGCATATGGTGGCGGAGGCGACGCGCAGCGGCGCCGGGCGGGAGGCGGCGGAACTCGCCGTGCTGATCACCGAACGCGGGCTAGGCGGCGATAGTGTAGACCTGGAAAGGCGAGTTTCGCGGTTTCGCGGCGAGAAGTCGCCAAGGGCGGTGGCGGCGAGGCAGTTGGCGGAGAGGCTGGCGCGAGCGTTACCCTCCCCCTTGCGGGGAGGGTCGCGGAGCAACCCGCTCGGAACGAGTGGGATTGCGACGCGGGGTGGGGTCGGCCATGAAGTGCTCCATCCTGAAGCGACCCCACCCCGTCTCGCGATCTCCGCTTCGCTCCGATCGCTCGCCGACTCTCCCCTCAAGGGGGAGGGTGAAGGGCGCGCGCTACCTGAACCGACCCCCTCCGCCCGCTTCCCGGGCACCTCCCCCTCAAGGGGGGAGGAAAGCGCCGGCACCTTCCTCCTCCTCGCCTGGCCGGACCGGGTGGCGAAGGCGCGCGGCGAGCGAGGGCGCTTCGTGTTGGCGAATGGCAGCGGCGCTATGTTGGACGCCGCCGATCCGCTGGCGGGGGAGCAATATCTCGTCGTCGCCGACCTGCAAGGCAAGGCGCAGAACGCGCGGATCACATCTGCTGCCGCCGTAAGCGAGGCCGACATCCGCGCGATGCTCGGCGACCGTCTCGAGCGCCGGCGAAGCACCGAATTCGACGTGGAGCGGCGGGCCGTGCGGACGCGCGAAAGCGTGCGGCTCGGCGCTGTGGTGCTGTCCGAACAACTCCTGCCGCCGCCGAAAGGCACGGAGGCCGACAGCGCGATCCTCGACGCACTGCGCGAGCATGGGCTGTCGCTGCTGCCGTGGAGCAAGGAGGCCGAAACGTTGCGTGCCCGCCTGGAATGGCTGCACACCAATGTCGGCGCACCATGGCCGGATGTCTCCGACGCGGCGCTGACTGGGACGCTGGAGGACTGGCTTCTGCCCTTCCTCAGCGGCGAGGCGTCGTTCGCCCGTATCGACCCTAGCGCGGCGACGCAGGGCTTGCTTTCGCTGCTGCCGCACGATCTCCGTCGCCGGCTCGACCAGGCAGCCCCAACGCATTATCTAGCGCCGTCCGGCAGCAGCGTGCCGATCCGCTACGACGGCGACACGCCAGTACTTTCGATCCGCGTACAGGAACTGTTCGGGTTGACCAAACACCCGGCGGTCGGCGACGGGAAAGTGCCGCTGACGCTGGAGCTCTTGTCGCCGGCGCACCGGCCGATCCAGACGACGCGCGACCTGCCCGCCTTCTGGAAGGGCTCCTGGGCGGACGTTCGCGCCGACATGCGCGGCCGCTATCCGAAACACGTCTGGCCGGAGGACCCGGCGAATGCCGCAGCCACCAGCCGGGCAAAACCGCGCGGGACGTGATGGAGTTGCATCGGAATATCCGGCTTGCGAGAGACTCAGCATTGCTGTATTTTGCAGCAAATTCAGGATTCCGACATGTCCAGCTTTTCGACCAGCGACCTCAGCAGAAAGTCGGGAGACATCATCGCGCAGGCGTTGCGCGCGCCGGTGACGATCACACAGCGCAACAAGCCGCGACTCGTGCTGCTCAGTGTGGAAGATTATCGTGATTTGCTGGCGCGAGCCGACACGCGCCGGAGTGGCACGATCGAGACGATTTCCGACTCGCTGCTGGCCGAGATCGAGATGGCGATTGCGGACTATGAGGCCGAGGACGGCAATCGGTGACCCGGGATGACCTCAGGACGGGTGCCGTCATCCGATATCAGTTCCTTTGGTCACATGAAGCAGGAAGAGGCGAGACCGAGGGGCGCAAGCCGCGTCCGGCCGCAGTCGGCGTGCGCATCCCCAGACAATCAGGCGATGTCCTCCTGTTGTTTCCGATCACCACGAAGCGTCCGCTGGAGACGCGGTTTGCGGTTGAGGTGCCCGAGACGGAAAAGCACCGCGCTGGGCTCGATGCGTTGACGCGCTGCTGGCTCATTCTCGACGAATACAATGAAGATGCAGTCGGACGGTCGTTCTATATCGACCCCTCGCCACCCCTGGGCCATTTCAGCAAGGCTTTCTTCCTCCCCCTCATCAAGCAATTCGTGGCTCGCGCCAGGAAGGCAACGCGCGTCTCGCGGCTTTGAGATTCAGCGCCGTTATGCGAGCGATCCGGCGCAACAGCGCGCAAGATAGCGCTTGGCGCGGCGACCGGCGGGCGTCATAAACCGGCATGATCAAGTCACTCGCCACGCCCGATTTCGAACAGGCTCACCGGCTTCGGCTGAACACGCTGATCCGCCTGCGCTGGCTGGCGGTGGTCGGCCAGAGCGTCACCGTCGTCGTCGTCGCCTACTGGCTGGATTTTCCGCTACCGGTCAGCCTGTGCTTCGCGCTGATTGCCTGCTCGGCCTGGCTGAACCTTTATCTCACCTTCCGCTATCCCTCCGCCCATCGGCTGGCGCCACGTTCGGCGCTGGCGACGCTGCTGTTCGATTCCCTGCAGCTCGCCGGCCTGCTCTTTCTCACCGGCGGTCTCACCAATCCTTTCTCGCTGCTGCTCACGGTGCCGGTGGTCATCTCTGCGACGACGCTGCCGCTGAAGATGACGGCCGTGCTGGGCGGGCTGGTGATGGCAATGGTGAGCGCGTTGGTGTTCTACCATTTCCCGCTGCCGTGGATCGAAGGCGCGGAACTGACCATCCCGTTCGTCTATGTCGCCGGCATGTGGATGGCGGTGTTCTCGTCTATCACCTTCACCGCCGTCTATGCCTGGCGGGTCGCCGAAGAGGCGCGGCTGCTCGCCAATGCGCTTGCCGCCACCGAACTGGTGTTGCAGCGCGAACAGCATCTCTCGGCGCTCGACGGGTTGGCGGCGGCGGCGGCGCACGAACTCGGCACGCCGCTCGCCACCATCACCGTCGTCGCCAAGGAGATGGAGCGGGCGCTGGGCAACGACCCGAAGTTCCGCGAGGACGTCACCCTGCTGCGTTCGCAGAGCGAGCGCTGCCGCGAAATCCTGAAGCGCCTGACCAGCCTGTCGACCGAAAGCGACGAACATCTGGCGCGCCTGCCGCTGACCTCGCTGATCGAGGAGGTGATCGCGCCACACCGCGATTTCGGCATCGCCATCCGCCTGGAGCCGGGTGAGCGTGTCGGCGAGGAGCCGGTCGGCCACCGCAATCCCGGCGTCATCTACGGGCTGGGCAACCTGGTCGAGAACGCGGTCGACTTCGCGGCGGGCGTGGTCACGGTGCGCTGGCGCTGGGACGACACCGCGGTGATCATAGACGTCGTCGACGACGGGCCGGGCTTTCCGCCGGAAATCCTTGACCGCATCGGCGAGCCCTATATGTCGACAAGGCAGGGCGCCGAGCCTGGCGGCGGGCTGGGGCTCGGCCTGTTCATCGCCAAGACTTTGCTGGAACGCTCGGGCGCCACGCTGTCGTTCTTCAACGCCAACCAGCGCGGCCAGGGCGCGGTGGTGCAGGTGGCATGGAGCCGCGAGCAATTCCTCAGCCGGCGAAGCGCCGCGAACGACATGTACGAGACGGCATGAGGTGGTATTAAGCGCCTAAGAAAGCTATATCTTCCATAGCCAATAAGAAACGGATGGACGCCGATGATCGCCGAGGAAACGCTGCAAGACAAGGCCATAGGACCCGACGCCTCGCTGCTGCTGGTGGATGACGACAAGCCGTTCCTGACGCGTCTGGCGCGCGCCATGGAGGCACGCGGCTTCGCGGTGGACACGGCCGAAAGCGTGGAGGAGGCAGTGGCCAAGGCCAAGGCCGGCGCGCCGGCCTATGCGGTTGTCGATATGCGGCTCGGCGACGGCAACGGGCTGGACGTGGTCGCCGCCATCCGCGAAAACCGCGCCGACACGCGCACGGTGATCCTCACCGGCTACGGCAACATCGCCACGGCGGTCACGGCGGTGAAACTCGGGGCCATCGACTATCTGTCGAAGCCAGCCGACGCCGACGACATCTACGCCGCGCTGACGCGCACCGGCGGCCAGCGCGCCGCGCCGCCGGAAAACCCGATGTCGGCCGACCGTGTCCGCTGGGAACATATCCAGCGCGTCTACGAAATGTGCGACCGCAACGTTTCCGAAACGGCGCGCCGGCTCAACATGCACCGCCGCACGCTGCAGCGCATTCTGGCCAAGCGCGCGCCGCGGTAGGGGCATCTAATGTCTCGTCCCGCAATCCACCCCGGCGAAATCCTGGCTGACGAGTTGGCCGAACTCGGCATTACCGCGACCGAGCTGGCGCGGCACATAGCTGTTCCGGCGAACCGCATCACCCAGATGGTGAAGGGCCGGCGATCCATAACTGGCGACACGGCCTTGCGTCTTGGCCACTGGTTCGGCACGAGCCCGCAATTCTGGCTGAATCTCCAGTCCGCCTACGACCTGCGCATGGCGGAAAACTTGTCGGGTGAAGAAATCCGGGCGTTACCGCGCCGGTCCGGGACCGGCGGAACCGCCACGCCTCACGAACAGCCCTGAGCTCTAGGAGCCATCCCGCCCCGCGCTGTAGCTCGCCTGCAAGAACTTACTGATACCTATTATCGTCGATAGACGGCATTGAGGTTGGAAACCCCAGCGACCGAAGGATAGTGACGTGACCAAATCCAGCGATCGCTCCGTCTCGATCTTCCGCGAATTCCTCGACAGCGAGGCGTCGGGCGGCATCGTCTTGATGGGCGCCGCGTTGCTGGCGTTGATCGTCGCCAACTCGCCGCTTTCGGGCGCCTATTTCGCTGCGCTGAAAACCTATATCGGCCCGCTCAATGTTGAGCATTGGATCAATGACGGGCTGATGGCGGTGTTTTTTCTGCTGGTCGGGCTCGAGATCAAGCGCGAGATGCTCGACGGGCAGCTTTCGACCTGGCCGCGCCGCGTGCTGCCGGGCATTGCCGCGGCCGGCGGCATGGCCGTGCCGGCGCTGATCTATGTCGCGCTCAACCTGCAGAATCCGGAGGCGCTGCGCGGCTGGGCTATCCCCACTGCCACCGACATCGCCTTCGCGCTCGGCGTGCTGTCGCTGCTCGGCAGCCGCGTGCCGGCCTCGCTGAAAGTGTTCCTCACCGCGCTTGCCATCATCGACGACCTCGGCGCGGTGATCATCATCGCCATCTTCTATACGAGCGGCCTGTCGATGCCCTATCTGGCGGGCGCTGCGGCCGTTCTCGCCGTGTTGATCGCGATGAACCGCATGGGCGTGCTCAACCTGGTGCCTTACGCAGTACTCGGGCTGGTGCTGTGGCTGCTGGTGCTGAAATCCGGCGTGCATGCCACGCTGGCGGGCGTCGCACTGGCGCTGACCGTGCCGCTGCGCGTGTCGCCCGGCATCGCGCACGACCTCGAGCATTCGCCGCTGCATAGGATGGAGCATTCGCTGCACGGGATCGTGCCGTTCGTCATCATCCCCTTGTTCGGCTTCGCCAATGCCGGCGTTTCCTTCGCCGGCATGAGCCTGTCGTCCCTGGTCGAACCGCTGACGCTTGGCGTCGCCGCCGGCCTTGTACTCGGCAAACTCGTCGGTGTGCTCGGCACCTCGGCGCTGGCCATAAAACTCGGCCTCGCCGACCTGCCCCGAAACGCGAACTGGACGCACCTGACAGGCGTGGCGCTACTCTGCGGCATCGGCTTCACCATGAGCCTGTTCATCGGCCTGCTCGCCTTCGCCGAGGATCCGGACCTGCAGAAGGCGGTGAAGCTCGGCATATTGGCCGGCTCGCTGGTGGCGGCGCTGCTGGGAACGGCGGTTCTGATGATGGCGCCGGGGGCGGGGGAGGAGCTTGAGGAAGAGGAGCGCTAACAGGCCGGCTTCGCCAACGGATGGGCAACGGTATATTTTGACAGCACTTTTCACCGCCTGACCGCGAAAAAATCCGCGCCGGCCATCGATTCCTGGCTTTTTGGCGTCCGGGCAGCCGTCTAGGACGTGTCCGGCGCCTCCGGCGCCGAAAGGGCAAGCTGGTGCACGGCGTTCAACACCGCGTGCACTTCGTCGGCGGTCTTTCGCCGCCAGCCCGGCGGCCGGCCGGTTTTGAGTGGCAATATTCGGCGGGACCGTGTCGCGCCGGCATGGCCCTGGTTGTCTTGTGCGCCCGCGGCATCGCGGGTTTTGTCCTGAGCGGCCGCCGCACCGCCTGGCTCGCCTCGCGCGACTGCGCCCCCTTGCTGTTCCCGTGCCAGCGCCTCGTCGCGTCGCGCTTTCCAGCGGGCAAACCGTCTTGCCTGGGCCGGCAGGTCGTCCAGCGCCCGGCCAAGCGCATCCAGCCGCAGCATCAGCCGTGCCGTGCTGAGCGGATCGTCCGGCGACGGCGGCGGCGGGAGACGTGCCTCGAAATCGAGCGACGGGAAGCGCTGGGCCGCATCGGCGGATGCGTCGCGGTGTGGGACGCGGAACGGACGTTCGAGCGGATCGAACAGCGACAGGGAAAGCACGCGCGGACGGGCGGCCCCGAGTGGTGCGGCTTGCCGCTCCCCTTCGGCGCGCTCGCCATCGGCATGCGACGGGGTGACGGCGACGCCGGGGCAGCACAGCCAAGGCCCGATGGAGTCCGGCCCGGGCTCGCGCTGCGGCGGCACTTCCACCACCATGCCGCGCGCCGCCGCGATGACCAGCCGCCGGGCGGCGGCCTCGGCCGGTAGCAGCAAGCCGAGCACGAAGCGATGGAGATGGCGGGGCAGGGTCTTTCCGCCGCCAGCATCGCGAAGAGCGGCGCCAGCACGCGCTTCAGCGCCACCAGATTCCGCTCGATCGCCGCATTCCAGTCCTCCACCGCCGCCCCTCCTTTCCAGCACAGGCCGCGAAGATTATCGCTCCGGATGGAAGAAATGTAAATAGTCCTAGGAAAATAATCCTTTAAGCATTGTGCTCGTCCTTACAACAGCTTGGAAAAGCTCGACATTTCAGGAAAGTGGCTAACTGCCTCCGGGCCTTCCCAATTTGGGCGCCAAGCGCGCCGGAATGCATGTCATGCCTGTAAAGCCAAGCGCAATCAGACCTTTAACGGCAAGGCAGGCGGTTCTTGTCGCACCAAGCATGACCAAGGGGCGGAGAGTCAGTTCTTCGAAGGACCTTCCTTTGTCATATCCGCTGCAAGGTGCCAGTTTTCGAACTGCCCTGCCCGACCCCTATCGAAGCCGGTCGTGACCCTCGCACTTCGTGGCGGCGAGATCTGCAATTGGCTTCCCCGGCAATTCCCTACTCGCTCTCGCCCTCCAGCGCCGGCACGGCGACGCCGGCAAGTTCGGCGGCGAGCAGACGGGCGGCGCCGGCGCGGGCGAAACGCAGCATCAGCGCTTTTCGGGTGGCCGCCGCCAGCCGATGTTCAGGCGCCTCGCGAAGAATCTCCGCGCCATAGCCGTCGGAGAGGATGAAGCCGCAATCTTCCGGGAAGATTGCGGCGGGCACGTCCGGGTGCGTGGCGAAGAAGAAGCGGTCGGAGTGCAGGCGGTATTCCGGCCATTTGCGGTCGACCCGAAAATCCTCGACCGAGGATTTTATCTCGATGATCCAGATGTCGCCTTGCCGGGTCAACGCGACGAGGTCGGCGCGGCGGCCGGTGGCCAACGAAATCTCCGGCAGGACATGCGCGCCCATCTCTGTCAGCAAGCGCTGCACGCCGCGCCGCACACGCATAGCGCGCTCGGACTGGCGGCCGTCGATCAGCGGATTCTGCGGCAAGGGCGAGATGATCGGCATGGCCCATAGTACAAAACCGGAACGACGTCGCAAGGGGCTTGACTGAAAGCGTGGAGGTCGGGGCGCCGTACACGTGCAGACCGGACAACAACGCCCCAAAAACTCACGGAACCGTGAAGTATTGTTGCGAAAATGCCATATCAAGCCGCAGACCTGAGCGTTGCTGCGGCATCCGGGCCACACGGCGCTTGGCAGCCATGCACAAAGCTTCCTAGTAGAAGTCGTCGAACACGCGGCCGAATCAGGCCGGGATCGTCACCAGGGGAGCAACGATCTCTTCATGCAGCTCAAGACCCTCGCCGTGCTGGCTGGACTGGCCCTTTCCACCGCGCTGACGGGCTGCAGTTCGATCGGCTCCTTCGAGATTTTTTCGGCCGCTGACTACAGCGCCCGCAACGATGCCGGCTACAGCGTGCCGGCTATTCCGATCTACAAGGTGCCGGCTCAATATCGCCGGCAGATCGTCCGCTACCAGACGGACGAGGCGCCAGGCACGATCATCGTCGATACGGGTTCAAAACACCTGTATTTCGTTCTGCCGGACGGACGCGCCGTGCGCTACGGCATCGGCGTCGGCCGCGAAGGTTTTGAATGGAAGGGCACGGCGCGCGTCGGGCTGAAGCGCGAATGGCCGGTGTGGACGCCGCCCTCGGCGATGATCCGGCGGCAGCCCGAACTGGCCAAATGGCGCGGCGGCATGCCCGGCGGACCGCGCAACGCGCTCGGCGCGCGCGCCCTCTACCTCTACAACAAGGGCGACACCGGATACCGGCTGCACGGAACGCCGGAATGGTGGTCGATCGGCAAGGCGATGTCGTCCGGCTGCGTGCGCATGCTCAACCAGGACGTCATCGACCTCTACAGCCGCGCCGATGTCGGCGCCAAGGTCATCGTCGAATAGGAATTCTTACGCGAACCGTCTCGGCAACAAGGACGTCGCAAGCAGAAAACCGGGCCGCAAAGTCCGGTTTTTTGATTCTGGCGGGCGTGACGTCACACCTCCAATGCAGATGCAATTCCGTCGGTTCAGTTGAAGCCCATCGCCGGCCGGTCCTGGCCGGAGATCATGGCGCCGATGGCGTCGGCGTCGTCGGCATCGACCTCGAAGGACGCGGCCGTCACGGTAGCCGGTTCTGGCGCGGATGCGGCAAGCGCCGGAGCGCCGGTGGTCCAGCCATCGGCGCGCGCCGCCTCGGCCACTTTCCGTTCGGATGTCGGCACGGCGTCCGTCACCGCCGGCAGAACCGGATCGGCCGGCGCCGGCGCATCGGGGAACGGCGCGGCGGCGTTTGCTTTCGCCGACGGGGAAGGCCCGTCGATCGCCATGGCGACGGCCACGGGTTCCGCCTGTTGCGCGGCGGCGGGCGGCGTAGGAGCGTCCGCTGGCTGCATTGCCACGGCGACCGGCTGGTCGGCGGCCGGAGCGGGGATGGTCGCGGGCTTCGGCGCCACGCGGGCCATCGCCACCTGCGCGTCGTCGCCGCGCGAACTCATCATGGCCGTGGAACGCCCGCTGGCGGCTGGGCGCGCCCGCGCCGCGGTCACCGGCTTGATGTTGGCCTGCGCCACCATCACCACCGGCTGGGCCCGTTCCGGCGGCAGCACCACCGGCTCGCCCTTGCGGCCGCGCTTCTCGTAGAAGGCGTTGCCGCCGGCCACCACCGTGTAGTGCATGTTCTTGTATGGGAATTTCAGGCCGGCCGTGTGGAAGAACATGGCGTTCTTCACTTTTGGATGCCGCTCGCCCTTCAGCACAGCGTCGGCGGCGGCCTCGACATCGGGCAAGGCTTTCGAGTTCATCTTGCGGGTCATCACGCCCGGCGCGAACTGGCGCGGCTGGCCGACCACCTCGCAGATCGTGTCGCCGTATTTGCCGGAGCGCACGCGATTCATCACCACGGTGCCGACTGCAACCAGGCCGTCTCGGCTGGAGCGATTGCTCTCGAAGAACATCGCCCGCATCAGGCACTCCTTCTCGCGGGCGGAGTAGCCGTGATACCCGGCCGGCATCACCATCGACCTGACGCTGCCCGCCAGATCGCCCGTCTGGCTGCAAGCCGAGATCAGCAGGGGGAGGATTACGGCCACCAAAACGACCGACACGCGCTTGCGCGCGCTCACTGACATGCCCTCATCGTCGCTCCGGCGGCTGTGTGTACGAATGGCAACACTGTGCAATTTTCGGGCGAAATGATGACTTTTACGTTTCCAATTCGTGATCGGCAGCGTGACGCGGGGTCGTTCAGCCGAATCGGCAGCCAGTTTTCTCCTTTCAATTCAGCAATTTAAATAAAATTAACCACAAATGCCGGAAAGCCAGATCATCACGTCATGATGGCCGGCGCCTGCTGGATTTCTGCACGAATCAGCCCAGACCGGTGGGTGATTCTGGCGATCAGAACGGCAGCTTGAAGCCCGGAGGCAGCGGCAGGCCGGCGGTGAGCGCGGCGGTCTTGTCCTTCATCGCCGCCTCGACTTTTGCCTTGGCGTCATTGTGGGCGGCGAGGATGAGATCCTCCAAAATCTCGACATCGTCCTCCTTGAACAGCGAAGGATCGATCTTCAGCGATTTCATCTCGAACTTGCCGGTCAGCGTCACCGCGACCAGCCCCCCGCCGGCCTGGCCGGTGGCCTCCATCTCGGCGATCTCTTCCTGCATGGCCTGGAATTTGGCCTGCATCTCCTTCGCCTTGCCCATCAGGCCGAGCAGATCCTTCATGATGGAAAATCCTTTCAGTTCTCGTCGTCTTCGACCGTCGGGTCGGGGGAAATGTCTGCGTCGCTCCCGGCGTCCGGCAGATCCTGGGCGTTGGGAATGCGCACGTCGATGACCTTGGCGCCGGGGAAACGCGCCAGGATGGCTGCGACCGCCGGCTCCTGGCTGGCGTCGAGGAAAGCCGTTTCGCGCCGCGCCGCCTCTTCCTCGGCCAGCGTCCTGCCGCCTTCCTCGCGCGACAGCGACACCAGCCAGTTGCGACTGGTCCAGGTCTTGAGCTTGTTGCTGAGGTCGGTGGGTAAAGTTTTCGGCGCGTCCGGCGTCAACGTGATCTGCAGATGCCCCGGCTCGATGCGGACGGGGCGGACGCAACGACGAACCAGCACCTTGAAGGCCATGTCGCGATTGGCGTCGGCGAGGGCCGCGATGTCGGCCAGCGAGCGCACCGGCACGGCGTCCGGTTCTGCCTTGACCTCGGCGATGGGCATCGGCTGAGGCTGTTCAGCTTCCGGCTCGCGCTCGACCAGCCGCGCCACCGGCCCGCCATTGGCGCTCTGCGGCATGCGTGCCAGGGCCGCCGGGGCGCTGGACATGGCGGCCGGTACGGCGCGCGCCATCGCCGAAGCGCTGGAACCACTTGGCATCGGCGGTCGAGGCAACCCGCCATTGCCGGGAGCCGGCGTGGCTCCGTCCAAAAATTTCATCGCCTCGTCCAGCGTCGGCAGGTCGGCGGCATGCGCCAGCCGGATCAACACCATCTCTGCCGCCGCCACCGGGCGGTTCGACGACTGCACCTCGGGAATGCCCTTCAACAGCATCTGCCAGGCGCGCGACAGGACCTTGACCGACAGCGCTTCGGCGAAGGCAGCGCCGCGCTTGCGCTCGTCCTCGGTCAGCGAGGCGTCGCTGGCGGCACTCGGCACGAAGCGCAGCCGCGTCACGAAATGCGTAAATTCGGCGAGGTCGGTCAGCACCGTCGCCGGATCGGCGCCGGTGTCGTATTGCGCGCGGAACTCGGCCAGCGCCAAGGGCATGTCGCCTTTCATGACATGCTCGAACAGGTCGATGACACGCGCGCGGTCGGCAAGGCCCAGCATGCCGCGCACGGTCTCTGCAGTCACCGCGCCGGCGCTGTGGGCGATCGCCTGGTCGAAGATCGACAGCGAATCGCGCACCGAGCCTTCAGCGGCGCGGGCAATCATGGCGAGTGCGGCATCCTCGACCTCGATCGCCTCCAGCCCGGCGATTTTTCCGAGATGCGCAACCAGCATCTCGGCCCCGACGCGGCGCAGGTCAAAACGCTGGCAGCGCGACAGCACCGTGATCGGCACTTTGCGAATCTCGGTGGTGGCGAAGATGAATTTGACGTGGGGCGGCGGCTCCTCCAGCGTCTTCAGCAGGCCGTTGAAGGCCTGCGTGGAGAGCATGTGCACCTCGTCGATGATGTAGACCTTGTAGCGGGCCGATTGCGGCGCGTAGCGCACCTGCTCGATGATCTCGCGGATATCGTCGATGCCGGTGTGGGAGGCGGCGTCCATCTCGACCACGTCGACATGGCGGCCTTCCATGATCGCCTGGCAGTGCTGGCCGGGGATGGCGAGGTCGACGGAGGGCTGGTCGACCGTGTCCGTCTTGTAGTTCAGGGCGCGGGCGAGGATGCGGGCGGTGGTGGTCTTGCCGACGCCGCGCACGCCGGTCAGCATCCAGGCCTGGGCGATGCGGCCGGACGAAAACGCGTTTGTGAGCGTGCGCACCATCGGCTCCTGGCCGATCAAGGCGGAAAAGTCGGCGGGACGGTACTTTCGCGCCAGCACCCGATAGGCGCCGGCTTTTCCCGTCTGCTCAAGTCCGGCGTCGCTCATCCGAAGGTCGGTCTCCGCTGGCCGCCTGCGCAGCCGTTTCGCTCAGCGCGAGTTTCGCCCGCGCGGCATCGCTCCGTCAACGCCGTGACGGCAGAAGTCGAAGCTTAAAGGAGGGTGGGAGGCTGGAACAATGACCCGTTCCGGGCTCGTTAGGGCTGCTTCCTTCCGGACCTGACCCGGTTGGCGAGTGGCGCGTCCACCACCAACCTCCCGAGGCTCATATCGGGGATTTGGGGTGAGAATGCAAGGGTCGCAATGATTTCACCAAGGCTCCCGACTCTTGCTAGAGATGAGCACGGACGGTTGGATGCGCGGCAAACGAGGCGTAGCCAGTTGTGAGGCGGAGCGATGAACCAGAAGAAAATTCGGGCTGTGATGTCACTGCCGGCACCGGAGAGATATTCTCATTTCATCAAGGTAGCGGCAGACAGACGTTTGGTCTGGGGGCTTTGGTCCGACGGATGGGCACTTCACCAGACCGATGACGACGGCACGATCGTTTTCCCGATCTGGCCTGAGAAAGTCTACGCGGAGCTTTGTGCGACCGATGAATGGTCGCATTTCGAAGCGGGCGAAATTGATCTCGACGATCTCTTCGACGAACTCATTCCGCGACTGCGGGACGACGGCAAGCTCGTTACGGTGTTCCCCGTGCCAGGTGTCGGCGGTATCGTGCCTGCCCTTGAAGTCTTGGAAGCAGACCTGCGCAACGAGCTGAGCAGGATCGAATAGGCTCCCGGAAATCATGATAGATGGAGAGTTGGTTTGCTGGAAGACAAGAACAGGCGGACCGCGGCCGCCTTTCCATCTTCCGACTGGTCATACGCTGCTGAGAAGCGTCACATTCGCCCGCTTTCTTCAGCCTCTCGCAATGCTTTCGGGCGATACCCACCTGTCGCAAAACAGTTTATAGACCGCCGCGACCGCCGTGAGAAACTACGCTGCCCGATGACGAAAGTGCCCCTGAAGCTGGAAGAGCTGGTCGACGCCACCCAGCTTCGCCACGACCTCACCGCCCTGACCGCGCCCAGTTCGGGCGACGGCTCGACGGCTGCTGTTCGCGCGCTGGTGCTTGGTGCGCTGAAGGACCGCATCGCCGCCGGAAAACGCCTCGCCGAGCGTCTTCTGATGGAGGATGGCAGCGGCACAGCCTGCGCGCAGCGGCTGTCGCACCTGATGGACGAGGTCATCCGCGTCCTCTACGATTTTGCCGCCACCCACGTCTACCGTGCGAAAAACCCGTCATCGGCCGAACGCATGGCGATCGTCGCGGTCGGCGGCTATGGCCGCGGCACGCTGGCGCCGGGGTCCGACATCGACCTCTTATTCCTGCTACCCTACAAGCAGACTCCCTGGGGCGAGCAGATCGTCGAATACATGCTCTATATGCTGTGGGATCTCGGCCTGAAGGTCGGCCACGCCACCCGCAACATCGACGATTGCGTGCGCCTGTCGCGCTCCGACACCACAATCCGCACCGCCATCCTTGAGGCGCGTTTTGTCTGGGGCGAGCAGGCACTGTTCGACGAGTTGCTTTCGCGCTTCGACCGCGAGGTGGTGAAGGACACCGGCCCCGAATATGTGCAGGCGAAACTCGGCGAGCGCGACGAGCGCCACGCCAAGGCCGGCGAAAGCCGCTATCTCGTCGAGCCCAACATCAAGGACGGCAAGGGCGGGCTGCGCGACCTGCAGACGCTGTTCTGGATCGCCAAGTACTTCTACCGTGTGCGTTCTGGCGAGGAACTGGTGAAGGCCGGGGTCTTCACCCGCGCCGAATACAACCAGTTCCTGAAGTGCGAGGATTTTTTGTGGGCGGTGCGCTGCCACATGCATTTCCTCACCGGCAAGGCCGAGGAACGGCTACATTTCGACATCCAGCGCGATATCGCCGAACGGCTGGGCTACACCAGCCATCCCGGCATGTCGGCGGTCGAGCGCTTCATGAAGCACTATTTTTTGATCGCCAAGGACGTTGGCGATTTAACCCGCATATTCTGCGCGGCGCTTGAGGAAGAACAGGCCAAGCATGTGCCGGGCTTCAACCGCATTTTTTTCACCTTCTCGCGGCGCAAGCGCAAGCTGGCTGGAACCGGCGACTTCATCGTCGACAACCACCGCATCAACGTCGCCGATCAGGACGTTTTTACGCGTGACCCCGTCAATCTGCTGCGGCTGTTCTGGTTCGCCGACCGGCATGGGCTTGAGTATCACCCGGACGCGCTGAAGCTGCTGCGCCGCTCGCTCGACCTGGTCGGAAAGGGGCTTCGCCGCGACCCCGAGGCCAACCGCATCTTCCTTGACATATTGACCTCGGACCGCAACCCCGAGCTCAATTTGCGCCGCATGAACGAGGCCGGCCTGCTCGGCAAGCTGATCCCGGAATTCGGCCGCATCGTCGCGATGATGCAGTTCTCCATGTATCATCACTACACGGTCGACGAGCACCTGCTGCGCTGCATCGGCGTGCTTTCCGAGATCGAGCGTGGAGACGGCGAGAAATTGCATCCACTGTCACACAAGCTGATGCCCGGCCTGATCGCGCAGCGCGAAGTGCTCTACGTCGCCGTGTTGCTCCACGACATCGCCAAGGGCCGGCCGGACGACCATTCCGAGGCAGGCGCCAAGATCGCGCGCCGCATCTGCCCGCATATGGGCCTGTCGCCGGAAGACACCGAGACGGTCGCGTGGCTGGTCGAAAACCACCTGCTGATGTCGATGACCGCGCAGACGCGCGACCTCAACGACCGCAAGACGATCAGCGACTTCGCCGACGTGGTGCAGTCCGTCGAGCGGCTGAAGCTGCTGCTCATCCTCACCATCTGCGACATACGCGGCGTCGGCCCCGGCGTGTGGAACGGCTGGAAGGGGCAGTTGCTGCGCACCCTCTACTACGAGACCGAGTTGCTGCTCACCGGCGGCTTCTCCGAAGTCTCGCGCTCGCTGCGCGCCCAGGCGGCGCGCGACCGGCTGGCCGAGGCGCTCTCTGGCTGGAGCGAGAGAGCGCGGACCAAGCTGGTCAAGCTGCACTACGAAAATTATCTCCTCGCCGTCGCCGTCGACGATCAGGTGCGGCATGCCGAATTCATCCGCGCCGCAGACCAGTCCGGCAAGAAGCTTTCGACCATGGTCAAGACCCACGGCTTCGAGGCGGTGACCGAGATCACGGTGCTGGCGCAGGACCATCCGCGCCTGCTGTCGGTAATCGCCGGCGCCTGTGCCGCGGCCGGCGCCAACATCGTCGACGCGCAGATCTTCACGACATCCGACGGACGGGCGCTCGACACCATCCTGATTTCGCGCGAGTTCGACCGCGACGAGGACGAGCAGCGGCGCGCCGAGCGCGTCGGCGGGCTGATCGAGGACGTGCTGTCGGGAAAAAGCTGGCTGCCGGAGATCATCGCCAAGCGCGCCAAGCCGAAGCGTGGATCAAAAGCGTTCCGCATCGAGCCGCGCGTCGACATCCGCAATACACTGTCGAACCGGCTTTCCGTCATCGAGGTGTCGTGTCTCGACCGGCCGGGCCTGCTGTCGGAGATCACCGGTACGCTGTCGGACCTGTCGCTCGACATCGCGTCGGCCCACATCACCACCTTCGGCGAGAAAGTGATCGACACGTTTTATGTCAGCGACCTGACCGGTGCGAAGATCGAGAACCCCATGAAGCTCCAGGCCATCCGCGCGGCTCTGGCGGCCACGCTGGAGGGCAAGGCGGCCAAAGCCGCCAAGACGGACGAGCGGGCCGCGGCGGAATGAGGAGCGGTAGCGACGACGCCCTCTCCCCCCTCGAGAGGGAGATGTCGCCGAAGGCGACAGAGGGGGTAACCTCAGAAGGCACCTCAAGTAAGTCGCGCACTGCCGCACCGACCCCACCCCCGGCCTACGGCCGGACCCTCCCCTCATGGGGGAGGTCGGTCCGCACATGAGCCTCGTCAAGAAATTCGCCACGGTCGCGTCCGGCACGCTGATGAGCCGGGCGCTGGGTTTTGCGCGCGAGATGCTGATGGCGGCGGCCCTCGGCACCGGGCCGATCGCCGACGCCTTCAATGCCGCTTTCCAGTTCCCCAACACGTTCCGCCGGCTGTTCGCCGAGGGCGCGTTCAATGCCGCTTTCGTGCCGCTATTCGCCAAGGAGATCGAAGCCGGCGGCATCGATGGTGCGAAACGCTTTTCGGAGGAAGTGTTCGGCGTGCTGTTCACCACGCTGGTGGCGCTGACCATCCTGATGGAGCTGGCGATGCCGCTGCTGGTGTCGACCGTCGTGGCGCCCGGCTTCTCCGGCAATCCGCAAAAGCACGACCTCACAGTGGCGCTGGCGACCATCATGTTTCCGTATCTGATGTGCATGTCGCTGGCCGCGATGATGGCCGGTATGCTGAATTCGCTGCGCCGCTATTTCGCGGCGGCCGTGGCGCCGGTGTTTTTGAACATCATCCTGATCGGCGTTCTGGCCTATGCTTGGCATGAGGGCATGGGCGGCCTGGACATCGGCTACGCGCTGGCCTGGGGCGTGCTCGCCGCCGGGCTGGTGCAGCTTGCCATCGTCTGGGTGGCGGTGCGCCATGCCGGCGTGTCGATCGGCTTCCGCCGTCCGCATTTCACGCCAAATGTCAGGCGCCTGCTGGTGCTGGCCTTCCCGGCGGCGATCACCGGCGGCATCACCCAGATCAACCAGTTGATCGGCACGGCGATCGCCTCCGGCAAGGAAAGCGCCGTCTCCTCGCTCGCCTATGCCGACCGCGTCTACCAGTTGCCGCTCGGCGTTGTCGGTATCGCGGTGGCGATCGTGCTGCTGCCTGAACTGGCCCGCGCGCTGAAGGCCGGCAATCTGCAGGAGGCGTCCAACCTGCAGAACCGTTCGGTGGAATTCACGCTGTTCCTGACGCTGCCGGCCGCCGCCGCGCTGCTGGTGATTTCCGAGCCGATCGTGCGGCTGCTCTACGAGCGCGGCGCCTTCGCCGCCACCAACGGCACGCCGGTGGTCTCGGCGATCCTCGCCATCTTCGGCATGGGCCTGCCGGCCTTCGTGCTGATCAAGGCGTTCACCCCCGGCTATTTCGCCCGCGAGGACACGCGCACGCCGATGATTTTTGCCGCCATTTCGGTCGGCGTGAACATTGCCATAGCGCTTACCCTTTTTCCTTCGATGGGCGGCGCTGGCATCGCCACCGCGTCGGCCATCGCCGGCTGGGTCAACGCCGCGCTGCTGCTCGGCGTGCTGGTGCGGCGCGGCCATTGGGGCCGCGACGCCGGGCTGATGAAACGCATCCCGCGGCTCCTCATCGCCTCGGCGGTCATGGCAGGCGCGCTGTATTTCGCCGCCCGCTGGCTTTCCGGCAGCCTCGGTCCCGGCTCGCCCTTCTACGAGCAGGCGGTGGTGCTCGGCGCGATGGTCGCCGGTGCGATGGTGCTCTATTTCGTCACCGTCTTCGCCATAGGCGGCGCGGATATCGGCATGATCAAGCGCAGCGTGAAGCGATCCGGAACCAGGGCCGAGCCGCCAGTGGAGTGATCACGCGGCGCGCGGGCCGCTCATTACCGAGCCGGCAGCCTCTTGCTCTTCGCCCATCGTTCCGCCATAAGCCCGTCTCGATTTTCGCCGCGCGCGAAACGGCCCTCCACAAGCCACGAGGATTTTTTAAATGACCGCCTTCAAGCCGCTCGTCTTCTCGGGCGTCCAGCCAACCGGAAATCTGCATCTCGGCAACTATCTCGGCGCCATCAAGAAGTTCGTCGCGCTGCAGGATACGTCGGACTGCATCTACTGCGTCGTCGACCTGCATTCGCTGACGGCCCAACTCGTCCATGCCGACCTGCAGGACCAGACGCGCCAGATCACGGCCGCGTTCCTGGCGTCGGGCATCGATCCGAAAAAACACATCGTCTTCAACCAGAGCCGCGTCATGCAGCACGCCGAGCTCGCCTGGATCTTCAACTGCGTCGCCCGCATCGGCTGGATGAACCGCATGACGCAGTTCAAGGACAAGGCCGGCAAGGACCGCGAGAACGCCTCGCTCGGCCTACTCGCCTATCCGAGCTTGATGGCGGCCGACATCCTCGTCTACCGCGCCACCCATGTACCGGTGGGCGAGGACCAGAAGCAGCACCTGGAACTGACCCGCGACATCGCGCAGAAGTTCAATAACGACTTCTCCTCCCGCATTGCCGAGCTCGGCGTCGGGGTCGAGATGCAGGTTGGCGAGGAGACGGTGAACGGCT
Organism: Mesorhizobium sp. IMUNJ 23232; assembly: GCF_044326205.1. Taxonomy (NCBI): domain Bacteria; kingdom Pseudomonadati; phylum Pseudomonadota; class Alphaproteobacteria; order Hyphomicrobiales; family Phyllobacteriaceae; genus Mesorhizobium; species Mesorhizobium sp. IMUNJ 23232. The sequence continues at coordinate 18,792 of NZ_JBIRCY010000044.1, forward strand.
TCTTCCCGATCACCGAGCCTGTCATCGGCGGGCCTGCCGCGCGCATCATGAGCCTGCGCGACGGCTCCAAGAAGATGTCGAAGTCGGACCCGTCCGACCTGTCGCGCATCAACCTGACCGACGATGCCGACACGATCTCCAAGAAGATCAGGAAGGCCAAGACCGACCCGGAAGCGCTGCCGAGCGAGGTTGACGGTCTCGCCAGCCGGCCCGAGGCCGAAAACCTCGTCGGCATCTATGCGGGGCTGGCGGAGATCGGCAAGGATGCGGTGCTGCGGGAATTCGGCGGCCAGCAGTTCTCCGTCTTCAAGCCGGCGCTTGCCGATCTGGCGGTCGAAAAACTGGCGCCTATCGCCTCCGAGATGCGTCGCATCTCGGCCGACCACGCCTATGTCGACAGCGTGCTGCGCGATGGCGGTGAGCGGGCGGGCAAGCTTGCCGAGACGACAATGAAGACGGTGCGTGACATCATCGGGCTTTTGCAAGGCTGAGCGGATTGGTCCTTGGCCCATCCGGCGCCGCTTGCCGCAAGGCTGCGGCGGTGGCAGATTGCGGCCGTTCGGCCGGAGCCTCGTGAGGGGGTAGCGTATGGTCTCGAAACGTCTCAGCCGGGAAGCCGGCCATCGCCGAAAATTCCTCGCCGTCGTCGACGAGACGCCGGAGTGCGAGCGTGCCGTCGCCTATGCCTCGATGCGCGCCAAATCGACGGGCGGGGTCGTCGTGCTGCTCTACGTCATCGAGCCCGGCGATTTCCAGCACTGGCTGGGGGTCGAAAAGATCATGCGCGAGGAAGCACAGGCCACCGCCAACGCCGCGCTCGATATGCATGCCACAAAGGTCCGCACCAGACTCGGCATAGAGCCGGAACTGGTGGTGCGCGAGGGCAAGCCGACCGAACAGATCCACCAATTGATCGAGGACGACCAGGACATCGCCATACTGGTTCTCGCCGCCGGCGCTTCCAAGGAGGGTCCCGGACCGCTCGTCGCCTCGATCGCCGGCAAGAACGCGGCGTTTCCCATTCCGGTCACCGTGGTGCCGCAGAATCTTTCGGATGAGGAAATAGCCAGCCTCACTTGATCGATCCCGGCGCGATTTCCATTTGAGGACCAGGGCAAATGCGGCTTGTACCCGCCGATGAATAAGCCTATTTAGAACTATTCCAAAGAATGACGCACGGAGATGCGGCGATGTTCATCCAGACCGAGGCGACCCCCAATCCCGCCACGCTGAAATTCCTGCCCGGCCGCGAGGTCCTGGCGGAAGGCACCGCCGATTTCCGCGACGCCGCCGCTGCGCGTGAAGCCTCGCCGCTGGCGGGCCGCCTGTTCGACATCAATGGCGTCACCGGTGTGTTCTTCGGCTACGATTTCGTCACCGTCACCAAGGCCGACGGCCCCGACTGGCAGCATCTGAAACCGGCGATCCTCGGCGCCATCATGGAACAATTCATGTCCGGGCAGCCGGTGATGACCCGCGCCGCCCAGGCGCTCGGCGACGCCGCCGAGACCGGCGACGAGTTTTATGACAAGGCAGACGAGGAGATCGTCATCACCATCAAGGAACTGCTGGAGACGCGCGTGCGCCCGGCTGTGGCCCAGGACGGCGGCGACATCACTTTTCGCGGTTTCGAGAACGGCACCGTCTTCCTGAACATGAAGGGCGCCTGCTCGGGCTGTCCGTCCTCGACGGCGACGCTGAAGCACGGAATCCAGAACCTGCTCCGCCACTTCGTGCCGGAAGTCCAGCAGGTCGAGCAGGTATCCTGACCGTCGGCCGGACGGCCGTCTTCTCTTTCACCTATCCCTTGTCCCCTCCGCGGAAACGCGGAGGGGATTTTGATTTCTACCGCCCGGCGTGTGTCCGGATGATTTCGCGCGGCGGTGATGCGCATTGACCTCCAATAGGTCGGCTCCACGCCCCAAAGGTGTATCGCGCCAATCCGGAACCTGGTGAGGCCGGTGGTATGCGACCTGCATTCGCATGAAGCGGTAGTTGTTATATGGGTGCTCCATGTCCAAGCGAATCGCCGGTCCCGAGATCGAACGCCTGATCCAGCTTCTGGCAAAAGTGCCGGGGCTGGGGCCGCGCTCGGCCCGCCGCGCCGCGCTGCACATGATCAAGAAGAAGGAACAGTTGCTCGCGCCGCTGGCCGGCGCGATGAGCGAGGCGGCGGAGAAGGTGCGCATCTGCTCGACCTGCGGCAATGTCGACACCGTCGACCCCTGCATGATCTGCTCCGACCCGCGCCGCGACAGCACGACCATCGTCGTGGTCGAGGATGTCTCCGACCTCTGGGCGCTGGAACGGGCGGCGGCGCTCAATGCGCAATATCACGTGCTTGGCGGCACGCTGTCGCCGCTGGACGGCATCGGCCCGGACCAGCTCAACATCAAGGGGCTGGTTTCGCGCGTGGCGACCGGCGGGGTGACGGAGATCATCCTCGCCGTCAACGCGACCGTCGAGGGCCAGACCACGGCGCATTATCTCACCGACCAGCTTTCCGGCTTCGGCGTTAAGGTCACGCGGCTCGCGCATGGCGTGCCGGTCGGAGGCGAGCTCGATTATCTCGACGAGGGCACACTTGCGGCGGCCCTCAAATCGCGGACTGTGTTTTGACACGAATGGGCTGTAGGCGGCTCGGATGACCTATAGGGCGTCGATCTTTACAGCAATCGCGATGGTGTGGACCCTCGCTGCCGCCAGTCTTTCGATAACTTCTCTCGCCTCCGCCGCGAAAATCGACGACCAGTTCCGCACCTGGCTGGAAAACGACCTGTGGCCCGACGCCAAGGCGCAGGGCGTGTCAAAACAGACCTTCGACGCAGCCTTCAAAGGCATAAGACCCAACCTGAAACTCCCCGACCTCGTCATGCCCGGCGAGAAGGCGAAAACGCCGAAGAAGCAGCATCAGGCAGAATTCGGCTCGCCAGGAAATTATTTCGCCGAAAAGACCATCGGCGCGGTGACGTCCGGCGGACGCGCGCGGGCCGGCAAACATGCCAAGACGCTTGCCGCCGTGGAGAAGCGTTACGGCGTGCCGGGCGAGGTGGTGCTTGCCATCTGGGGCCGCGAATCCGGCTTCGGCGCGGCGAAGATGCCCTACGACGCGTTCGAGGTGCTCGGTACGAAAGCCTTCATGGCGACGCGAAAGGAGATGTTCCGCAAGGAGGTGCTGGCCGCGCTGGTCATCGTCCAGCGCGGGCTGGCCTCGCGCGGCGCCATGAAATCCTCCTGGGCCGGCGCGCTCGGCCAGCCGCAGTTTTTGCCGACCTCCTTCGTCGACCATGCGGTCGATTTCGACGGCGACGGAAGGGCCGACATCTGGAACTCGGTGCCGGACACGCTGGCGTCGATCGCCAATTACCTCGTCCACTATGGCTGGGCGAGGGGCCGCGACTGGGGTTTCGAGGTAACCGTACCGGAGCGCGTTTCCTGCGCGCTGGAAGGGCCGGATCAAGGCAAGAAGATCAGCGACTGGGTGAGCATGGGGATTGCGCGCGCCGGCGGAAGACCGTTTCCGGCCTCCGAGCTTCGTGCCGAGGGTTTTCTTGTGATGCCGGCAGGCCGCGGCGGTCCGGCCTTCATCGTCACGCCGAATTTCTATGTGCTCAAGGAATACAACGAGAGTGACCTCTACGCGCTGTTCATTGGCCATGGCGCCGACCGCATCGCCGGTGGAGACCGTACCTTCGCCGGCCGGTGGGGCAAGGTCGGGGGCCTCTACCGCTCGGACATTGCGGACTTGCAGAAGGCGCTGGAAGCCAAGGGCTATGACGTTGGCGGCGCCGACGGCCTGCCCGGCTTCAAGACGCGGCGTTCGATTGGCGACTGGCAGGCCAAGAGCGGCCGGGCTATTACCTGCTTTCCCGATACGGACCTGGTCGAGGCATTGCGTTGATCGACCGGCGCGCCTGGCGCATGCGCAAACTGCTGGACGGCGACCAGCCGGCGCCGCGCTGGCCCGCGGGCATCGACGTCCGCACGCTCAAAACACCCGCCGACGCAAAAGCCGTGCACGCGCTGCTGATCCGCGCCTATGAGGGCGACGAGGACATCTTTCCGTCCGCCGAGGATTGGTGGGCGCGGTTTTCCGGCGATCCCGAATTCGATGGCGACCTCTGCTTCCTGGCCTTCGATTCCAAAGACGGGCTGGCGGGCGTGGCTCTCTGCTGGACGAGCGCTTTCCTGAAGGACCTCGCGGTGCGCGCCGACATGCGAAGGCGCGGACTGGGCGAAGCACTGCTGCTTCACGTCTTCTCGATCTTCCGGGCGCGTGGCGCGACGCATATCGATCTCAAGGTCGAACTCGACAATGCCGAAGGCATGCGCCTCTACCAGCGCTGCGGCATGGTGCGCGTCCCGTGGGAGGGATGAGCGCCTCGGCGTCACGACCTCAAGCCGCTTTCGCCATCTCCCCGTGCACGCCGGCAAGAATCTCGAACGAGCGTTTTCGCGCAGCGTGGTCGAATATCTGCGCCGTCACCATCAGCTCGTCCGCGCCGGTGCGGCGGATGAAGGCCTCGAGGCCCCGGCGCACGGTCTCCGGCCCGCCGACAATGGCGCAGGACAGCGCCTGAGTGAGCATGGTCTTCGCCATCGCATCGAGCGTCTCGAAGTAACCCTCGACCGGCGGCGGCAGCTTGCCCGGCCTGCCGGAGCGCAGGTTCACGAAAGCCTGCTGCAGTGAGGAGAACAGAAGTTTTGCCTCGGCATCCGTCTCGGCGGCGACGACGTTGAGGCCAAGCATGAGGCGCGGGCTTGCCAGATGTTCCGACGGCTGGAACTGCGTCCGGTATATGTTGATCGCGCTCTCCATCTCGGCCGGCGCGAAATGCGAGGCGAAGGCGTAGGGCAGGCCGAGGATGGCGGCGAGCTGCGCGCCGTAGGTGCTGGAGCCCAGGATCCACACCTTCACGTCCTCGCCTTCTCCCGGCACGGCACGCACATGCTGCGTCGGCTGCGCCGGCCGGAAATAGCTCATCAGTTCGACCACGTCGTTTGGAAAGCCATCGACTCCGGCTTCCAGATTGCGACGCAGCGCGCGGGCCGTCGCCATGTCGGTCCCAGGGGCTCGGCCGAGGCCCAGATCGATGCGGCCCGGAAACAGCGCCGACAACGTGCCGAACTGCTCGGCGATGACCAGCGGCGAATGGTTTGGCAGCATGATGCCGCCGGCGCCGACGCGGATCGTTTTCGTCCCCGCCGCGACATGGCCGATGACCACCGCCGTGGCCGCGCTGGCGATGCCCGGCATGTTGTGATGCTCGGCCAGCCAATAGCGCTCGTAGCCCAGCGCCTCGGCGTGGCGGGCAAGGTCCAGCGTGTTGGCGAGCGATTGCGAAACGCCACTACCTTCCGGCACGGGCGACAGGTCGAGGACGGAAAGCTTGGTCATGACGGGAATCCGGTCTTGGGCTCCGGATATAGGCATGCGCGCGAGCTCGCGCAAAGGCTGTCCCGCTTTACCTGTCGGCCACGACCGGCGCCGCCGCTTCGTCCTCCGCCGCCTCGATCGTCTGCTGCGCGGCCAGAAAATTGCCGACATGGCGCAGGCTGTCGAAATGGTCGCAGAAGACCTTGATCACCACGAGGATCGGAACCGCGATCAGCGCGCCGACGAAACCCCAAAGCCAGGACCAGAACGCCACTGCGATGAAGATCGCCACCGCGTTGATCTCCAGCCTGCGGCCGACCACAAGCGGCGTGACCACCTGCCCTTCAATGACATTGCACAGCACGACGAAGGCCGGCGCGAGCAGCGCATAAGACAGGCTGTCGAAGGTGATGATCGAGATCGCCGCGACCAGCAGGATGGTGGTGGCCGCGCCGATATAGGGAAGGAAATTGAGCAGCATCGCCGCCACACCCCAGACCAGCGGCGTCGGCATGCCGATCGCCCACAGGCCGAGCCCGACCGCCAGCCCGAGCCCGGCATTGATCAGCGTGACGGTGAGCAGGTAACGGGAAATCTCGCGCTCGACGTCGTAGACGACGCGCAGCGCCCGCTTCTTCTCGCTCATGCGCGTGAAGGACTGAACGATCTTCTCGTAGAACAGCGTGCCGGAGGCCAACAGGAACAGCGACAGCACGAAGGTGATGGCGATCGTCGTGGTGCCCGACAAGAGATTGCCGGCCGCCTGCGAGACGATGCCGGGCTGCGCCACCACTACCTTTTGCAGGCCGGGCTCCTGCGTCGTCTCCGCCGCGCGGTCGACCTGGTTCAGGATTTCCAGCAGCCGCTCGAATGGGTGCCTGAGCTCGGTCAGCCTTTCGCTGAGTTTTCGGCCGATCGCCGGCCAGTCATTGGCGAGCGCAATCACCGGGCCGCTCATGAAATAGCCGATTGCCGCCACGGCAGCGACCGTCAGGAACACCAGCATGGTGGCGGAGACGAATTCCGGCACACCGTGGCGGCGCAGCAGGCGGACGATCGGCGTCAGCATCAGCGCCAGCATGAAGGCGAGGGTGACCGGCATGAAGAAATCGCGGGCGAAATACAGCGCATAGACCAGCGCGAACAGGAAGATGCCGATCAAAAGCGAGCGCATCAGCCGTGCATCCGAGGCCGCACGCGCCATGTCCGGCACATCGTTGCCGGAAGAGATCTGTTCTGACATCCGAGCCCCCAAAGGCACGCGCGCAAACGAGATGCGCGCTGTGCCCCGCAAAACGCGGCAGGAGCGTTTCAGGTTCCCGGTGCTTAGCCGGCGGCGCCTGCCAGCGCCGGGGTTGCGGCTGTCTCGCGGCGCACGAGCGGGGCGACTTTTGTGCCGTACAGTTCGATGGCCTTCATGAGCTTGTCGTGCGGCATCAATCCGATCGCCATCTGCAGAAGGAACCGGTCGTTGCCGAAGATCCTGTGCATGGCGACGATCTTCTCCGCGACGGCCTCCGGATCGCCGACGAACAGCGCGCCGTCCGGCCCGCGCGAGGCGTCGAATTGCGCACGATTGGTCGGCCCCCAACCGCGCTCGCGGCCGATGCGGTTCATCACCTCGGCTTGCGGGCCGTAGAAATCGTCGGCGGCCTGTTGCGTCGTTTCGCCGACGAAGCCATGGACGTTGATGCTGGTGGCCAGTGTCTTAGGATCGTGTCCGGCCTGCGTCGCGGCGCGGCGGTAGAGGCTGAACAGCGGCGCGAAGCGGGCAGGCTCGCCGCCGATGATGGCCAGCGCCAGCGGCAGGCCGAGCACGCCGGCGCGGGCGACCGAATTGGGCGTCCCGCCGACCGCAATCCAGATCGGCAGCTTCTCCTGGTATGGGCGCGGGTAGACGCCGCGGTCATTGATCGGCCCGCGCAGCCGGCCCGACCAGGTGACCTGCTCGCTGTCACGCAGCTTCAGCAGCAGGTCGAGCTTTTCGGTGAACAGCTCGTCGTAGTCGCCGAGGTCATAGCCGAACAGCGGGAAGGATTCGATGAAGGAGCCGCGGCCAGCCATGATCTCGGCGCGTCCGCCGGAAATCAGGTCGAGCGTGGAGAACTGCAGGAAGACGCGAACCGGATCGTCGGACGACAGCACGCTGACGGCGCTTGTCAGCCTTATGCGTTTGGTGCGTTCGGCGGCGGCGGCCAGCGCGACGGCCGGCGCGGAGGCGATGTAGTCGGGCCGGTGATGCTCGCCCAGCCCGAATACGTCGAGCCCGACCTGGTCGGCAAGCTCGATCTCCTCGATCAGATTGCGCATGCGCTGGTGCGGCGAGATTTTCCGCGTCGCCGAATTGGGATCGAGGTCGGCGAAGGTGTAGAGGCCGAGTTCCATGGGAGCGTCTTCCGGCTGAGAAAGGATTCGCCCTCACTTAGTCATCGACCGGCCCAGCCACCAGTCGCGACTTGCTGAACAGTCCTTCTCGCTACCGCGACGGCAGGGCGGGCCGTTTCATGGCTGCAACAGTGCGTATTTTCATGGGTGGCATACGCGATTGGCGCTTGATCTCGCCACAATCGTGCGTATGTAAGCGGCGCGTATCGACTGATCATATCGAAGGCGACACTTGGCACTCTACAGGGAAAAAGACATCTTCGAACGCCGCGGCGCGGCGAACGAGGCGAAAAGAGCATTGCTCGAACGGTTCAAAGCGCGGCCGGCGGAAAACGATCCGCAGGTGCTTGCGCGCAAGGCGGAGCGGCAGGCTATCCTTGACGCCCGCGAGAAGCGGGCGATCGAGAAGGAAAAATTGCGCAAGGAGCGCGAGGCGCTCGAGGCTGCCGAACGGGCTCGCCGCGAGGCCGCGGAGGCAGAGCAGCGCAGGATCGAGGAAGAGCGGCTCGCCGCAGAAGCCAAGATCCGCGAACAGCAGGAAATCGAGCGCGTCGCGCTTGAACTCGCCGAAGAGGCGGAGCGCAAGGCAAAGCGTGACGCACGCTACGCAGCGCGCAAGCAGCGGAAGCGCGGCGGCCGCACCAGCTAAGCCTTTCGAGGCTCCCGGAAATTTCAAGGGCCGGGGCGCAATCGCGCCCCGGTTCTTTTGGCTTATCCGGTGATAGGCGCCGACAACGTTATGTGGCAGGTGGCCTCGTCACGATTTCGGCCGTGCATAGCGGACTTTCCAACCCTGCCCGCTGCCGAAAACTAGGCTACCAGCTTCAGCCCGACGATGCCGGCGACAATCAAGCCTATGCAGGCAAGCCGCATGGCGGTCGCGGGCTCACCCAGCAGCCAGATGCCGAGCATCGCGGTGCCGACCGTGCCGATGCCTGTCCACACCGCATAGGCGGTGCCGACCGGCAGCGTCTTCAGCGCAAGGCCGAGCAGTCCGAGGCTGACGATCATGCTCGCCACCGTCAGCAACGACGGCGTGAGGCGTGTAAATCCGTCGGTATATTTGAGGCCGATGGCCCAGCCGATCTCGAACAGGCCGGCGAAGAACAGCAGAATCCATGCCATGGGAAAACTCCTTATGGCGGGCCGTCCCGACCGAATTCTTCTGGAAATGCAGGGCCGTCCCTGCGCCCGACCCATATAGGACCTGGCGATACGGCGAACAATGCTGGCAACGCATGGCTGATCGGCACGAGCGGCAAGGCAGGTGCCATGGCGCGACGCTCGCCACCCGCGCCATCCGCGACTTCGACGGGCTTGACCTCAAGCTCGTAAACCCGTTTGAAGCACTGGCCTGACGGATCGTTGCCGCGACCGGGGCGCAGGAAGCATCTGGCGATCGGTCTTCCGAGGCAGCCGGCAACGCGGGAACCGCATGACTCTGCGCATCATCTTCATGGGTACGCCGGATTTTTCGGTGCCGACGCTGAAGGCGCTGGCCGAGGCCGGCCATGAAATCCTGGCCGTCTACACCCAGCCGCCGCGGCCGGCCGGCCGGCGCGGGCTGGAGCTGAAGCCATCGGCGGTGCAGCGCGAGGCGGAACGCCTGGGTATCGCGGTCCGCTGCCCGGCCTCGCTGAAGACGCTGGCCGAACAGGAGGCCTTTGCGTCGCTCCGCGCCGACGTCGCCGTGGTCGTCGCTTATGGTTTGCTGTTGCCGCGCGCCATCCTGGAGGCGCCGAGGCTGGGCTGCTTCAACGGTCATGCTTCGCTGCTGCCGCGCTGGCGGGGCGCCGCGCCGATCCACCGCGCCATCATGGCCGGCGACGAAGCGACCGGCGTGATGGTGATGAAGATGGAGGAAGGGCTGGATACCGGCCCGGTGGCCGCCTCGACGCGCATACCGATCGGCCCCGACATGACCACCGGCGAGTTGCATGACCGGCTGAGCGAACGCGGCGCCGTGATGATGGTCGAGGCGATGGCCGAACTGGAGCGCGGCTGGCTGGTGCTGACGCCGCAGTCGGAGACGGGTGTCACCTATGCGAAAAAGATCGACAAGGCCGAGACGCGCATCGACTGGTCGCTGCCGGCGGAAGACGTGCACAACCGCATACGCGGGCTGTCGCCCTTCCCCGGCGCATGGTGCGAATTCGCGGCCGGCGCAAAGACGGAACGGCTGAAGCTGCTGCGCTCGAAAGTTTCCGATGGCGAGGGCGCGCCGGGAACGCTCCTCGACGACCAGCTGACCATCGCTTGCGGCAGCCAGGCGGTGCGTCTCGTCGAAGTCCAGCGCGCTGGCGGGCGTGCCGTCGAAGCGCAGGAATTCCTGCGTGGGGCAAAACTGACGGCCGGAGACAAAATGTCATGAGCGGCGTGGCCATCAGGACGGCGCAAGCCGCCGACCGAAGCGCCATCCAGGTCCTCGTCGAGCGCGCCTTCCGCCAGCCGCTCGAAGCCGATCTCGTCGACCGACTCGCCGCGGACGGCGATATTGTCCTGGAACTGGTTGCGGAAAAGGATGGCGACGTTGTCGGTCATGTCCTGTTCTCGCGATTGATGGTCGAAGGCGATGGCGCGTCCTTCGCGGCTGTGGCGCTGGCGCCGCTCGGCGTCGATCCCGACGCGCAGCGCACCGGCATCGGCGTGGCGCTGGTCGAGGAGGCCCTCCGCCGACTCCAGGCCGGCGGCGAAAAGCTTTCCGTCGTGCTCGGCGACCCAGCCTACTACAGTCGGTTCGGCTACCGGCGTGGCCCGGCGGAGGGATTTTCCAGCGACTACCAATGCTATGCGCTGCAGGCGCTGGCTTGGGGAGAGGCGCCGACGACCGGCCGGCTGGTCTATGCCGCGGCCTTCGCGGATCTCTGAGCCATGCCGCGCTACCGGCTCGACATCGAATATGACGGGACGCCTTATGCCGGCTGGCAGCGGCAGGACGGGCCGCGCTCCGTGCAGGCGGCGATCGAGCAGGCGATCCGGAAATTCTGCGGCGACACTGTCAGCCTCCGTGCCGCCGGGCGCACCGACGCCGGCGTGCATGCCACGGCCCAGGTCGCCCATGCCGACCTGACCAGGGACTGGCCGGCCGATACGGTGCGTGACGCGATCAACGCGCATCTGCATATGGCCGGCGACGCGGTGGTCATTCTCGCGGCCTCTGTCGTGGAACTCGACTTCGACGCCCGCTTTTCCGCGACCGGCCGGCGCTATCTCTACCGTATCCTCAATCGCCGCGCCCCGGCTGCGCTTGAAAAAGGCCGTGCCTGGTGGGTGCCGAAACCGCTCGACGAGCGCGCAATGCACGATGCCGCGCAAAGGCTGGTCGGACGGCACGACTTCACCACCTTCCGCTCCGCGCAATGCCAGGCGGACAGCCCCGTGCGAACGCTGGACCGGCTCGAGGTCAGCCGCGACGGCGACATCATAGAGGTGCGGGCAGAGGCGCGCTCGTTCCTACACAACCAGGTCCGTTCGATGGTCGGTTCGCTGAAGCGCGTCGGCGAAGGCGGCTGGAGCGCCCACGACCTCGCCGCCGCGCTCGCCGCCCGCGACCGCGCCGCTTGCGGCCAGGTGGCGCCGCCGGACGGGCTTTATCTGGTTGGCGTGGAATACGGGACCGAAAGCCCCAACATTCCCTGAAGCGTGAAAAGCACGACCAGCGAAGCGACGAACATGGCGGCGAAGACGGCGGTGCCGATTGCCGCCCCCTTGCCGACGGCAGCATTGGTCAGCCGCCAGCCGAGCACCAGCGAGGCCGTGTAGAGCAACAAGGAGAATAATATCGCCGCATCATTCGCTGAAGGCGCAATGAGCTTGAGGATCGCGACCGGCAGCATGAGCCAGACGAGCACGACCGAGCCCCAATTGGAGGCGACGACATAGGCGACAAAACGATCGCCGAGACCGGCCGGCCTGGCGGCCAATGCAAATGCAATGAGCGGCAAGAGCCAGGTTCCCAGATCGACCACCGCCAGCCTGACGACCACGCCGAAACGCGAGATCGTGCCGATGTCGCCTGCCAGTTGATCGGCGACGGAGACCCAGCCAAGGGCCATCGCCGGCAGGGCGACCACGATGGAGAAAAAGGAATTCCAGAACCCGTCAACGCTGAGATCGAGCAGGCGCAGCCCGTCCGCCTTGCCCAGCAGCAGGCGCCAGGCTCCGGTCAGGCTGCGTTGAATTTCCTCGGCCGGAAGCATTTTTTCATCCGAACCAGTCTTGCAGGAAGCGCTGGTAGATCCGCGTCAACGTCTCCAGGTCGGCCAACGCCACACGCTCGTCGACCATGTGCATGGTCTTGCCGACCAGGCCGAACTCCACCACCGGGCAGAAATCCTTGATAAAGCGTGCATCCGAGGTGCCGCCGGAGGTCGACAGCGCCGGCGTCCGGCCGGTCACCGCGCCAATCGACGCCGACAGCGTGCCCACGAGCTTGTCGTCGCGTGTGAGGAAGACGTGGCTCGGCCGGTCGCGCCAGACAAGCTCGAAATCGATACGCTCCTTGCGGCCGGCCCGGTACTTTTTCCGCCCGGCGGCATTGTCAAGGCGGTTGTGGATCTCGGCCTGCACCGTTTCAGCGGTCCACGTATCGTTGAAGCGTATGTTGAAGACCGCCGTCGCCTTTGCCGGAATGACGTTGGACGCCGGGTTGCCGACATCGATGGTGGTGATCTCCAGATTGGTCGGCTGGAAATCCTTCGTGCCCTTGTCGAAGACCGGAACCAGCAGGGCGTCGACCAGCGACATCAGCCCGCGCACCGGATTGTCGGCCAGATGTGGATAGGCGACGTGCCCCTGCCTGCCGTTGACGGTAATGACGCCGGAAATCGAGCCGCGCCGGCCTATCTTGATCATGTCGCCCAGCGCATCCGGATTGGTCGGCTCGCCGACGATCGCCGCGTCCCAGGTCTCGCCACGCCCCGCCGCCCAGTCGAGCAGTTTTGTCGTGCCGTTGATCGACGGCCCTTCTTCGTCGCCGGTGATCAGCAGCGAAACCGAACCGCGCGGTGCGCGGCCTTCGGCAATCTCGCGCGCCACGGCCGCGACGAAACAGGCGATGCCGCCCTTCATGTCGACCGCGCCGCGTCCATACATCTCGCCACCGCGCACTTCCGCGCCGAAGGGCGGCAGCGTCCAGGCCGCTTCATCGCCGACCGGCACCACGTCGGTATGGCCCGCGAACATCAGATGCGGCCCGTTGCCCGACCGCCTTGCATAGAGGTTCTCGACATCCGGCGTACCGTCTTCCGAGAAGGTCGGCCGGTCGGTCGAAAAACCCAACGGCGCGAGCATTTCGGCCAGCGCCGACAGTGCTCCACCCTCGGCCGGCGTCACGGACGGGCAGCGGATCAGCGTCGCAAGGTTTTCGGCGGGGTCGGTCGGCAGTGTCATGCGGAACAAATCATCGTATTGTCGGGCGGCAAAGTCAGTGCGGCTTCGCTATGCGCAAGTCAACGAAAAGCAAGGACATTTTACGGCGAGGCCCGATCGATGGCCGGCACTGGACCTGCCGAGGCTCCATCCCCTCGCCGTTCTGCCCGCACGAAAACAGGCGGCGCGCCGGTGTTACTTGCCGTATGGCGTTGATCACGGCCTCGGCTCTTGCCGTTAAACCAACCGGAAACCATAAATACGCAAGGCGCGGCCGGCATCCGGCAGTTCAATCATTCGGCAAGCGACAAGCGCTAGCGTTCGGTGCACCTTCGGAGAAAGAGTGGACGCCATGCTGGACAAGGTTGAAAGACCATCTGTCGGCACGCCTTTGTTGACCATGGACGAAGCGCGCCTCCGCGAGCCCGGCGACGGCGCGCTGGCGATGTTGCGCGGCTGGGTCGAATCCTACCTGATGCGCGGCCATGCCGATCTTGGACGCACCGGCGCCGTCTGCCCCTTCACCAAGCAGGCCGCGAAACTCGACCTCGTGCGCCTGGCCATCTGCGAAGCAGGCCCTGACGGCGAGGAAGAGGCCTTCACCATCATCCGCAAGGGGTTCGCCGATCTCGAAGCCATTCCCTGCAAGCCATCCATGCGCCATTTCCGCACCGTGATCGTCGGCTTTCCCAATTGCGGATCGCCGGAAGGCATCGACATGCTGCAACGCGTGCAGCGCCGGCACAAATTCTATTCGCTCGCCCGCTTCCGCATGATCGGCTTCATGCATGCGACGAACGATGCGCCAGGCCTGTGGAACCCAACATTCCGGCCGTTGCGCGCGCCGCTGCCGGTGCTCGCCATCCGCCACCTGGTCGAACAGGACGCGCCTTTCGCCGCAAGGCACAAGCTGCTGCTCGTCCCGTATCTGCTGCGCTTCCCGATCGCCGGGCCGAAGCGTCTCATCGCTTTTATGCGCGGCGGCGGGTGAATACGCTTGGCATACTGGCGGCTGGAGCAGCAGCGAGTGGCGATGCGCGCCCAACCGGGCGCGCCATGAGCTTTGCGCATGGCATCGAGATCGTAGCGACACGCGAAGCCTTCGAGGCGCTGCGTCCCGAATGGGATGCCCTCTTCGATCGCGCGGCGCTGCCGCAGCAACTGTTCCAGAGCCATTCCTTCCTCAGCCATTGGGTGCGGCATTACCTCGACCGCTCGATGACGCTCCACATCATCGCCGGCAGGCAGGACGGCCGGCTGATCATGGTGTGGCCGCTGGTCAAGCGGCGGCGGGCCGGGCTCACCATCCTGCAATTCATGGGCAGCCCGGTGGCGCAGTTCGGCGACATTCTGCTCGATCCCGAAAGCGACGCCGATGGGCTGGCTGGCGCCGGATGGACAGCCGTCGGGGGTTCCGGGGCCGATCTGTTCTTCGCGCAGAAGGTGCGCGAGGATTCCACCTTCTTCCGCCTGTCAGGCAGACATCAGCCGGCGATCGTCGAAAGCCAGCGGGCGCCGTTCGCCGACCTCGCCGTCAGGGTCTGCGCCGACGGGCCCGGCAGCGCCTATTCGCCGCGCGACCGCTCGGCCTATCGCCGCCGGCTTAAGCGTCTTGCCGAGCACGGGGAACTCGCCTTCGGCGCCGCGATGCCGGGGCAAGAGGCGGCGGCGATGGCACGCCAGGCGATTGCCTTCAAGCTGGATCAGTTGAAGCGCCATGCGGTCCTGTCGCCGACGCTGTCCGATCCGCGGTTTTCCACCTTCTTCGCCGACTGCGCCGTCGATCCGGCCTCGTCGCTGCGCATCTCGACTCTCAAGCGCGCCGGACGGCCGATCGGCATCGACCTGTCCTTCGACTGCAAGGGCAAGAGTTTCGGCCATGTGATCGCCAGCGACCCGGATTGCGAGCACGAAGGCGTCGGCGGGCTCTTGATCCATCATGTCTTCGCCGCCGCGAGGCAGCGCGGCGCCAGCATCTTCGACATGATGGCGCCCGCCGATCCCTACAAGCTGCGCCATGCCGACGGCCAGACCGGAATCCAGGACCAGGCCTTCGCCTTCACGTTGTGCGGCCGGATCTATCACGAGGCCGTGCTGAAACATGCGCGGCCCTGGGCGAAAGCGCTCGTGAAGAAACTGCCCGCCGGGCTGGTGCGGCAGTTTGCCGGTACGGCCCGCTAGTCGCATGCCGCCAGCTCGCATAAACCATGCCTTGTCCTGGTATCAATGGCGATCGGGCTTGGCTTGTGCGCTCCCATCGCGCTAGATGAACCCGCAATGCCCAAAGTGGGCGCCGCGCTCGTAGCTCAACCGGATAGAGCACCGGACTTCGAATCCGTAGGTTGCAGGTTCAAATCCTGCCGAGCGCGCCAACCCCCTCGCGACCGACGCAGCCACGGATACAGCATGGACTGCCCTCTCAGTCGTAGTCCACCTTCGGATACCATTTCGGGTCACGGCCGGCGGGCGTGGTGTCCAGCACGTTCCACAGCACGGTCATGTCCGGGGCGCCGCGCGGATCCTGGTCGGGATCGGCGGTGTCGCCCAGCTCTTCGCTCCAGAAATGCCTTATCCTGCCGTCGCGCCTGGTGAAGACCTGATAGCCCGGAATGTCGCCCTTCTCGGTCCAGCTATGATAGTCGCGGCCGAACTCTTCGGTCGTGTCGCGATAGATCGGCAGATTCTTCCAGCCGCGTTCCTGCTTGAACGCGGTGAGCCTGTCGATCGGCGCGCGCGCCACCACGGCCAGAGCCACGCGCTGCCTGATGTCGGCGGCGTTGGCGGCGAGATTGCCGAGGAAGGCCGTGCACATCGGACATGGACGTTCCCGTTCGGGCCCGAACATGAAGTTGTAGACGACCAGCGTGTCGTGGCTGCCGAACAGGTCGGCGAAATGCACGGGTCCGCCCTCACCCTCGAACCCATAATCCTTCAGGACTTCGCCGCCCGCCGGCAGGGCGCGCCGCATCTCCGCGACGCGCTCGATATGGCGCCGAAGTTCAATCTCCTCGGCCAGCAGCCTGGTGCGCGCCTGCCGGTACTCCGCGCTTTCGTTGGGCACGCGGTAGCCGCTTGCTTCGGCGAGTTCTTTCGCAGGTTTCAGTTCATACATCGGAATCCTCCGTCGCTTGCATTCATCAAGGACGTGTCAGGAACCGCAAAACCGACAATTCGTTGCGGACGATTTTCTCGAGCCTGCGAGGTGCTGGCAAACCGGCGTTATGACTTTTCCCACGACAGCATATCCCTCGGCAAACGCCCGGAAGGATCGTGAACCGTGACACGCCAGGGCAGGTCGCGTCCCCATTTCCACAGCACGAGATTGCGCATGTCGGGCCGCGTGCCGCGTGCAAAGGAGGGCACGACGATGCCGGCCGCGCCTCCGGCGATCAGGTCCTGCGACACTTTCCACGAGGTGGGCTTTCGCCGTTCGGCGGCATCGAATGCCCATGCGCAAGCCATATCATCAAGTGAAACGCCCGCGGCGCTCCGGCCCTCGTCGGTCGTCAGGTCGACGATATTCTCGCAGTCGACCTCGTAGAGGCAGATCGTCAGCGGCTCGAGCTTCGCCGCGAAACCCTGCGACGCCTCGATCACCGCGCCTTCGATCGTCAGCCCGAGATAAAGCGCCGGAATACCCCTCGGATTGAAGCGGCCGCCGTGGACTTTTGCGCCATCGCCGGAAAGCGGGGCAAATGACCATTTCGGATTGTGAGCGCGATAACAGTCGCCGGCAAACCTCAAGCAAAACCGCCCATCGCGAGGTGGTCGAGATAGTCGCGCACCGCGGTGGCCTTGCCGTCCTTGACCAGGCTTTCCGCCGTGCGCCCGCCGAAGGCTGGGATCGGCTCAGCGCGATACCACGCCATAGCCTGCTTCTCGCCGCCGGCCCAGCCGGTGATACGCGCGATGATTTCCAGCATCTCCGTTATCCTCGCCTGGGTTTTTGCCGCCGTCAGGCGGCTGGTGCGGCGCAGTGTTTCGGGCGCCAGTCCGACCGTCTCGGCGAACTGGCCCTTCGACATGCCGAAGCGCTCCACGACCTGGTCGATCTCGACCGCCCCGTCCTCGGCGAACATGCCCGCAGTATGGCCGAAACCCATCTCGGCGGGCGTCGGCGCCAGATAGGGCGTGACACTTTCCTCAAGCCCGGCGGGACGATGTTTTTTGCGAAGCACGGCCATTGCCACACCATTTGGCACTAAAGTACGCCTAATTATGCGTCAAACTAGGCATGCCGTCAAGCCGCTCCCTACGAGCTGCCAACCAGGCCAGTGGGTGATGGGTGCCTGATCAGCAACGGCAATCCCAGCTGTTTTCTATACCTTCGGCGCCACCGCCCAGAAACCGGCCTTGCGCCCATGGGTCTTCCGCAGCGAGGCGCGGTAGGCGGCATGCGGATCGATACCGGCCAGTCGCAGATCTGCGGCGGCAGCCGGCGCCAGCGCATCGAGCCTGGCGAGATGGCGGGCGCCAGCCCCATAGGCATTGGATTTCGCACGCGCCAGAATGTCATCCAACAGGGCGCGATAGAGCACCGTCGCGGCGGCCGGACGCTCGTGCTCCAGGATTTCGGCTGCCGGCGCAAGAAAGTCGTAGTGCCTGCCTTCCCAATTCCGGCGGTGCTCGATCACCAGCCGCGCGGCGCGATCGAGACGCGGCCATTTGAGAAAGAATTCCAGCGCGAGATAACGCTGCTTCGATCCGGACGCGACATCGAAGGCGCGGTCCAGCGTGTCGAATTCCTCGAAGTCGCCAAGGCGTTCGACATATTCGCGCAACGCGCCGGCATCCAGGGTGGCCTCGAAGCAGGTCCAGCGCAGCTTCTGCGCGGCAGGTTTGTCTCCTTGCGCCTCGATGATGCGGGCTTCGACCATACTGCGGGCGACTGTGCCCGGTTCGCGAGTCCCGGTGCCGTCGGCCAGATCGCTCATGCGCATGTAGCGGATTACCGGACGGCTTTTCCTGCGAATCCAGTCCAGCGCTTCCTTCAGCCGGCCCGCCTCCAGCAACCTTTCGGCAATGGCGATGGTGTCCTGTGCATGTTCCGGCTTGGAAGCTTCCAGGGCGATCAGGCCGTCGAGGTCGCCGAGCTTTTCGGCCATGACCTGTCTGACGTCACGGACCTGCCGCGCCAGCGCCTGGCCTTTCCAGTCCCGGTCACCCTTCGTCGCGGCGTCGAGCTTCTGCTGCCTTCCGGCAAGCTGCTCGTCCCAGCGCCGCAGGGCAGGCTTGTCGAGATGATCGGCGACGGCACGAGAAACCGCCAGCAGATAACCATATGAGTTGTCGCCCAGTGCTGCCATGATCCTGTCGGCCAGGTATTCCTTGTCAGGCGCCGCGATCCGTGCGGTGATATCGCCAATCGACTCGACCATGCCGGCGTAGAGTTCCTGCACCTGCCCGCGCGAATCGTCGATCCGCTCGAACACGGACTCGCTCGTCGAAAGGAAGCGGAGCAATCTGTCGACCGCCATTGCCGGCGAGGCCGGCGCCAGTTCGCCGACGATGCTGCCAACGGTGGCCGCAAGATCCTGCTGGAAGGGCTTAACCTTCTCCCAGTCGATAAAGCTCCGGGCGCGCTCCAGCGCCGAGAGCCGCTTGTCGATCAGCTTAGCGACGGCATCCGGCCCCTTGGTCGCGGCGAGCGCCGCATTGACCAGCTTGCGGAAGGGCGCGCTGCGCGCCGCCTCGTCGAGAACAAGCCGCGCAAGCCTCTCGGTTCCGAGCTCGGACAGTTTTTCGACATTCAACGAAGGCGTGCGCGCCATGACGTCTCTGTTCTCCACAAGGCTTGGCGTTTCCCCGAATCCGGGCACCACTGGATACGAAACAGCCTGTCGCCCTCTTCGCAAATTCACCTTACCGGGCCGCTTCCTTCAGCCGATACAGCGCCTCCAGCGCCTCCTTCGGGGTCATGTCGTCGGGGTTGAGCGCGACCACCGCCTCGCGCAGCCGATCGGTTTGTTGCGGTTTCGGTGTAGCCTCCCGCCTTGCTGCCACCGAAAACAGCGGCAAATCGTCGACCAGCCGGTTGGCCTTGCCGGACGTCTCGCCGCTCTCCAGTTGGTGCAGCACGTCGCGGGCGCGGTCCACCACGGCGGGCGGCAGGCCTGCCAGCCGCGCCACCTGGATGCCGTAGGAACGGTCGGCGGCCCCCTTGCCGACCTCGTGCAGGAAAATCACCTCGCCTTCCCACTCCTTCACCCGCATGGTGACATTGTGCAGCCGTGCCAGCTTGTCGGCCAGCGCCGTCATCTCGTGGAAATGCGTGGCGAACAGCGCCCGGCAGCGGTTCTTCTCATGCAGATATTCCACCGCCGCCCAGGCGATCGACAGGCCGTCGAAGGTAGCGGTGCCGCGGCCGATCTCGTCCAGAATGACCAGCGAGCGTTCGCCGGCCTGGTTGAGGATAGCCGCCGTCTCGACCATCTCGACCATGAAGGTCGAACGACCGCGCGCCAGATCGTCGGAGGCGCCGACGCGGGAAAACAGCCGGTCGACGACGCCGATATGGGCATGTCCCGCCGGCACGAAGGAGCCGGTCTGCGCCAGAATGGCAATCAGCGCATTCTGACGCAGGAACGTGGACTTGCCGCCCATGTTCGGGCCGGTGAGCAACCAGATCGCGCCGAATTTTCCGCCATTAGCCGGCGAAAGATCGCAATCATTGGCGACAAAGGGCTGGCCGGACGACCTGCGTAAAGACTGCTCGACCACCGGATGGCGGCCGCCATCTATGTCGAAAGTTAGGCCGTCATCCACCACCGGCCGCGTCCAGTTCTCGTCGATCGCCAGCGTGGCTAGTGCCGCCGAAACGTCGAGCACCGCAAGCGCCTGAGCGCCGGCGCGGATTTTCTCCGCGTGGCCGACCGCCTCGGCAACGAGATCGTCGAACACGGCGAGTTCGATCTGTAGCGCCCGGTCGGCGGCGTTGACGATCTTCGTCTCCAGGTCGGCGAGTTCCGTCGTGGTGAAACGCATGGCGCTGGCCATGGTCTGGCGATGGATGAAGCGGGCGCGCAGCGCGTCGCTCCCGGTCATCGCCGCCTGATGGTTGGCCGTCACCTCTATGTAATAACCCAGCACATTGTTGTGCCGGATTTTCAGCGAGCGCACGCCGGTCTCGTCGATCAGCCCGCGCTCCAGCCCGGCGATGACTTTTCGCGATTCGTCGCGCAGCGCCCGCATCTCATCGAGTTCCGCGTCCCAGCCGGCGCGCACGAAGCCGCCGTCGCGTTTCAGCAGCGGCATCTCGTCGGCCAGTGCCCGCGCCAGGCGGGTGGCACAATCGGCCGGCAGCGCGCGTATCGCCTCCAGTGCCGCGGCAATTTCCGCCGGCGGCTCGGCTGGCGCCAGCAGGTCGCCGATCTCCGCGGCAGCCTGCAACCCGGCGCACAGCGCGCCGAGATCGCGAGGCCCACCGCGATTCAGCGCCAGCCTCGTCAGCGCGCGCGGCATGTCGGCAAGGCCTTTTAGCGCTGCGCGCAAGCCGTCGCGCAGATCGGGCTCGCCGATCAGCCACGCCACCGAATCCAGCCGCGCATTGACCGCGTCGGGCGCCGTCAGCGGCGAGGTCAGCCGGTCGGCCAGCAGCCGCGCACCGGCCCCCGTCACCGTGCGGTCGATCGCCGAAAGCAGCGAGCCGTCGCGGCTGCCGGACAGCGTGCGCGTAAGCTCCAGATTGGCGCGGGTCGCCGCATCGATGAACAGCGTCGAGCCCGCCGTCTCGCGCTCGGGATGTCCCAGCGGCGGCCGTTCCGCCTTCTGCGTCTTCTCGACGAAGGCGATGATGCCGGAGATCGCCGACAGTTCGGCGCGGCTGAAGCTGGCAAAACCGTCGGGTGTCGCCACCTGGTAGAACCGCGCGATGCGGTCGGCGGCACTCACCGAATCGAACAGGCTCGGCGGCTGCGGGCTCGCCATGCGCCCCAGAACGTCGAAGACCGGCTTCAGCTCGGGGTCGCGGAACACGGGATCGGCGACGATCAGCTCGCGCGGATCGACCCGAAAAATGTCGGCGAGCAGGCGGTCCGGCGCGCTCTCGGCCACCCGGAACAGGCCGGTCGACAGTTCCAGCCAGGCCAGCGCAAAACTGCCGCCGGCGCCGTCGCTTCGCGCGCCGCCCTTGACCCGCCCCAGCGCCATCAGGAAGCTGGACTCGGCCGGCGAAAGCAGCCTGTCCTCGGTGATGGTGCCGGGCGTCACCAGCCGCACCACGTCGCGCTTCACCACCGACTTGCCGCCGCGCTTCTTCGCCTCCGCCGGATCCTCGATCTGCTCGCAGACGGCGACGCGGTGGCCGAGCCCGATCAGCTTCTGCAGATAGTCGTCGGCCGCGTGGACCGGCACGCCGCACATCGGGATGTCGGCGCCGGCGTGTTTTCCGCGCTTGGTCAGCACGATACCCAGCGCGCGGCTCGCCACTTCGGCGTCGTCGAAGAACAGCTCGTAGAAATCGCCCATGCGGTAGAACAGCAGCGAATCCGGGTTCGCCGCCTTGATCTCGATATACTGCTCCATCATCGGCGTAGGCGCCGAGCCCCCTCCCGCTTGCGGGGAAGGGCCGGGGCCAGCGGCATAGGGCGTTGCAGTCTCCATCACCGTCCCGATCTTCGGTGAAGGCGAACCCCCACCCCTGCCCCTCCGCACCAGGGAGAGGGAACTTTCGCATTGCGCAAAAACGCTTTCATCCCTGCTTGGCGCTTTACGACCGCCGAGTGTAGCCTTAATCCAAAACACTCCACAAAAAGAAGCATCGGGCCGTGCAACGCGGCCTTCGGGAAGGAAACACGTTTCACATGGCCTCGAAGAAAGCCGACAACGGACCCTCCGTCAGCGCGCAGGAGGCGCTCGACTTCCATGCCATGGGCCGGCCGGGCAAGCTGGAGATCGTGCCGACCAAGCCGATGGCCACTCAGCGCGACCTCAGCCTCGCCTATTCGCCGGGCGTCGCGGTCCCCGTGAAGGCCATCGCCGAGGATCCCTCCCGCGCCTTCGACTACACGTCGCGCGGCAACATGGTCGCCGTCATCTCCAACGGCACCGCCATTTTGGGCCTCGGCAATCTCGGCGCGCTTGCCTCGAAGCCCGTCATGGAAGGCAAGGCGGTGCTGTTCAAGCGTTTCGCCGACGTCGATTCCATCGACCTCGAGGTCGACACCGAGGACGCCGAGACTTTCATCAACGCCGTGCGCTATCTCGGCCCCTCCTTCGGCGGCATCAACCTAGAGGACATCAAGGCGCCCGACTGCTTCATCATCGAGCAGAAGCTGCGCGAGGTGATGGACATCCCGGTCTTCCACGACGACCAGCACGGCACCGCGATCATCGCCGCCGCCGGCCTGATCAACGCGCTGCAGATCACCGGCCGCGACATGAAGACCACAAAACTCGTCTGCAACGGCGCCGGCTCCGCCGGCATCGCCTGCGTCGAGCTGATCAAGTCGATGGGGTTCGCCCCGGAAAACGTCATCCTCTGCGACACCAAGGGCGTGGTCTACCAGGGCCGCACCGAAGGCATGAACCAGTGGAAGTCGGCGCATGCGGCAAAAACCGACGCGCGCACCTTGGCCGACGCCATGGACGGCGCCGACGTCATCTTCGGCCTCTCCGCCAAGGGGGCGCTCACCACCGCGATGATCCAGTCCATGGCAAAAAACCCGATCATCTTCGCCATGGCCAATCCCGATCCCGAGATCACGCCGGAGGAGGTCGCGGAAATCCGCACCGACGCCATCATGGCGACCGGCCGCTCCGACTATCCGAACCAGGTTAACAACGTGCTCGGCTTCCCCTACATTTTTCGCGGGGCGCTGGACGTGCGCGCCACCACCATCAACGACGAGATGAAGGTCGCCGCCGCCAAAGCGCTCGCCGACCTCGCCCGCGAGGACGTGCCGGACGATGTCGCCGCCGCCTACCAGGGCATGCGGCCGAAATTCGGCCCCAACTATATCATCCCCGTGCCCTTCGACCCACGGCTGATCTCCGCCATCCCCGTGGCGGTCGCCAAGGCTGCGATGGATTCCGGCGTGGCGCGCCGGCCGATCGTCGCCCTCGACCGCTACGCCCAAGAACTTTCCGCCCGCCGCGACCCGATCGCGTCGACCTTGCAGCGCATCTACGACCGCGTCCGCCGCCAGCCGAAACGCATCGTCTTCGCCGAGGGCGAGGAGGAGCAGGTGATGCGCGCCGCCGTCGCCTATGCGAACCAGAAACTCGGCACCGCGATCCTGGTCGGCCGCGACGAGGTGATCAAGGAGAACGCCCGCAACGCCGGCGTCGATTTGAACAAATCCGGCATCGAGATCATCAATGCCCGCCTGTCGCGCCGCAACACCGTCTATGCCGACCATCTCTACGAGCGCATGCAGCGAAAAGGGTTTCTGTTCCGCGACTGCCAGCGGCTGATCAACAACGACCGCAACCACTTTGCCGCCTGCATGCTGGCGCTGGGCGACGCCGACGGCGTGGTCACCGGGGTGACGCGCAACTATTCCACCGTGCTCGACGACATCAGGCGCGTCATCGACGCGAAACCCGGCCATTGCGTCATCGGCGCCTCGATCGTGCTGTCGCGCGGCCGCACAGTGATCGTCGCCGACACCGCCGTGCACGACATGCCCAACGCCGAGGAGCTAGCCGACATCGCCGAGGAAACCGCCGGTTTTGCCCGCCGCATGGGCTACGAGCCGCGCGTCGCCATGCTCGCCTACTCCACCTTCGGCCACCCGCCGGGCGAGCGCTCCGAGCGCGTGCAGGAAGCGGTCAAAATCCTCGACAGGCGCCGCGTCGATTTCGAATATGACGGCGAGATGGCCGCCGACGTGGCGCTGAACCATCGGCTGATGCGCGAGCAATACCCCTTCTGCCGCCTCTCAGGCCCCGCCAACGTGCTGATCATGCCGGCCTTCCACTCCGCCTCGATCTCGACCCGCATGCTCCAGGAACTCGGCGGCTCCACCGTCATCGGCCCGCTGCTGGTCGGCCTGAACAAGCCGGTGCAGATCGTCAGCCTGAACGCCAAGGATTCGGACATCGTCAACATGGCTGCGATCGCGGCGTATTCGGCGGGGAGTTGAGGCGTGATCTGTCCAGCTTATCTGCGATCTCTTCGGCACGACTACCGAGGAGTGAGGCCGAAATTAGACCATAAGGACTCCAGAGCCGTCGTATAGTCGCGCATCCGCGACGACCTTGATCCGAAAGCATGCGTGCACGGTTGCATCTAAGACGGTATACAATAACGTCCTAACGTACTATGTTCGTGCTTTGATGACTCGGTGCATTGCTGAACATGGTTGTCACAGCCTCCCCTCTATCCCGCCTCAATGAGTTTGTAGCCAAGCAGGAGGCGGTATCCGACACCCTGCCTTTTATTCACCTGACCAACACGTACAAATTCGACAAAATAGCTGCTTCTGATATTATTAAGACAGAGCGATGCAGGTATTTTAAAGAGGAACTAATATACCTATTTTATGGTCGACCTGCTTACAGAATTAAAAAAACCCTTAATGGAAATCTCCCATTTGATTGGCCTGTGGCTTTAATATTTGACGAAAGGATAATTGCTAAAAAGATTTCGAGATTGTACCCGTTTGATACAGGTGGCTTTTTTATAAAAAAGTATGAACGATTTTTTGATAAGGCTAGTACAATTGGCGACTTTAGCCTTGAACCTACTCTGGAAACAATTTTAAGGGTTGTTTCTGCGTTTTATCAGAGTAATTATGAGTACTTTACCGGAGCAAGCCGAAAGAATGTTGATATCGCCATTGATCAATTCGAAGCTATCGGACTGCACGAAATGGCGCGACAACCCGCGGATCCAGAGGCGTCTTCGCGGGTGCCTCCAGATGAGCGCGCGTCATCCATAGAGGCTCAACTGGAGGAGGATCTCGCACTCAGCGGTGCGCTGCGTGCAGTAGTTTGCCCGTTACGTCTCATGGAAGTGTCGAGATGGGTTGCGGCACTCAACCGATGGAGTCCGACTGTTATCGAACCTTACTCCGTTCATAACGCCGTCCATCCTGAATTTTTTGCCGGCGTTGTTTATAGCAAGGTCGAAAGCGCTTTGCGACAGCTAGGTTATCTACAATGATGAGACTATCCGCCATACATGTTAGCGACAACAATTTCCCATTGATTGGAACGCCAATATTTTCTAACGGCGACGGCAATTTGTACTTTCAAGTATCAAATGATGGACGAAATATTGATAGTTTCGCCTCGGTAAGGTCGCTACCTCGCGACAGACTACTTTACACCGGCGTTAACCATGAGAAAAGAGATGTAGGAAGTAAGATCTTGTACTGCGTTGCAATATCAAAAGAGTGGTCTTGGCTCGGTGATAGAGACCGCATAAGGAAAGATATTTTGGAGCCCCGATATGCTTCTGTGGTAAAACAACATCCTTTTTTGCATATGGAGCTGGGATATATTTTGAATGACGTGGGTATCGTTAACGAAGCGGCGAAGAAGGGCGCAGCAAAAATCGCTAGGATCGCCCCGAGCATTGCGCACGCTTGGAAAAGAAACTGCGGACTACATCCAGATGTTATTGATAGCATTGATCAAATAATTGCTTCGAACACTCCGTCGACAACGGAATTGGTGGCAATACGCGTGAGTCTTCCCGAAGTGGTATTCGCGGCCTTGGATTCAGCCGCTATCGCCATCGGAAAGAGGCGCGCCGTCATGGTCCGAGATACGCTCTCACGCCATCGGGAGGAAATGCGAGCCCCAGAATTTCTCGACAAAGTGGTCAATTTCTCCAGGTCCTTACAAGAGGACGAATTTATTGGGCGCCGCTTTTGGAGCGACGAAGCTCTTCAACATCATCTCTTAGGGGATGCTTTCTCATCCAAGCCACACCTTAATAGCCGAATATTCTTCAAAGTTGCAAAGACCTTTGAATTTTCTAGATCTACTCTGAGGTTATTTGAAAGAGAGCAGGTACTCCTCTTCAAGATTTGGAATGAGCAAGGATTTCTTTTAAGATTTTTCAATGTCGAGGAGTTCTATGGTTATTCTATATTGTATATGGTTGATAGACATGTGGGTCTCTTCAGAGAACGGCTTATAAAAGAAAGAGATCGCCGCTTCGATTTTATTCGCGATGACTTAAGGGATCAACTAGGAGGTAATCTCGTCGGGCGATCCCAGACGGTTCTTTGATTGATGGTACTCCGTGAACATGCTCCCACGGCGGATTTTTCCGCCCCGTGGCGACTATTCGTGCTGTCAGAATGCACCGTTGCCCGTCTTGTGGTCAGGCGGGCTCAGGGGGCGCCTGGCGACATTCGAAGCGGCGTCCGCCCTACGAATTCCTGGCGCCACCCTTTTCCCTCGCTTCCGCACTGCAACAGGCGTAAGACGCCGGCCATGGAAAACAATCGCTTCGAGACGCCCGTCACCGTCAAGTCCTCGCAAGGGCCTGACAGGGCCCTGAACACCGCCCGCGAGGCGACCGACTATCTGTTGAACAACTGGACCGGCAAGCGCGGCCCGAAGCATCGCGAGGCGCTGCAGGCCTGCCACGATGCGCTGGCCGGCACCAAGCCGGCGATGACGGCGCGCCGCGCCTTCGTCGCCGCGGCGCGCGAGGCGTCCGTGCTGGTCACCGACAAGGTCTGAACAGCTACTCGGCCTTCTCTTCCTCGGTGCGGGGCTCGGCCTCATCCGTCTCCGACTGCTTCTTGGCGGCCTTGGCGGCCAGCTTTTCCGCCTTCTTGGCGGCCTTGATGCGCTCGCGTTCCTTGCGTTCGTGATTGTAGTTGGGCGGCCTCGGCATCGGCTTCTCCTTTTTTGTTGCGTGGCCCCCTGCCTAAGACCTTAGGCCGGCGAACACAACCTCAAGCGCAAAAGCTTGCCGCAGCGGGCGTAGGGCGCCGGCGGTTTTCCGAAAACGGTGCCTAAAACGGGGATGAAAAATGCGCCGTTTTGAAGAAATATTTTTGAGCGCGCCGGCCTGGCCTCGCCAACCCATTGAAATCGCTCGCAGGCGATTCCGCATCGCAGCCGCCTTTTGACAAAAAACGGCGCTGGCTATCCCCCTCGCCAAAAACGCGCGCATACTTTTCGCCAGTTTCTCCCGCCGGGAACGCTTCCGGAGTCGTTTGAAAGCGGGGAGGAACCGGCGCCTCCGTCATGCTGCCGACGAAGCGGCATGGCCGGGGAGGCCGCGTCCGAAGGTTCCTCCCTCGACACTACGGTCGGGGCGCACTGGACGAGTGCTTAAGACCGGGCCAGCCGAGGCGAAAATGCCGGAGCCGGAGCAAGGCGAAGCGGAACGGACGAGGCCAGAAATCGCCGGACGGGCGGCCGCGAGGTCGCACAAAATTTAGATGAGCGACCCCGCGGCCGCCCGTCTTCCCGACCCTCACCAACCCGGCCAACAAGCGCGGGAGCGCGAACCCATGCCCAGACGCAAGAACCCAGAGACCGAATTCGTCACCGAGGCGGACGTCGCCAGCCTCACACCCTTCGAAAGGCGGTGGATGGAAAAGCTGCTCGACGTGCGGCCGATCGGCGATCCGCCGCGCGGCATGACCGAAGAAGAATATTTCGCGCCGAAACCCTACACGCCCTACGACTGGGACGACCCCGATATTTCCGACACGTTCGAATATGAGGTGATGCCGGAGGGGTATCCGAGCTTCCGCATCGTGCATTCGCCGCGTAGCGAATACCAGAACGACGCGCAGTATGAAGCGGGGCGCCGTGACAAGGAGGGTTTTTATTACTTCCTCGGCATTTTTCTCGGTCTCTCGCAAAGGGCCGCCACCTGCATCGGCCTGCACAAGACCTGTACGCGCGAGGCCTGCCGGCGGGCACGCAAATGCGCCTCGCGCCGCGCCGAGGACGACTGGACGGTGTTCCCCGGACCGATGATGCCGCCCTGCTGCAACACCACCGAGCGCACCGCGCTGGTGCGCCACATGGTCAACATCAAGCTCGAGCAGCACAATGAGTGGGTGCTGGCCGGGCAGGCCGAAGCCGACGAAGGCGGCGGACGATGACGCGCTACCGCAGCGACGTCGCCATCACGCCGCCGTCGACGGTCAGCACGGCGGCGTTGACCTTGTCCATCTGCGCGAGGTGCAGGAACACGTCCGCCACGTCCTCCGCCATCACCTCGACGCCGAGCAGGTTGCCGGACATGTATTCCTTCGGCGTCATGCCGCGCGCGGCGGCGCGTTCCAAAATCATCTGGTCGGTCATCAGGCCGGTGCGGATGCGCCCGGCATTGACGCCGGCGACACGAATGCCTTCGCCGCCGTGGTCCACCGCATATTGCTTCATCAGCGCCATGGTGGCGGCCTTGGGAATGCCGTAGGGCCCAAAATCCTTGCCGGGATTGACCGACTGGTTGGAGATGTTGAACAGGATCGTGCCGCCGCCGCCCTGGGCGCGAAACAACCGCACGGCCGCCTGGCAGACATGCTGGTGGCCGAAGAAGTTGAGATCAAAACTTCTGCGCAGCGCTTCCATCGGCAGGTCGGCGATCGCCCCCTGGTCGGCCGATCCGGCATTGGAGACCAAGAGGTCGAGCCCGCCGAGCTGCTCGACGATCTTTTCGAACGCCGCCTCGACCGATGCGCGGTCAGTCACGTCGCAGCGCAGCGCGAAACCCTCGATCTCGGCGGCCAGCGCCTGGAGTGCCTCCTCGTTGATGTCGAGGCAGGCGACTGTCGCGCCCGCGCCGGAAAACGCGCACGCCACGGCGCGGCCGATGCCGCTCGCCGCCCCCGTCACGGCGACCCGTCGCCCCTCCAGCGGGCGAGTCAGAAGATTTGCCGGCGCTGCGCTCGCCATGATCACGCAGCCTGCTTCAGCGACAGGTCGCGGAACAGCACGTATGCCCGCTCCACCGTCTCGGTGTCCGCCGGACGGCCTTGGCTCCAATCTTTGCCGCCCTTGATGTCGTGGAGATCTGCCATTTTCTTGTCCTTCGTTTCTGGTCGCGGCCGGGATCAGGCCCTGGCGACGAAATCGCGCATCGCCTTGAGGATCAGCGAGATCGAGATCGCTCCGGGATCGGGGTGGCCAATGCTGCGTTCGCCCAGCGAGCGCGCCTTGCCGGTGGTGGCGATCATCGCCTTGGACGCCTCAACGCCCTGCAGCGCGCCATCGACTGCGGCGGCCGTCGCTGCCTCAAGCCCTTTGTCGGATGCCGCCCGCGCCGCGCGGGCGGCCGGAGCAAGCGCGTCCACCATGGTCTTCTGGCCCTCCATAACGCCTCCGCGCTTCAGCACGGCGGCAAGCCCATCCTCGAGGAACGCGGCAAAGCTCGCCCCGTCGATGCTGCCGCCGGCAAAACCCTTGGCGCCGGAGCGGAACAGCGTGCCGAACACCGCGCCCGCCGCGCCCCCCGTGTTCGACAGGATTGCCATGCCGATCGTCTTGAAGGCGGCATCGACGCTGTCCGGCTCGGATGCCTTGAGCGCTTCGAGCGCGGCCTCAAAACCGCGCCGCATGCCGATGCCATGGTCGCCGTCGCCGATGGCGAGGTCGGCGTCGGTCAAGATTTCGGTCTGGTCGATCAGCGCCTGGCTGACCGCGACCAGCATGTCGCGGGCGCCGGCCGCGTCGAGCGTTTTTGCCATGGCCGCCTCACATCCGCGAATAGCCGAGGGATTCGGCCGGCATGTCGAGATAGTGCTTCAGCTCGTCATCGAGCTTGAGCAGGGTGACCGAGAAGCCGGCCATCTCTTGCACGGTGAGCCAGGTGCCGACATCCGAGCGATGCACCTCGATGCCTTCGCGATCGAGGATCTGGCGGATGCGGCGGTTGACGATCAGCATCTCCATCATCGTCGTGGCGCCGAGATTGTTGATCATCAGCGCGACCTCGTCGCCGCGCTTGAACGGCAGGTCCGACAGGAGTTTCGCCATGAGCTGGTCGGTGATCTCGTCGGCCGGCGCCATCTTCTGGCGCGACACGCCGGCCTCGCCATGCGCGCCCATGCCGATCTCGATCTCCTCGTCAGCGAGTTCGAACGCCAGCTTGCCGGTCTCGGGAATGGAGCCGGCGGCGACCGCGACGCCGATCGAGCGGACATTGGCGACCGCCTTGCGCGCCACGCGCTCGACTGCGTCCAGCGTGTCGAGTTCAGACGCGGCGGCGCCCGCGATCTTGATCATGAAAATGTCGCCGGCGATGCCGCGCCGGTCATGCGTGCGCTCCGGCGGTGCGGCGGCGACATCGTCGGTGACGCGCACGGTGCGCACCTCTATGCCGTCCTCCTCCAGCAACTCGACCGCCATGTCGAAGTTCATATTGTCGCCGGCATAGTTGCCGTAGAGGAACAGCACGCCCTTGCCGCGGTGCACGGCCTTTGCCGCTTCGTAGATGATGTCCGGCGAAGGCGCGGCGAACACTTGGCCGCACGCGGCGCCATCGCCCATGTTTTTCCCAACGAAGCCGTGGAAGACGGGCTCGTGACCGCTGCCGCCGCCGATCAGCAGCGCGACCTTGCTCTCGGGCAGGTCGGTGCGGACGATCGCCGCGTGCTTATCGAGCTTGCGGACGCGGCCGTCATTGGCCAGCACCAAGCCCTCCAGCATCTCGGCTACGACCTTCTTGGGATCGTTCAGGATCTTCTTCGGATTAGCCAATTTTCTCCTCCTCTTCCTGTCGCCGCGCATCGGGCACATGATCCAGGATCATGAACAGGATCACGCCGGCAAGCAGCACTGGAAAACCGAATACAAAAAGCCCATGCAGGAAAGGCTGGCACAGCATGGCGAAGCCGATCAGGATCAGCGCCGAGGCCAAGCGATAGAACCAGTTCTTGGTGAGGTAAGCGCTCATCGTGCCTTGCCTCCCAAATGCGAGACGCGCGCGCCGGTCTCGGCGTCGAACAGATAGCCGGCGCCGTCGGCGATGCGGAACGAACAGGCGTCGCCCTGTTTGAAGAGCATCTCGGATGGCACGACCTTGCGGAACGAGCCCGCGTCGGCGTTGACCTGCACCGCGCGTTCGAAGCCGCGGTTGTCCACCGCGTAGACCGAACCGGCATTGGCGTCGGCCGCGTCATTCGCGCCGACTTCGATGTCCTCCGGCCAGACGCCAAACAGCAGCTTGCGGCCTGGCGCCAGCCGCGCCTCGCCGAAGGCGGAAAGCGGTATCTTCTGCGCCCCGCCAGGCAGCACGCCCCAGCCATCCGCCACCGTCGCGCTGAAGAACGCCATGGACGGACTGCCGATCAGCTTGCCCACGCCCATGTTGGCCGGCAGAGCGATGATCTCGTCGATCGTGCCCGTCTGCTGGATGACGCCGCTCTCAATGATCGCCAGGCGGTCGGCGATGGCGATCGCACCGTGATAATCATGGGTGGCATAGAGCATGGTGGAGCGGTGCTGGCGATGGATTTGCCTGAGTTCGGCACGGAGGCCTTCGCGCAGCTTCAGGTCGAGCGCCGAAAGCGGCTCGTCGAGCAGGAACATCTTTGGACGGCGCACCAGTGCCCGTGCGATGGCCACACGCTGGCGTTCGCCGCCGGACAAAGTGTCCACGTCACGGTCGAGCAGATGCGAGATGCGCAAAAGCTCGGCGGTGCGGCCGACGCGCGTCCTGATCTCGGCCTCGTCCTCGCGGTAGGTCGGCGACCGCAGCGCAAAGGCGATATTGTCCTTCACGTCCAGCACAGGCAGCAGGTTGAAACCTTCGAAAACGATGGAAACGTCGCGGCCTGACGGATCGATGTCCGTGACGTCGCGTCCGGCCAGGAAAACTTTGCCGGCTTCGAGACTGAGCGAGCCAGCGGCCGAGAGCAGGGTCGAGCTTTTGCCCGCGCCCGTCGGGCCGAGCAGAGCCATGATCTCGTTATCGGGCACTTCTAGGTCGAGGCCGCGCAGCGCCCGCTTGGCGCCGTAGGATTTCTTCAGCCCTTCCAGTCTCAGCATTGGGACGCTCATGCCGCGTCCCCCGTCACGCGCCGGCCTGTCTCCGCGTCGAAGAACAGAAGTCCTTCCGGCACGAAATGCACCGCCTCGGCTGGCGTCGTCCGGTTCGGCCGCTTGTCGACGCCCTGATAGGCGTTGCCGCCGATCGAGAAATTGAAGAAGCGGTCGCGGCCGACCGAGAATACATCGTCCACGGCAAGGGAGGAGGCGATCGGGACGCCTGGCTCGACCAGATGCACGTTGAGCGGCCGCACGCCGAGCTTCAGTTTTCGCCGGCTGGTGACTGCCCATTGCGGGATGCGGTTGCGGGCGGGGGTCAGCGTGACGCCGCTGTCGCCGAGCCTCAGACCGCCGTCCACCGGCACCAGATCAATCAGGTTCATGGATGGCGAGCCAATGAACTGGCCGGCAAAGACATTCTCCGGCTCGAAGAAGATGCGGTCGGGCTCGCCGACCTGAACGATGCGCCCGTCGCTCATCAGCACAATGCGGTCGGCCAGGCTCATCGCCTCGCGCTGGTCGTGGGTGACGTAGATGGTGGTGACGTCGAGTTCTCGCTGGAGATGGCCGAGTTCCCAGCGCATCTCCTCGCGGAACTGCTCGTCGATCGCAGACAGCGGCTCATCGAGCAGGAGCACGGCCGGCTCACGGATGACGGCGCGCGCCAGCGCCACCTTCTGGCGAGCACCGGGCGGCAGGGATGCGGGATAGCGGTCGAGGTCGGCGGCGAGCCCGAAAATCCCGACGACCCAGTCGAGCTTGCGGGCGATCTCGGCGCGAGGCACGCCGCGTGCCTTGAGCGGGAAGACGATGTTCTCGCGGATCTTCAGATGCGGGTAGAGCGAGACGAACTGGAACACCATGGCGATGTTGCGCTCGCTGGCCGACATGTCGTTGACGCGCCTGCCGTCGAACAGCACGTCGCCGGACGTCGCCTTCACCAGCCCGGCGATGCAGCGCAGGGTCGTCGTCTTGCCGCAGCCGGACGGGCCGAGATAGACCACGAACTCGCCGTTCCTGACCGTCAGGTTGACGTTGTCGACCGCCTTGAAGCCGGCGAAGTCGATTGTCAGATTCTTGAGTTCTATCTCGGCCATCAGTATTTCTCGCCCATCTTGCCGAGATGGCGGACCAGGATCATCGACAGGCCGATGATGATGAACAGCAGCATGACCGCCAGTGCCGAAGCTTCGCCGGTGTAGAAATAGCTGAAGGCGGTTTTCGCCACAGCAAACGACACGGTCTCCGTGCTCGACCCCGGCCCGCCGCCGGTGAGCGCGAAGAACAGGTCGTATTGCTTGAAGCTGTCGATCAGCCTGAGGATCAGCGCGATGAACAGCACCGGCGCCGACATCGGCAGGGTGATGCGGAAGAATTTGTAGGCCGGACTTGCGCCGTCCACTTCCGCGGCCTCGTAGATGGTCTCCGGAATGCCACGGAAGGCGGCGGTGGCGAGCAGAATGATGAAGGGCGCCCACATCCAGGTGTCGGCAATCGCCGCAGCCCATAGCGCCGGTGTCGTCTGGCCGAGCCAATCGACCTTCGACAGGCCGACGACGGTCAGCAGATAGTTGATGACGCCCCATTCCGAATTCAGCATGTAGCGCCACAGAAAGCCGACGACGACCGGTGACAGCATCATCGGCATCATCAGCAGCGTGAACACAACGTCGCGGCCGCGAAAATTCTTCTGCAACTGGTAGCCGACGAAAATGCCGATCAGCATCTGCATGGCCACGCAGATGAACACGAATTTGCCGGTGAAGACGAAGCGGTCCCAGAGTTCGGGGTCGGAGAGCAGGAAGGTGTAGTTCTTCAAACCGACCGGTTTCATGCCGGCGGCGGGCCGCAGCGCCGAGAAGTTGAAGAAGGAATAATAGATCAGCGAGAAGATCGGGTAGGCGACCATGAAGATCAGGATCGCCAAAGTCGGCGACAGGAAGCCGAAGATCATCAGCCGGCCGGAGGACCGCTTCTTCAGCTCGGCCTGGCGCTTGTCGTGGGAAGCGGCGCTCATCGTCTCACCTCCGCCCCAGCACGCCGAAGGTCATGCCCATCAGCAGGTGTTTTCGGATCAGGTAGAAGAAGATCAGCACGGGGATGATCAGCACCACGCCGGCGGCGCAGATCTGAGTCCATTCGATGCCGGTGGCGCCGGCCGCCGACGAGATCTTTACGGGCAGCGTCTTGGCCTGCGTGGTGGTCAGGATCGAGGCGAAGGCGAATTCGTTCCAGGCAAAGATGAAGCAGAAGCCGGCCGAGGCCGCTATGCCGCCCTTGACCATCGGCAGCACGAGGCGCGTGAAGGCATACATGCGCGAATAGCCGTTGACGATGGCGATCTGCTCGACCTCGCGCGGCACGCCGTCGAAGAAACCCTTCATGATCCAGGTGGCGAGGCCGACATTGGCGAAGATGGCGACGAGGATCAGCCCGGTGCGCGTGTCGGCGAGACCTAGCCGCGCGAACATCAGGTGATAGAAGACAAGCACCGCCACCGGTGGCAGCATGCGGGTCGACAGCACGAAGAACATGAAGTCGCCCTTGCCCCTGAAATTGAAGCGCGAGCAGACATAGCCGGCGAGTGTGCCAAGGAAGACGGCGAGGAAGGTGCCGACCGTCGAGACCAGCACGCTGTTGACCAGCGAATCGAACACGCCGACGGCCGAGGCGCTGCCCGCCGCCGCGCCGACGCCGAAGACGCTCTGGTAGCCGGAAAAGTCCGGCGTGAAGAGCAGTTTCGGTGGCATCGAGAACAGGTCGACGCGGCTCTTCAGCGACGAGAGGATGAGCCAGAAGATAGGGCCGAGATTGTAGAAGGTGTAGGCGATAAGCAACAGCAGGAGCAGCCACCGGCCGGCGAGGTCTATGGCTGAGGTCTTGGATGTGCTCATCGAAGCAGTCCAGTTGACGATTGTGAGCCGGCGGTGCGGCCGGCTTACCCTCCCCCTTGTGGGGAGGGTCGGCGAGCGATCGGAGCGAAGCGGAGAACCGCGAGACCGGGTGGGGGTGACCTTAACTGCTCACACGAAGAGAATGTCGAGCACTTCATCAGCAACCCCCACCCCGCGTCAAAATCCTCGCGTGCCGCTCAGCTTTCTCCGCGACCCTCCCCACAAGGGGGAGGGTAAGGGGATCATTCCACCGGAACGACCTTGTCCTGGCCGACCGGGGAAATCTCCTGGTCCGGCACTTCCGGGGTCTTTTCGCCACGCTTGATCTCGTAGCCGGCGCGCTCCAGCGTGCGCTCGTTCTTCTCGGCGGCGTCCGAAAGCGCCTGCTGCACCGTCTTGGTGCCGGCAACCGCGTTCGAGACTTCCTGCTGCAGTTCATCCAGCAGTGCCGGATATTCCGGCAGGTGCCAGTAGTCGTTGAGGTAGGCAAGCGCGGTCGAGAACTGCCGGTTGTAGGAGTTCAGGCCCTGCCAGTCCGGGCTTTCCAGCACGGATTTCAGGCCGGTCTGGCAGACGGCGGCGTAGCGCTTCTGCTGCTCGGGCTGGAAATACCATTCCATGAATTTTTCGAGTTCCGGCAGCTTCTTAGAGTATTTGTTGATGCCCATCCCCTGGCCGCCAACGGAGAACTGGCGGCGGAATTTTCCGTCGCGGCCGACAGCGCCCGGAAGCACGGCGAAGGCGGTCTTGTCGGCGAACTTGTTCACCTTCGGATCGGCGTTTGAGCCGTTGAAGTAGAACCATTGCATGGCCATGGCGAGTTGGCCCTGCTGGAAGGCGGCATTGACCTCGTCAAAACCCCAGTTGCCGGAGCCGGGAGGACCGAACTTGAACATGTCGACATAGGCCTGCACACCGTCGACCGAGGCCGGCGAGTCGAGGTAGCCCTTCACTTCCATGGTGGCGGGATTGTAGAGCTCGCCGCCGAACGACCACAGGAACGAGTTGGACGCAGTGGTGGCGAAGTCGTAGTCGCGGCCGCCCATCTGGCCCCAGCCGTAAAGACCCTGGTCGGGCCGGGTGAAGAACTCGGCGATCTCCTTGGCGTCCTGATAGGTCTGCGGAACCGCGAGTTCCTTGCCGTATTTCGCCTTGAAGGCTTCCCTCTCCTTCGGATCCTCGAACAGGTCCTTGCGGTAGGTCAGGCCGTAGGCGTCCTGGTTGGCCGGCAGGCCGTAATATTCGCCAGAGCCGTCCGGATATTCGCCGTAGCGCGACAGCGAGGCCGGCGGGAAGATGTCGGCCTTCAGATAGCTCGACTTGTCGAAAATGTCGTTGAGCTTGACGGCGTGGCCGGCGAACTCGGCGGTCGACTGGCTGTCCCACATGGCGAAGTCGAAGGCGTCGCCCTGGATCGCGAATTCCGAGGCGATCTTGTCGTGCCATTGCGGTCCGTAGGGAACCAGCGCCGGCACGATCTTCACCGACTTGTCCGGATAGTCCTTGGCGATATCCATCAGCGCGTCGGCGCAGGTGCCGGCGTGCCAGACGAAGGTAAGCGTGGTCTCGGCGCGGGCCAGTCCGGCGCTCGCGGCGATCGCCGTGACGGCGACTGCAGCGGACGCAAGCAAGCGCGCGCGCTTGGCGTTGTTCATGATGCTCCTCCAGTGTTTCGCGGGCAACCGAGGTAGCTGCGAACTCTCTTCGCCCCGTCTCCTGCCCTTTCCAAACGCTAGTCAGCCTCGTTAAAAATATCAACATAAAACTTATATTTTCTCACTTTTTTTGTTACGTATGATCGAGAATGGTCGGACGAAACTCCCGAGTCATATGATGTTACGATCCCATGAAGCATTTGCCTTGATCAGGAATGCCACGCTTTATCTGATGGTTAGGCGAATCTTGACGATTTTTCCACGCAGTTGCGAATTCGCATTGCACAATGGTGGTTTTGATAATTTAACATTTTTCTTTCCCGCATCCATCAGCCATGCTAGAGGTCGCCGGCGATGAAAGCGGAGGAGGAGGCCGCCGACATGTTCGAGCCGGACGGCGACATGCAGCACCTGTCCAAGGCCGACCAGCGCCGCGCCGAGATCATAAGGCTGCTGATGGAAAGCCCGTCGGTGCAGATAAAGGATCTGGCGACGCGCCTCGACGTCAGCCTGATGACCATCCACCGCGACTTGAACGACCTACAGAACCAGGGGCTGGTACGGCGGCTGCGCGGTTCGGTGTCGGCGGAAAAATCGATGCTGTTCGAAAGCAGCTATCTCTATCGCGCCCGCCAGCACGTCAGCGAGAAGCGAAAGCTGGCGCGCGCCGCGATTGCCCATATCGAACCCGGCAACGCCATCGTCTGGGACGACAGTTCCACCACGTTCCATGTCACCGAATTCATCGAGCAGGTGGCGCCGGTGACGATCATCACCAATGCGCTTCCCGTGCTGGAAAAGCTGCGCGAAGCGGCCGAGATCGACCTGATCGCGCTCGGCGGCAAATATCATCGCGCCTATAACGGCTTCTTCGGCCTAGCCTGCGAGCGCTCGATCCGCTCCTACCGGGTGGATGTGGCGCTGATGTCGACCACCACCATCCAGGGCCTGTCGATGTTTACGCAGGACGAGCAGGTGCTGCGCGCAAAACAGGCGATGATCGAGATTGCCCGAAAACGCATCCTGCTGGTCGACGAGAGCAAATTCCATTTCTCCGCGCTCAACCACGTCGCCGACCTGTCGGCCTTCGACGTGGTGCTGATCTCAAGCTCCGTCGAACAGTCGATCATCGCACAGCTGCGTGATGGCGGCGTCAAACTGCAACTGGTCTAGGCCCGGCTCTTGGCGGGCGGCAATCGAAGGAAACACCATGTCGGAAACCGGTAAGGCGCGCCGCCTAGCGCGCATGTTCAACGCGCGGTCGGGACGTATGCTCTGCCTGGCCTTCGACCATGGCATGCAGGTCGGCACCGTTCCAGGCACGGAGGATCCGGCGCGGGTGCTCGATGCGGCGGCGGAGGCCGGCGTCGACGCGGTGATCCTCAATCCCGGCATGATGGTCCGCCACGGCCATCGGCTCGCCGGCGGGCCGGCGGTCATCCTGCGCATTGACCAGACGACCATGTGGCGGCACGGCACGCCGAGCGGCTATCCCGACACGCACAACCGGCTCGTCTCCTCGGTCGAGGAGGCAGTGTCGATGGGCGCCGAGGCTGTCATCACCTACCTCTTCACCTGCAACAACCGGCCGGAAGAGGAAACGCGCACGTTCGAGATCTGCGGCGCGGTCGCTGCTGCCTGCCGCAGATGGGGCATGGTCCATGTCATCGAGGCGATGGCCGCCAAGGGCGGCTTCGCGCGTCACGACGATCCGGACGTCATCTCGCTCAACTGCCGCATGGCAGGCGAGATCGGCGCCGACATTATCAAGACCGACTGGTGCGCCGATAAAACGCGTTTCTCGGCGATCGCCACGCAGTCGCTGGCGCCGATCGCCATCGCCGGCGGGCCGGCCCGCGCCGGGATCGAAGCGGTCGCGGACTATGCGCGCGCCGTCATCGCCTCCGGCGCGAAAGGCCTGATGTTCGGCCGCAATGTCTTCGAGCAGGACGATATGAAGGCGACGCTACGCCTGCTGCGCGAGATCGTTCACGGCTAGGGCAGGCGAGCGCTTCGGTTCAAATACCAATGTAGCGGCTTCGCGCCGGTTTCTGATCCGGCCCATTCCGGCCTGATTCTCGACTGACCTCGGACCGCTTCACCACCGTTTCCACCGACGCCGATCCAAACGCTCAGCCTTCTGGTCACGCGCCGGACAGGCCGGCTCCTGTTTTTCGGCTGTCATCCATGACCGGCATATTGCCGACCGGTTCCCACCCATGGGCAGTCGGCGAGGTCGGATCGGCATGAAGAAGCAGATCATCTGCATCAACTGGGGCACAAAATACGGCCCGGTCTACATCAATCGCCTCTACGGCATGGTGGCGCGCAACATAACGCCTCCCTTCACCTTCACATGCTTCACCGACAACGACCAAGGCGTGCGTCCAGAAGTGCGCTGCGAGCCGTTGCCACCGCTGAACGCCGAACTGCCAAAACATTCGCGCGGCATCTGGGGCAAGGCAAGATTGTGGAATGCCGAACTGGCCGATCTCGAGGGTCCGGTGCTTTTCCTCGACCTCGACCTTCTGGTGACGGGTTCGCTCGACGACTTCTTCAGCCGGGGTGACCCAGACGACGTCATCCTCGCGGTCAATCCGGTGCGCCCGCTTGAGCGGCTCGGCCAGACCTCCATATACCGCTTCCCCGTCGGCAAACTGCTGCCGCTGCTCAAGGCATTCGAGGCGGATTCGCTCGGGATCGCCGCGCGTTATGAATTCGAGCAACGCTTCGTGACCCGCAATGCGCCCGGCGGCATCAAATTCTGGCCGCGCGCCTGGGTAAGATTGTTCCGGCATGACCTGATCCCGGCATTTCCCCGCAACTATTTCGAAGCGCCGCGCCTGCCGCGCGATGCGAAGGTCGTACTGTTTGCCGGACATCTCAATCCGCCGGAGGCGGTATCAGGCCGATGGACGAAAAGAAGCGAGGCCAGGAGCCCGGCTCAGCACATCGCCGCGACTTTTTCCGGGCAACGCCGTGAAAGCGTGGTCAGGCACCTCGGCCACTACTTCCGGCCGGCCGGCTGGATCGCTGAGCACTGGCGCGAATAAGGATTCGTCCGGAGCCTTGCTTCCGAGGCAGAGGCGCTAAGTTCAACCCGCTCCGGCCCGGATAGCGGCAGCCCTACAGCAATCCCGCCTTCTCGGCCTCAATGCGAAGATTCTGGCGCGGGCGCGGGCCGATCTGCTGGATGACGAGGCCCGCGGCCAGCGAACCAAGGTCGCCACAGTGCTGCAGGTCGCGGCCGGTCGTATAGCCGTAGAGGAAACCGGCGGCGTAGAGGTCGCCAGCGCCGGTGGTGTCCACGATCTCGCGGACGGGAATAGGCTTCACGACAACCGTCTCGTCGCCGCGCACTATCACCGAGCCTTTTTCCGAGCGGGTGACCGCCGCGATCCGGCAATCCCGGCGGATCAAGTCCAGGGCTGTCTCGAAGGAGCTCGTCTGGTACAGCGACTTGATCTCATGGCTGTTGGCGAAAACGATGTCGACCGTGCCCGACCGCATCAGGTCGAGGAATTCGCCGCGATAGCGGTCGACGCAGAAGGAATCGGACAAGGTCATCGACACCTCGCGTCCCGCCTCGTGCGCCAGCCGCGCGGTCATGCGGATCGCGTCCTTGGCACGCGGCGGGTCCCACAGATAACCTTCGAAATAGGTGACCAGCGCGCCCTTGGCCTTTTCCGGCTCGACGTCCTCGGGTCCGAGTTCGACGCAGGCGCCGAGATAGGTGTTCATCGAGCGCTCGCCGTCGGGCGTCACGAAGATCATCGAGCGCGCGGTCGGCGGCGGTCCCTGGAGAGGTTTTGTGTCGAAGGCGACGCCCTGGGCGCGGATGTCGTGGTAGTAGATCTCGCCAAGTGTGTCTTCCGCCACCTTGCCGAAGAACGCCGCGCGGCCGCCAAAACTGGCGATGCCGGCGGCCGTGTTGCCGGCGCTGCCGCCCGACGCCTCGATCGCCGGCCCCATGCGCTCATAGAGCAGGTTGGCGCGGTCGGTGTCGATGAGATTCATCGCCGCCTTGATGATGCCGTTCTCCGCGAGGAACGCCTCGTCGGCTTGCGCTATGATGTCGACGATCGCGTTGCCGATGCACAGCACATCGTATTGGCTCATGAAGGAACTCCGGCGGGCAAATCCTCGGCGTTCTTGCACAGGCAGCGCGGCCCGGTCCAGAGAAGGAGTGCCGCGCTGCGCAAGTTTCTTGCCGGCGCGGCCTGCAATCCCCATGTCGATCGCACTATGACGCCGAACATCATGGAGACCGGCACAGCATGATCCTCGATTCCGCCCGCGCCGCTGCGGGCCATCTGTTCAGTGCGCCATTCCGCGGGGTGTTCCTGAAGACGCTCGGGTTGACGTTGCTTGCGCTCGTCGCGCTGTGGTTCGGCATGGCCGCATTGTTCGAATGGCTGGCCTGGCCTTGGCTGGACGCCCTGTTGCCTGGCCTGCCCAGTTGGGCCGGTTGGCTGGGCGTGGTCGCGGCAATCGTCGCCGGCATCGGGCTGGCGCTGGGGCTCGCCCTGCTGATCGCGCCGGTGACGGCTGTTGTCGCCGGTTTCTTCCTCGACGATGTCGCCGAACTGGTGGAGCGCAGCGAATATCCATCGGACCCGCCAGGCCGCCCGATACCCGCGCTTGCCAGCATAGTGCTGTCGCTCAAGTTTTTCGGCATCGTGATCGTCGGCAACCTGCTGGCGCTGTTGCTGCTGCTGGTGCCGGGGGTCAACATCGGCGCCTTCTTCGTCGTCAACGGCTACCTGATCGGCCGCGAGTTCTTCGAATTCGCCGCCATGCGCTTCCGTTCCGAAGCCGAGGCGAAGGCGTTGAGGCGGCGCAACGCCGGCACGGTTTTTCTCGCCGGCCTGGTCATCGCCGCCTTCATGGCCGTGCCGTTGCTCAACCTCCTGTCGCCGTTGTTCGCCTGCGCCATGATGGTGCATCTGCACAAGGCGGTGGCTGCCGAGGAACGGCGGCGGGGCTGAGCAGGCCGGCTTCGCCAGCGGACGGGCAACGGTATTGTCTGACGGCACGGAACAGGGCAAACGCCGGGGACAGTTTACTTTTTCCGTCTG
This sequence comes from Mesorhizobium sp. IMUNJ 23232, assembly GCF_044326205.1. Classification (NCBI taxonomy): domain Bacteria; kingdom Pseudomonadati; phylum Pseudomonadota; class Alphaproteobacteria; order Hyphomicrobiales; family Phyllobacteriaceae; genus Mesorhizobium; species Mesorhizobium sp. IMUNJ 23232. The sequence continues at coordinate 60,466 of NZ_JBIRCY010000044.1, forward strand.
CGCCAGCCTTGAAGCGGCTGCGCCGTTCTGCGGAAAAAGTAAACTGTCCCCTGCATGTAGCCGCCCGCGCCGCCGGGCCGCGAAAAAGTCCGCGCCGGCAATCGACCTTCGCTTTTCGTCCGTCAGGCCGCCGTCAAGACGTATTCCGCCGCGGCGGCTGCAGCGCGTAGTAGGCCATCGCGTTGGCATGCGCCAGAATCTCGTCGACCTCGCGGATGTTTTTGCGTTTCGGAACATCCGGATCGAAACGCGGCAATCTTCCGCCGGGCGGACGGCCGCGCCGCAGCGGCGAAAAACGCCGGAAGCGGACCGGACCCGGCTTGCCGCCTGCCGCCGCCGCGTCGCGGGCCGCTTTGTCGCGTGCAAGGCCTGCGTCGTTGCGCGCCTTCCAGCGGGCGAAACGCTGCGCCTGGCCGGGCAGATCGTCGAGTGCCTGACCCAGCGCATCCAGCCTGAGCGTCAGCTTTGCCGCATTCATCGGATCGTTCTGCGATGGCGGCGGCGGCAGGGGGATGCGTGGCGCATCGTCGTCGAGTGACCGGATGCGCGGCACGGCACGCGCCGGCACATAGTTGCGGCGGATGCGGAAGGGATATTTCAGAGGATCGAGCAGCGAAAGGTTTTGTCCGCGCGGGCGAGATGCGCGCCGTTCGGCAGCTTTCCGCTCGGCTTCATAGCGGGCAAAGTCTGCCTTCGACAGATTGACGGCGAGGCCGAGGCGGCGCATGGCGGCCACCGTGTCGGAAATTTTTGGCTTGAGCTTTCGCGGACGAAACGGCGGCAAGGTGACCACGATGCCTTGCGCCGCCGCGATGATGAGGCGCCGGGCGGCGGATTCGGCCGGGCGCAGCAGCAGAAGAATGGCGCGATAGAGGTGGCGCGGCAGGCAGAGCGCCGCGGACGGTTTTTTCCGCCCCGCCCGTCCCTGCCTTGGGGCGACGGCGGCCTCCCCGAGCACCAGGGACAGCGGCCTGCCGTACCCCATCTCGGCCATGCCGACCAGCGTCAGCACGATGTGCTTCAGCGCTCCCCGGTATCGCTCGATTGTCGCACTCGCGTCTCCAAACTCCACCGCCGCCTCCTTCGGATAAGGCCGACATTCAATATAGAACATATCAGGAACAAACGCAAAGGTCCTAAGAAAATAATCCTTGATGGCGGGCGAATGACGAGCCTGCCATCGCCGCCGACACAACACATTGAAAAGGCTTGATTTTTCGAGAGGCGGCGGCCTGCGTCAGGGGCTTCACGGCCAGGGCGTAAGGCCGTTCGAAAGGAATGTCATGCTTGTAAAGCCAAGCAGAAACAGATGGTTAGCTGCAACCCGCGTGGATTTTCGCGAAACAAGCATGACCAAGCGGGCTGACAAAAGCCGCGATCGGGACAACCCGTGGCGCCGGGCATCGTATGACAAGCGGCGGCTTCCGTCGCCTCTTACCATCCCTGCCCTTGCCCCGGTCATGTTCACGTATCCTGGATTTTGGCTGCGGCTCGCCGGTCATACGGCGCAGCAGATTCCGCACCGGCTTTGTAGCTTCGAATCCGAGGCATGGATTCCCGACACTCTCCGCTCGCTGCGCTCGCTCACGAGGTCGGGAATGACGACAGTCATGGTCTGCCTTAGCTAATCTCCGACGTTGACGCTTCGCTGAAACGGAAGACATCGACGATTAGCTGAAACGGCCCGTGAGTGTCGTCATTCCCGACCTCGTGAGCGAGCGAAGCGAGCGGAGAGTGTCGGGAATCCATGCCTCGATGGTGGCCGAATCAGAGCCGATGCAGAAAGTCTTCCTCCGTACGCCGGTTGAAACCCGATCGTGAAATGTGTGAATCCGATAGCCGTAAAGGACGGGGAGAAGGGACAAGCGGCCACGTTGCGGCCAGCCTCCTTCTTCCCGTCCTTCACGGGGAGAAGGTGCCCGAAGGGCGGGTCCGAAGGACGGGCGGCGCGACGGTCAAGGCAAGCACCCACTGGTACAATTGCCTCGGCCGTGCCGTCCGTCGGCGAAACCGGCACCACCCGATCAGCTTCTGCTGGAAAACAGCGTCACCAGCTCGGCAAAGGACATGCCGTCGCGAGAAAATTCGAACGAGCCTTTTTCGAGGATTTCCGTTGCCGCCCGCCGGACCGCGCCGAAGGCGTGGTTGGTGAGCTTCGAGCCCAGCGAGATGCGCTTGACGCCGGCTTCCGCCAGTTCAGCCACGGTGAGCCCCGGCACGGCGAGAAAGTTGACCGGGCGTGGTACCGCCGAACAGATCGTCCGCACCGTCTCTATGTCAGAAATGCCGGGCGCATAGACCACGTCCGCTCCGGCCGTGGCGAAGGCCTGCAGGCGCTTGATGGTGTCGTCGAGGTCTTTTCGGCCCCAGAGGAAATTCTCCGCCCGCGCCGTGAAGACAAAACCGTGCTTGACCGCCCGCGCCGCCTCGGCCGCGGCGGCGACCCGCTCGACGGCAAGCGAGAATTCGTAGATCGGATCGCCGGCGTCGCTGGTATGGTCCTCGATCGAACAGCCGGCCAGCCCGGCCGCCTCGGCGGCAAAAATGGTCTCGGCCGCGCTGTCCGGGCTGTCGCCCTTGCCCTTTTCGAGATCGGCGTTGACCGGCAGGGACACCGATCCGACGATGTCGCGGCAATGCGCGATCATCGCCTCGAAGCCGACCGCGCCGTCAACCAGGCCGCGCGAGAAGGCGAAGCCGGCACTAGTGGTCGCCAGCGCCTTGAAGCCCAGCGATTCCAGCAGTTTCGCCGTGCCGGGGTCCCACGGATTGGGCATCACGAAGGCGCCAGCCGCCTGATGAAGGTCCCGGAAAATTCTGCCTTTGTCCATGATCGCACCTGTTGTGCCGGAAAACCGACCGTCGGGCGATCCTACCGCGTGTCGGCGGCGGGGCAAAGCAGGATCGACGGAAGGAACGTGGCTCGGCCTATTCAGAGAGTCGGCCCGTTCATGCAAGACGACCGTGGCTCAAGCCGTTCCCGTCGAACCGAAGCCGCCAGCGCCGCGCAGCGTGTCGCCGGCGAGGTCGCGTTCCTCTATCGCGGCGCGCGTCACCGGCGCTATGACCAGTTGCGCAATGCGCATGCCGCGCGTCACGGTGAAATCATAGTCGCCGAGATTGATCAGCAGCACCTTCACCTCGCCGCGATAATCCCAGTCGATGGTGCCCGGCGTGTTGAGGCAGGTGATGCCGTGCTTGAACGCCAATCCGGATCGAGGCCGTACCTGACCCTCGAAATTTTCGGGAATCTCCAGGATCAGGCCGGTCGGCACCAGCGCCCGCTTGCCCGGCAGGATGAGGATCGGCCGGTCGTCAGCGACCGCGGCGCGCAGGTCCATGCCGGCGGCGCCGGCGCTCTCATAGGCCGGCAGGTCGAGGCCATGGGCGTGCGGCAGGCGGACAACGCCGACAAGCGGGGCAGGCTGGGATGTGGTCATGAGCGCGATCTATCGGGCGGACGTGCCGGGCGTCAATCGCCAGCAACGGCGTTCACCTGATTTCCACCGGCACGACAGTCGTCTCACGGATCTCCTCCATGACGAAGGAGGCCGAGACGTCGTTGAGCGGCACCTTGGCGATCAGCCGCTGGTAGAGCCGGTCATAGGCTTTCACGTCGGCGACGCGCGCCCGCAGCACATAATCGAGGTCGCCTGACATACGGTAGACGCCGGTGATCTCCGGCAGGCTGGTCACGGCGGCACGGAAGCGCGTCAGCCATTCGGGATCGTGGTGCGAAGTGCGCACCAGGATGAAAACGGAGAGACCGAGGCCGAGTTTTTCCGCATCGACCAGGGCCACGCGGCCGGTGATGACGCCTTCGTCCTCCAGCCGGCGGATGCGCCGCCAGCAGGCATTGCGCGACAGGTTCACGCGTTCCGAAACATCGTCGACCGACAGCATGGCGTCGCGCTGCAGCTCGGCGAGGATGCGGCGGTCGATGGCGTCGAGTTCAGTCGTCATTTTTGGGATGATTGTCCCAATGCGAGCGCGTTGCAAGGGACGGATTGGGACAAAATCTCCTGGAGATGAGGTAAGATTGGGATAATCGGACAACAATGAGGGAACCGCAGCCATGACCACCCGCATCGCCAGACTGTTCGTCGAGCACCCCGCCTCGGTCGACGAGACCTATTTCGGCCACATGGCCTTCGCCGCGTGGTTCTCGTCAAGACTGTTCATGGCCGCAGGCGCGGCGATCGTTCATGCTTTCTTACCCTTCCTTTTCGAAACTACGGCGAGCCGAATCGTCCGCGAGCTTGCCGAACGGACGCATAACAGGCGCGCCAAGGCTTGAGCACGAGCCTCAGCCCGCGAGAGGGGATATTCAGATGTGCCGCTGGGCGGCCTATATCGGGCCGGAACTGTTTCTCGAGGACATCGTCACCGCGCCCTGCCATTCGCTGATCGCGCAGAGCCACAATGCGCTGGAGGCCAAGACGCCGACCAATGGCGACGGTTTCGGCATCGCCTGGTACGGCGAGCGCGACGAGCCCGGCCTCTATCGCGACATCCTGCCCGCCTGGTCCGATCCCAATCTGAAAAGCCTGTGCCGGCAGATTCGCTCCGGCCTTTTTCTCGCGCATGTGCGGGCATCCACCGGCGGCTCGACCAGCCGCACCAACTGCCATCCCTTCGCGGTCGGACGTTGGGCCTTCATGCACAACGGCCAGATCGGCGGGTTCGAGCAGTTGCGGCGCCGGCTGGAGGCAAGCCTGCCCGACACGCTCTATGAGCGGATCGACGGCACGACCGATTCCGAGTTGTTCTTCCTGATGATGATCGAGGAAGGCCTCGACGCCGACCCGCAACGCGCGGCCGAGCGCGCAGCCATGCGGGTGATCGGAGCGGCGCGCGCCGCCGGCATCGAGCCGCATCTGCGGCTGACGGCGGCCTTCAGCGACGGCACGGCGCTGCATGCCATTCGCTATGCCACCGACGCCTTCGCACCGACGCTCTACACGGCCGAGTTCAAGAAATCGGGTGGGCGCTGCGTGGTCTCCGAACCGTTCGACCGCGAGGGGCCGAACTGGCAGGCGATCCCGCCGTCGAGTTTTGTCACCATCACTGATGCGGGAGTCGCCATCCGCCCCTTCGCGCCGGCCGAACCGGCAAGGCTGGCGCTGGCCGTCTGACCAGCTATTCGGTTTTCGCGGCGGGCTTGTAAAGCAGTTCCGGCCCGGCGTCGGTAATCAAACGCTTGCCGCACAGCGCCAGCGTCACGTCCAGTTCCTTGCGGATGATGCTGAGCGCCAGCGTCACGCCATCCTTGCCGCCGGCCCCGAGGCCGTAGAGGAAAGGCCGGCCGATATGGGTGCCCTTGGCGCCGAGGCAGAGCGCCTTCAGCACATCCTGGCCGGAGCGGATGCCGCCGTCGACATGCACCTCGATCCGGTCGCCGACCGCCTCGACGATCTCCGGCAACACCGAGATGCTTGACGGCGCGCCGTCAAGCTGGCGGCCGCCGTGGTTGGAGACGATGATGGCGTCCGCCCCGGTCGCCGCCGCCAGGCGGGCGTCCTCGGCATCAAGGATGCCCTTCAGGATCAGCTTGCCGCCCCAGCGCTGCTTGATCCACTCCACATCTTTCCAGGACAGTTGCGGGTCGAACTGCTCGGCCGTCCAGGACGAAAGCGACGACATGTCGCCGACGCCCTTGGCATGGCCGACGATGTTGCCGAAGGTGCGGCGTTTGGTGCCCAGCATGGCAAAACACCAGCGCGGGCGGATCGCCATGTCGAGCATGTTGAGCAAGGTCAGCTTCGGCGGGGCCGACAGGCCGTTGCGGATGTCCTTGTGGCGCTGGCCGAGGATCTGCAGGTCCAGCGTCAGCACCAGCGCGGAGCACTTCGCCGCCTTGGCGCGGTCGATGAGGTTGAGCACGAAATCCTTGTCGCGCATGACGTAGAGCTGGAACCAGAACGGCTTTTTCGTCACCGAGGCGACGTCCTCGATCGAGCAGATGCTCATGGTCGACAGCGTGAACGGCACGCCGAATTCCTCCGCCGCTTGCGCGGCCAGCATCTCGCCGTCGGCGTGCTGCATGCCGGTCAGTCCGGTCGGGGCCAGCGCCACCGGCATCGACACTTTTTCGCCGATCATGGTTGATTCCAGCGAGCGGTTGGTCATGTCGACCAGCACACGCTGGCGGAATTTTATCTTGGCGAAATCCTCCTCGTTGGCGCGGTAGGTGCTCTCCGTCCAGGCGCCAGAATCGGCGTAGTCGAAGAACATGCGCGGCACGCGGCGGCGGGCGACTTCCTTGAGATCGGCGATTTCGAGCGACGGCTTCATCGGCAGGCCTTGAGCATTCGGATTTCGGACGGCGTTCCCGGCAAGGTGAGCGGCGACCGACGTAACGCTCTTCGCTCGGGAAGTCGATGCCGGAATGTCGGACTCGGGGGGAGGACGCAGAGGCTTGACAGAAGGGGGCGTACGACTTCTTTTCCCCAAAAAGCAA
>NZ_JBIRCY010000045.1:0-59142 GCF_044326205.1 Mesorhizobium sp. IMUNJ 23232
CCGCGGCCCCGGCCGATACCGCTGCGCCCGCGACGCCGGCCGTCGCCGCCCCGGCCGCGCAGGCGCCCGAAGCAGCCGGCACGGTCGATATGGCGAAGCTGCTCGAGCCCGGCGCGTTGCCGGACATGGTGCTGGGCAAGGCCGACGCGCCTGTCACCATCGTAGAATACGCCTCCATGACCTGCCCGCATTGCGCGCATTTTCACGAGACGACGCTGCCGGCGCTGAAGACCAAATATATCGAAACCGGCAAGGCGCGGCTGATCCTGCGCGAGTTCCCGTTCGATCCGCGCGCCGAGGCTGGGTTCATGCTCGCCCGCTGCTCAAATGACAATTATTTCCCGATGGTCGACGTGCTGTTCAAGCAGCAACAGAACTGGGCGACCGCGGAAAATGCACGCGACGCGTTGCTCCAGATCTCGAAACTGGCCGGTTTTACACAGGAGCGATTCGAGTCTTGCTTGACGGACCAGAAGCTTCTGGACGAGATCAGGGCCGTGCGCGAGCGCGGAACCAAGGACTTCGGCGTGGACTCGACCCCCACTTTCTTCATCAACGGGAAGCAGTACAAGGGAGCTTTGTCGATTGAGGAAATGTCGGCGATCATCGACGGCATGCTCTAATCGTATCTTCCGGCCGGCGCCTGCCGGTCGCTGCTTTCGCGCGCCTCGTGGTTGGCGCGCATGAAATTCAATCGCCTCCGACTCCTCGGCTTCAAGTCCTTCGTCGAGCCCGGCGAATTCGTCATCGAGCGCGGCCTGACCGGCATCGTCGGGCCGAATGGCTGCGGCAAGTCGAACCTTGTCGAGGCGCTGCGCTGGGTGATGGGCGAAAGCTCCTACAAGAACATGCGCGCGTCCGGCATGGACGACGTGATCTTCTCCGGCTCAGGCACGCGGCCGGCCCGCAACACCGCCGAAGTCACGCTTTTCCTCGACAATCTCGACCGCACGGCGCCGGGCCCCTTCAACGATGCCGACGAACTCCAGGTGTCTCGGCGCATCGAGCGCGAGGCCGGCTCGGTCTACCGCATCAACGGCAAGGAAGCCCGCGCCCGCGACGTGCAACTGCTGTTCGCCGACCAGTCGACCGGCGCGCGCTCGCCCTCCATGGTCGGGCAGGGGCGCATCGGCGAGCTGATCCAGGCCAAGCCGCAGGCCCGCCGCGCACTGCTGGAAGAGGCCGCCGGCATTTCCGGCCTGCACACCCGCCGCCACGAAGCCGAACTGCGGCTGAAGGCGGCGGAGCAGAATCTGGAACGCCTCGACGACGTTGTCGGTGAGCTCGAAGCGCAGATCGAAAGCCTGAAGCGCCAGGCCCGCCAGGCTTCCCGTTTCAAGAACCTGTCGGCGGACATCCGCAAGGCCGAGGCGATCCTGCTGCATCTGCGCTGGACGGCGGCCAAGGCGCAGGAGGGCGAGGCGCGCTCGGCACTCGCAGTCGCTACCTCACAGGTCGGCGAGCGCGCGGCCCAGCAGATGGAAGCCGCCAAGGCTCAGGCCATCGGCGCCCATCATCTGCCCGCGCTGCGCGATGCCTCGGCCGCCGCTGCCGCGACGTTCCAGCGCCTGTCGATCGCCCGCACCCAGATCGAAGAGGAGGCCGGGCGCGTGCGCGCCCGTCAGGCGGAGCTCGCCCGCCGCCTCGACCAGCTAGCCGCCGACATCGCCCGCGAGGAGCGGATGATCAGCGACAATGCCGATGTGCTGGCAAAGCTCGCCGGCGAGGAAGCCGGGCTGCGCGCCGAGGACGCTGGAGCTGGAGAACGCGAGGCGGAAAAGCAGGCTGCCTTCGACCGGGCGTCGGCGGTGCTTGTGCTCAGCGAGGGCGCACTGGCCGCGCTGACCGCCGAACGCGCCGAGGCGACCGCGGCCATCGGCCAGATCGAGCGGGCTTTGCGCGAAAACACCGAGCGTCGCGACCGCTTCACCCGACAACTGGCGGACATTTCGCGCGAGGCGGCCGACATCGCGGCAAAGATCGGCGCGCTGGCCGATCCCGCCGAAAAGCGCCGGCTGGTCGATGCCGCTATCGCCGCCGCTGACGCCTCCGAGAAAACGGCGAGCGCCGCCGAGACGGCGGTGACGCAGGCGCGCGCGGTGGAAACCACGGCGCGTCCGCCGGTGCAGGATGCGCGAGCCGCACTTGCCCGCATCGAGACTGAGGCCCGCACGCTGGCGAAGATTTTGAACGCCGGTGGCGGCGGGCTTTTTCCGGCCGTGCTGGAGCGGATCGCGGTGGATCGCGGTTTCGAGACCGCGCTAGGTGCGGCCCTTGGTGAAGACCTCGACGCGCCGATCGATGCCAGCGCGCCGGCGTATTGGGGCGAAAGCGCTGTTTCCCCGGAAGATCCGTCGCTCCCCGAAGGCATCGCCAGCCTGGCGACGGTCGTCCGCGCCCCGCCGCAACTTGCCCGCCGGCTGGCGCAGATCGGCATCGTCGAGGATGCCGACGGCCTGCAGTTGCAGCGCCAGTTGAAGCCGGGCCAGCGGCTGGTGAGCCGCAAGGGCGCGCTGTGGCGCTGGGACGGATTCGTCGCCGGTGCCGACGCCCCGACCGCCGCCGCGCAGCGGCTGGCGCAGAAGAACCGGCTGCTCGAACTGGAAGGCGAGGCCCGCCAGTCCGCCGATAGGGTCAAGGCGACGGAAGCCGCGCTTGCAGCCGCCGAGGCCTCGGTCAAGGCAAAGGTAGAAGTCGAGCGGCAGGCGCGCGAAAGCTGGCGCAACGCCCAGCGACTGGTCGGCGAGGCGCGCGACGCGCTGGCGCGGGCCGAGCGTGCCGCGGGCGAGCTTGTCAGCCGCCGCGCGGCACTCGACGAGGCGAAGGCGCGTGTCGGCGCCGATCTCGCCGAGGCCGAGGCCGCTGTGACCGAGATGCAGTTGCGCCGCGCCGCGCAGCCGGATGTCTCGGCGCTGCAAATAAAGCTCGACCAGGCCGCGCAGGCGGTTTCGCGCGACCGCACGGCCGTTGCCGACGCCCGCGCCATGCTCGAAGGCCTGAAGCGCGAGGCGGCGGCGCGGGTGCGCCGGCTGGAAGCGATTTCCGTCGAGCGGACCACTTGGAAAAACCGTGCCGAAAACGCCGACATGCAGATCAAGTCGCTCACGGACCGGCGCGCCGAGGCGGATGCCGAGCGCCAAAAGATCGCCGACGCGCCGGACGAGCTCGATCAGCGGCGCCGGGCGCTGCTGTCCGAACTCTCCAAGGCCGACGAGGCGCGGAAGCAGGCTTCCGACACGCTGCAGGTTGCCGAAACCAAACAGGTGGCGCTGGACAAGGCGGCGACCGAGGCCATCCAGATGCTGGCCAATGCGCGCGAGGACCGCGGCCGCACCGAGGAGCGCCTGACCGCAGCCGACGACCGCCGCCGCGAGGTCGAGGCCCGCATCCAGGAAGCCCTCAACACGCCGCCGCATCTGGTCATCCGGCTGACCGGCCTGGAGCCCGACGCCCGCCTGCCGGAGATCGCCGAGGTCGACCGCCAGCTCGACCGGCTGAAGGTTGAGCGCGAACGGCTGGGGGCGGTGAACCTGCGGGCCGAGGAAGAGCAGCGCGAGCTTTCGGAGCGGCTGGAGACCATCGTCACCGAGCGCGAGGATGTGGTCGACGCAATCCGCAAACTGCGGCAGGCGATCCAGAGCCTCAACCGTGAGGGCCGCGAGCGGCTGCTTTCCGCGTTCGATGTCGTCAACGAGCAGTTCAAGCGGCTGTTCACCCATCTGTTCGGCGGCGGCACCGCCGAATTGCAGTTGATCGAGTCGGATGACCCGCTAGAAGCCGGCCTCGAAATCCTCGCCCGCCCGCCCGGCAAGAAGCCGCAGACCATGACCTTGCTGTCCGGCGGCGAGCAGGCGCTGACGGCGATGGCGCTGATCTTCGCGGTCTTCCTCACCAATCCTGCGCCGATCTGCGTGCTCGACGAGGTCGACGCGCCGCTCGACGACCACAATGTCGAGCGCTTCTGCAACCTGATGGACGAGATGGCGGCGAGCACCGAGACGCGTTTCGTCGTCATTACCCACAACCCGATCACCATGGCGCGCATGAACCGGCTGTTCGGCGTAACCATGGCCGAGCAGGGTGTCAGTCAGCTTGTCTCTGTGGACCTGCAGACCGCCGAGCAACTGCGCGAAGCAGTGTAAGTACTGGGGACATTTACCTTTTCCGCCCGCGCTTCGTTCTGAACCGCCGCGCCTTCCTGTGGAAACAAAAATAAACTGTCCCTGGAGCCCCACCGCGACTGGCACTCTTCTGAGCCACATAAAGTCTATTTTTTGAAGCTTTTTCAAAGGTTTATTTATAAACCGGCCGCGGCTGATTGCGCCGACGCCGGGTGGCCGCGAGCGTAGCAAGCTGCCCTTCGGGACGCCTGTGAGGATGACGACGATGTCGATCGCGGCGACACGAACGGCACGCGGCTGACGGTCACACTCGCATGATTCCCGAGTCCCGGTAGACGTGGCCGCGAGAGGGATCGAGCGCGATACATGGCGGTTTCCGTTGCGTAAGCTCGGTGATATCTTCTTTAGCATGAAGAGCGTATGTTCGTGGTCAGAGAGGTAACGAGGCCATGGAAGGCGGTTTCGCGAGTGTCTGGGAACGACGATGATCAGAGTCCCTCAGCCGGCAATGGCGTTGAACGCTTATGATCCCAACGCGACTGCGGCGTCGGGATACAATTCACCGGTGCTGATGCGGTCGCAGAACACCTGGTACGTCCCACAAACCGCTTCGCCGCCGTCGATCGCCTCCGCGGTGGAGACGGTCGCGCAGTCGTCCGCGATCGGAGGACGGCTGAAGGCGCTGATCATCTGCTGCCACGGTTCACCGGGCTATATCGGTATCGGCACCGGCATCAGCCAATCCGATGCTTCCGCGTTTGCGCGGCCGGGCCTGCGGGGCCGGATCCAGCAATTATGGATTCGCGCCTGTCTCGTTGCAAGAGTACAGACAGCCGATGGCAGCGGCACCAGCGCGCCGGGGCTCCGGCCGTTCGTCACCGGGGCAGTCGACGGCGGCGACCTTTGCCAGGCTCTCGCGGATGCCCTTCAATGCGAAGTCGTTGCCTCGACGGAACTTCAAGCGGCGAGCCCGGAGTCCACGGGGACGACTAGCCGCTTCGGCATCCCCGAACTCCCCTTTGGCATGATGGACGAGTGGGATGGACTGGTCGCCCGGTTCAGACCGCGCGTTGCGCCTCGCTTCGAGCGGTTTCCCTCGCTCTGGCTGCCGAACCCTTCCGATGTAACGCAAGCCGACATCTTTCCCGGCCGCTGAAACCTTTTGGGTCGTTGCCTTTTCCGCCCGCCCATATCTGATCGTCCGCGGCTTTTTCTCAAAATCTCGCCTCCCGGTGTCGGGATGCCCGATGTCCAGCCGTCCTTCGGCCGACTTCATTCGGCACATATATCGAGGGTATTAAGCGGTTGGCTTCGCGGCCATAGGCAGCGAGGAGCGTTCGGCCTTTGCCCGGAGCGGCGCTGATGGTCGTGACAAAGAGGAGAAAAATGATGAGAAAAGTTATCGCAGCCACCTTCCTCAGCATCGACGGCGTCATGCAGGCGCCGGGCGGTCCGGAGGAAGATACCGACGGCGGCTTCAAGTTCGGCGGCTGGACCTTCCACCATTGGGACGAGATGATGGGCGGCGTGATGGGCGAGTCCATGGCAAAACCCTTCGACCTGCTGCTCGGCCGGAAAACCTACGACATCTTTGCCGCGCATTGGCCGCGCGTCCCGGAGGACGATCCGATCGGCCAGAAATTCAATAGCATCACCAAATACGTCGCCACCTCGACGCCGAAGACGCTCGCCTGGAAGAATTCCGAATGGCTGGGCGAGGACCCCGCCGCTGGCGTCGCAAAACTGAAGCAGCAGGACGGTCCCGACCTGCTCATCCAGGGCAGCAGCCAGTTCATCCAGGCGCTGTTGAAGGCCGACCTGATCGACGAGTACCGGCTGTGGACCTTTCCCGTCGTGCTCGGCGGCGGCAAGAAAATGTTCGGCGAGGGTTCGCTCTCCGGCGGCATGAAACTCCTCGGCAGCAAGGCCTCGACCACGGGCGTGGTGATCAGCACCTATGTGCGTGACGGCGGCGTGAAGCAGGGCTCGTTCGCGCTTGAGTAGGCGGCTAGGTCGCACGACAACGCATGCGGGAGCGGCATGGGCTCTTCCTCCCGAACGCCCGGAACGGGCCGGCGAACGCCGCAGAGATGGAGCGGCATTCGCAGGGAATGCGGGTGTGCATTCATGAAGCGTGGGATCGGCCAGAGACATCCGGCAGCACCGAGACGAGCGCAAAGTCATAAAATCCGCACATTTCGGCTTGCATGAACACGCTCTGTGCCGGCTAAAAAAGGACCTTGCCACGGCCAAGGTAAAATCTGGATTTCCGTCAAATTCCATTCAGACAAAACTCCCAGGATCGACGCCGTCATAGCCTGGGTCGACGGGTCCGATCCGGAACATCAGGCAAAGCTGCATCGCTGCCTGAAGCCCGGCGCCAAGGCGAGCACGACACGCTACGCCGATCGTGGCGAGATTTATTATTGCATCGCGTCGATCCTGAAATATGCGAGCTTCATCAACCGCATATGGATTGTCACCGACGCCCAGCAGCCGGAGTTTCTGGGAGAGTTCGCGAAGGCCGGCCTGTGTTCGCCGGATTTCATCCGGGTGGTCGACCATACCGAGCTTTTCGGCGAGCATGCCGATGTGCTTCCGACCTTTGTGTCGCTCTCGATCGAGGCGATGCTGTGGCGCCTGCCGGGCCTCAGCGAGCACTTCGTCTATTTCAATGACGATTTTTTCGTGAACCGGACGCTGCGCCCCGAGGAATGGTTCGTCGATGGCAGGCCGGTGCTGCGCGGCCTGAGGACGCGGCCGGAACGCTGGCTGTTCCGCACCCATGCGCGGCGCGTCCTGGGCAGGCTGAACATCATCAAGGAACGCAGCTTCCGGGGGGCCACCTATTCTCGTGTCCAGGAATTCGGCGCCAGATGCGCGGGGGTGACCGGGCATTTCATGCTGGCCGGCCATCACCCCCATCCGATGCGCCGTTCGGTGCAGCAGGAGTTTTATGCGGCCCGTCCGGAACTGCTGCGCAGGCAGATCGGCTACCGGTTCCGCGACATCGGCCAGTTTTGGCCTGTCGCGCTGGCCAATCATCTGGAGATCGCGCTTCACGGCGCGACCTTCGCCAAGCCGCCGAAGGAAGTTTATGCACGGCCCGGCAGCAGGAATCTGAGCAGCCGGCTGGCTTCGGGCATCGGCAGCGAGTCACCGCTTTTCGGCTGCATCCAGAGCCTGGACAAGTTCGACGCCGAAACGCTGGGGCTGGTGCGCCGCCTGATGCGGCGGAAGTGGGGAGATTTCATGCCCGCCACGATCCGGCTGGCCGGCGAGGACCGCGCCGCCGCCTGATCTGGTTTGCGCCGACGAACTCGGCGAGGTCGCGCGGACGATTGATTTGATGTTGGCTGGAGCACCTGGATTCGGACCAGGGGATGGCGGTACCAAAAATCGCTGCCCTGCCACCTGGCTACGCCCCAACGGTCCGGCGTTCGCCCGGATAACCTCGGCGGATCGCACTTTACGAAGCACGGAAGCCAGGCTGAGATATCCGGCGGCACCGAGACCGTTCGAAGCCACAAAATCCGCACATTCCGGCTTGTGTGCGCCGCTCTGCGCCGGCTAAAAAAGGATCTTGCCGCGACCAAGGTAAAATCTGGATTTCCGTCAAATTGCTTTCAGATCAGTCCCCCAAGATCGACGCTGTCATAGCCTGGGTCGACGGGTCCGATCCGGAACATCAGGCAAAGCTGCATCGCTGTCTCAAGCCCGGCGCCAAGGCGAGCACGACGCGCTTCGCCGACCGTGGCGAGATTTATTATTGTATCGCGTCGATCCTGAAATATGCGAGCTTCATCAACCGCATATGGATCATCACCGATGCTCAGCGGCCGCAATTCCTGGACGAATTCGCGAGAGCCGGCCTGTGCTCGCCGGATTTCATTCAGGTGGTCGACCATACCGAGCTTTTCGGCGAGCACGCCGACGCGCTCCCGACTTTTGCGGCACGCGCGATCGAGGCGATGCTGTGGCGTCTGCCGGGTCTCAGCGAGCATTTTGTCTATTTCAACGACGATTTCTTCGTGAACCGCATGATGCGGCCCGACGAATGGTTCGTCGACGGCCGGCCGGTGCTGCGCGGTTTGCGGACGCGGCCGGAACGCTGGCTGTTCCGCACCCATGCGCGGCGCATCCTGGGCGGGCTGAACATCATCAAGGCGCGCAGCTTCCGGCAGGCGACCTATGCGCGCGCCCAGGAGTTCGGCGCCAGATGCGCGGGAGTAACCGGGCGTTTCATGCTGGCCGGCCATCATCCCCATCCGCTGCGCCGTTCGGTGCAGGAAGCGTTTTATACGGCCCATCCGGAACTGCTGCGCAAGCAGATCAGCTACCGGTTCCGCGACATCGGCCAGTTTTCGCCCGTCTCGCTCGCCAACCACCTGGAGATCACGCTCCACGGCGCGACCTTCGCCAGGCCGCCAAAAGAAGTCTACGCGCGGCCCGGCAGCAGGAACCTGGGCGGCCGGTTGGCTTCGGGCATAGGTAGCGAGTCCCCGCTTTTCGGCTGCATCCAGAGCATGGACAAGTTCGACGCCGAAACGCTGGGGCTGGTCCGCCGCCTGATGCGGCGCAAGTGGGGGGATTTCATGCCTGCGACGATCCGGTTGGCCGGCGAGGAAGGCGCGGTCGCCTGATCTGGTTTGCGCCGGAATCCCCAGCGGAGTGTGGACGTTCGGCGGCACGTGACCGCCGATCTTCACCGGCCCACCAGTAGCCCGCCGCTTGCCCTCCTGGCGGGCTTTTTTCTGCCTGCCGTCGATCACACGCTGTCAGCCTGCTAAGATCGGGCGTCATCTACCTGTCGCGGGTAGCCCCTATGTGTCCGAACGTCATGGGGTTCTGGCGGGCCAAATGCCAACCACGAGACGGTCGTAATGCTCTATGGAATCAGTAAGTTACTCATCGCCGGGGCGATATTGTTCGTGTTGACGGGTTGCCAGACGGTCTCTTTCACCAATGGATACAAGGCCCACAACTGCGCTGGGACGGGCGCTTCCTGCACTCGGCAAGGCCGAAGCGGAACAGTGACTATGAACGGCCGCTGATGGTCGATGGTGTGAGAATGAAAGAAGGCCGGCGACATGCCGGCCAGTTTCGCGGTGATGCTTGGGGCAGCGTGCACGCGGCTTTCTTCCCGGTCATCTCATGCCGACATCAGATTTGCCAAGGTTCGCGATTTGCAGAACTTGGGTTGAGTGAGCGGACGGGCGGCAATACATCAATGCCGGCCTGATCATCGGGTTTGATGGCTGGGGCGCCTGGATTCGAACCAGGGGATGGCGGTACCAAAAACCGCTGCCTTACCACTTGGCTACGCCCCAACGATCCGGTGTGAACGCCGGAAACGCCGCCTTATAGGCAGAGTGCAGCGTCAGCGCAATCGTGACGTGGCGGCAAAACGGCAAACGGCGAACGGCGCTATTCCCCCCAAACCGCCAGTTCGTTGCCGGCCGGGTCGAGGAAATGGAACCGCCGCCCGCCGGGAAACGAAAAGATCGGCTTGACGATCTTGCCGCCGGCGGCTTCCACGGCGCAGAAGGTTTCGTCCAGCGTCTCCGAATAAAGCACGGGCAGGGGTTTGGCCGGCGCTTCGGCGCTATCGGCCTGAAAACCGCCTTCCAGCCCCTCGTCGAAAGCCGAATAGGTCGGCCCGTAATCGGTGAAGGACCAGGAGAAGGCGGCACTGTAGAACGCCTTCATGCTGTCCAGCGTGCCGTGCGCGGCCGGCAGTTCGAGATAGTCGAGCTTTCCTGTCTGTTTCATGGCATGCCCCTGAATGTTCCTGGTATGTTCTATATCTGCCGTTGCGTGATTGCAAGCCGCGAAACCATTGGAACTTCTAATCGATTGTAGGGTTCCAAGCCGCCGCCCCACACCTTGTCTTTCGCACTGCACCACAATATCGCTGCCAAAGAAGGCCGGCGGTGAGGCGAGGAGCAAGCATGACCAAATGGGTATACACCTTCGGCGACGGAGCGGCTGAGGGACGTGCCGGCGACAGGAACCTGCTCGGCGGCAAGGGCGCCAACCTCGCCGAGATGTGCAGCCTCGGCTTGCCGGTGCCGCCCGGCTTCACCATCACGACCGAGGCCTGCAATGTTTACTATGC
This sequence comes from Mesorhizobium sp. IMUNJ 23232, assembly GCF_044326205.1. NCBI lineage: Bacteria > Pseudomonadati > Pseudomonadota > Alphaproteobacteria > Hyphomicrobiales > Phyllobacteriaceae > Mesorhizobium > Mesorhizobium sp. IMUNJ 23232. The sequence goes on from NZ_JBIRCY010000045.1 coordinate 10,240, forward strand.
AAACGGCAGCGTGCATCCGCCGGAACTTGCGGGACAGGTGAAGGCCGCTCTTGCCGAGGTCGGAAAGATCGCCGGCCGGCGTTTCGGCGACCCTGAAAACCTGCTGCTGGTATCGGTGCGCTCCGGCGCCCGAGCCTCGATGCCGGGCATGATGGACACCGTGCTCAACCTCGGCCTCAACGACGTCACCGTCGAGGCGTTGGCGAAGGATTCGGGCGATGCGCGCTTCGCCTATGACAGCTACCGGCGCTTCATCCAGATGTATTCCAATGTAGTGCTCGACCTTGACCATGATGTGTTCGAGGAGATTCTCGAGGACGAAAAGGGCCGGCTCGGCTACGAGCTCGATACAGAATTCTCGGCCAGGGAATGGCAGGGGGTGATCGCGCTCTACAAGGCGAAGATCGAGGAGGAGTTGGAGAAGCCGTTTCCGCAGGATCCCGACGAGCAGTTATGGGGGGCGATCGGCGCGGTGTTTTCGAGCTGGATGAACGCGCGCGCCATCACTTACCGCCGCCTGCACGACATCCCCGAAAGCTGGGGCACGGCGGTCAACGTGCAGGCCATGGTGTTCGGAAACATGGGCGAGACCTCGGCCACCGGCGTCGCGTTCACCCGAAATCCCTCGACCGGCGAAAAGGCGCTCTACGGCGAGTTTTTGGTCAATGCCCAGGGTGAGGACGTGGTGGCCGGCATCCGCACGCCGCAGAACATTACGGAGAAGGCGCGCATCGCCGCCGGCTCCGACAAACCGTCGCTGCAGAAGCTGATGCCCGACGCCTTCGCGTCCTTCGTGAAAATCTGCGAGCGGCTGGAAAAGCACTATCGCGACATGCAGGACCTCGAATTCACCATCGAGCGCGGAAAACTGTGGATGCTGCAGACGCGCTCCGGCAAGCGAACGGCGAAGGCCGCGCTGAAGGCGGCGGTCGACATGGCGAACGAAGGGCTGATCACCCATGCGGAGGCGGTGGCGCGCATCGACCCCGCCTCGCTGGACCAGTTGCTGCATCCGACCATCGACCCCAAGGCGGAGCGCAACGTTATCGGCACGGGCCTGCCCGCCTCACCGGGGGCGGCGACCGGCGAGATCGTGTTTTCCTCCGCCGAGGCCGAGGACGCGAAAAAGGCCGGCCGCAAGGTCATCCTGGTGCGCATCGAGACCAGCCCGGAGGACATCCATGGCATGCACGCCTCCGAAGGTATTTTGACGACGCGCGGCGGCATGACCAGCCACGCTGCGGTCGTGGCGCGCGGCATGGGAAAACCCTGCGTGTCGGGCGCCGGCACTTTGCGTGTCGACTATCGCGCCGGCACGCTTGTCGCCATGGGCCACGCGCTTAAGAAGGGCGACATCGTCACCATCGACGGCGGCACCGGCCAGGTGCTGAAGGGCGCCGTCGCCATGCTGCAGCCCGAGCTGTCCGGCGATTTCGCGGCGATCATGGAATGGGCAGACAAGTCGCGGCGCATGAAGGTGCGCGCCAATGCCGAGACGCCGGCCGACGCGCGCATGGCCCGCTCCTTCGGCGCCGAGGGCATCGGGCTCTGCCGCACCGAGCACATGTTCTTCGACGGCGACCGCATCGTCGCCATGCGCGAGATGATTCTTGCCGACAACGAGAAGGGACGGCGTGCCGCGCTCGACAAGCTGCTGCCCATGCAGCGCTCCGACTTCGTCGAACTGTTCGAGATCATGGCCGGTCTGCCGGTCACCATCCGCCTGCTCGATCCGCCGCTGCACGAATTCCTGCCCAGGACCGAGAAGGAATTCGAGGAGGTGGCGGCGGTGCTGAATGTGCCTGCGGAAAAACTTCGCCACCGCACCGAGGCATTGCACGAATTCAACCCGATGCTCGGGCATCGCGGCTGCCGGCTGGCGATTTCCTATCCTGAAATCGCCGAGATGCAGGCCCGCGCCATATTCGAGGCTGCGGTCGAGGCCGGCAGGAAGACTGGCAAGCCGGTGGTGCCGGAGATCATGGTGCCGCTGGTCGGGCTGAAGAAGGAACTGGATTTCGTCAAGGCGCGCATTGACGCCGTGGCGGCGGCGGTGATGGCCGAGACCGGTGTGACGATCGACTACCTCACGGGTACGATGATCGAACTGCCGCGTGCCGCGATCCGCGCTCATGTCATTGCCGAAAGCGCCGAATTCTTCTCCTTCGGCACCAACGATCTCACGCAGACCACCTTCGGCATTTCGCGTGACGATGCAGCGATGTTCCTTGAAAGCTACCGGCAGAAAGGCATCATCGACCGGGATCCGTTTGTGTCGATCGATGTCGACGGCGTCGGCGAACTGGTGCGCATTGCCGCCGACAAGGGCAGAGCGACGCGGCCGGGCATAAAGCTCGGCATCTGTGGCGAGCATGGCGGCGACCCGGCCTCGATCCATTTCTGCGAAAAGGTCGGACTGGACTATGTCTCCTGCTCGCCCTTCCGCGTGCCGATCGCTCGCTTGGCGGCGGCGCAGGCAGCAGTGAAGAAGGGGTAAGCTGCGCTGCCAAACTTCAAACCAGCCCGTTCCTGATCACCTCTACCTTTGTCCAGTGCGTATCGCTCTGGACATGACCCTCCCGGACATATTTCGCCATCCGGGTCGGCATCTCGCTTTCAGCGAATGCGCCGGCGACCCTCACCACAAAACCCTCCTGGCGACGAAAATCGAGCGACGCGGCCAGGTCGTCGAACAGTCGGTGGCGATAGGCGCCACGGTATAACAAGGGCACCGGTGTGATGCCCAAGCCTGTAAAGCGCGCAATCATGTCGTCCCAAGATTGAACGATGTCGTCGGCGATCCACGCGAAACCGAGAAAATAGGAGGGCAGACGGTCATAGCTGATAGAATGTCGCGCAAACAGGTATTCGCCCACGACACGCTCGTCTTCGGATAGCTGCACCGATATTCCGGCCGCGAAGGCTTTCAACCAGTCGCGCGATGGGTGATGGCGGCTGTCGGGGCTACGGGCGTGGGTTCCATGCGGATGAATTGTCGTATTCTCGCCATCCATCTTTTCCGTGACAACCAGATCGCCGGCGACAAGCGCGTCGATGTTCTCCATGACCTTGTCGTCGCTCGTGGCTCCCGGCGAGATCGGCGGGTGATAGGTTCGTCCGTATTTCTTCATCTGTGCAGCATCAGGTTTGGGTGCGGGCCAGTTCTGGGCTTTCAGAAACAGGCTTTGCAAGGGGCCAAGCGACTGAAGAGTTCTCTTTCGTCGCCAGTACAAGGGTTCCCGGGCCGGACGTCTCACCGGATTCCAGTATGACGCTGCCGGATTGCAGACATGCCCTTGGCAGTCTGGTCGGATTGCGCAACATACGGCCGGAGGGCGGCTTCGCGGCGGAGCAGCGGGAGAAGGGGCAAGATGACGCGGTTCAGCCGGTATCTTTTCGCGATTGCGGCAGGTTTCCTGATCCTGCTGGCGGCCTCGTTGATGGGCTTTGCCGCCTATCAGGTCGGCGCGGCCTTCGTCACGCTGCCAAAGGTCCTGGCCTCGGGCGACTTCGGCTACACCATCATCGATTCGATCGGCTACGTCGTCATCGCCATCGCCATCATCGATGTCGCCAAACATCTGATCGAGGAGGAGGTGATGGGCCGCCACGACGCGGCGTCCAGCTTCCGTGAGAATTTTCCGAAATTCATCTCCATCATCTCGATCGCCATTTTCCTCGAAGGCCTGGTGCTGGTTTTCAAGACGACGCAGGACGACATCAAGCTGTTGATCTATCCCGTGCTGTTGTTGCTGGTCGGTGTGGCGATGACGGTTGGCCTGGCCATATTCCAGCGGTTTGGCGCCCCTCGTGCCGAGACGGCGTCGCGCCGGGCTGCGGAGTAGGGGGACGGTGGTAGGTTTGACGATTGCCAAAGCCCGGCGACGGGCGAATGCGGCAATCGGTGCGCATTTGATCGCCCCAAATTCGACGCGAAACAGGTTGAAGTCCCGCCGGTCCTTGTCAAAGCGTTCTGCTCTCATGCCCATTCTTTCTCGCCTCCTCGTCGCCGCTGCCATCATCGTCGGCGCTTCCACGACCGCCGATGCCGGCACGCTGCTAGAACCTTCGTTGCATCTGAAGCGGTCAACGACCGCAGGCGAAACGCGCGTCGCGTTGACGCTCGACGCCTGCGGCGGGCGCGCCGACAACCGCATCCTGTCGGCGCTGGTCGACAACAACATTCCGGCGACGATCTTCGTCACCGGCCTTTGGCTGAAACGCAACAAGGTGGCCTTCGCCATCATGCGCGCCCATCCCGATCTGTTCGAGATCGAGGACCACGGCGCCCGCCACGTCCCGGCGGTGGAGACGCCCGTCCGCGTCTACGGCATCAGGGCCGCCGGCAGTCTTGAGGCGGTCGATGCCGAGGTGAAAGACGGCGCAGCCGCGATCGAAAAGGCCGGCGGCGACGCCCCACGCTGGTTTCGCGGCGCCACGGCGAAATACAGCACAACGTCGATGAAGGAGATCCAAGGGCTCGGTTTCCGCGTTGCCGGCTATTCGATCAACGCCGACGGCGGTTCGTTGCTGCCGGCCGCCGCCACTGAGAAACGCGTCGCCGCTGCGAAGGATGGCGATGTGATCATCGCCCACATCAACCAGCCCTCGCACAGCGCAGGAGCGGGGCTGGTGAAAGGCCTACTCGCGCTCAAGGCGCGTGGCGTCACCTTCGTGCGATTGCAGGACGCGGACGAGACCGGCAGCTAAGTGCCGGCCGCTGGAACGCCATTCGGAAACGGATAGGGCGGCACCCAAAACGGATGGCTGTGGCCCGCGAGGGGCGTTTTGTTAGGCTCCGATCCTGTCTCTTGCCGGCCTGTCCGCCGACCCATCGCCTTGGCTGCAATGCATGTTGCGGTGACGGCTAAGAGGGCTGACGATGTCGTTATGGGGAAAAGCCGGATTTTCCTATAACGCGGGATACCCAATTATCTGAAAATGACGATTTTCGGATAACATTAATATTGTAAGATAATTGGCTTTCAAATACGTTATCCGAAAATTGGCGCCTTCGGATAATTCGGATGATTGACCGCCTCGATCAAGCGACGCAGACGGTTTTCGCGGACCTAAACCAGCGCGTCATCGATGCGGCGTTCGACGCTGATTATCCTGCCAATGGAAGCTTCTCGAAAAGGCTCATCCGGGGCCGGGAATATTGGTATTACAGCGGCTACGATACGCTGACCGGCGAAAAGACCAGAAAATATGTCGGGCCGACATCGGACGCCGAGATTTCGGCTAGGGCGACTGCATTCGATCGAACCAAAACAGCGCTCAAGGCCCGCCTCGAATCCGTCCGCATGTTGCGCGCCGTCGGTCTGCCCGAACCCGACGGCATGACCGGCGCGATCGTCGACCGGCTTGCGAGGGCAGGCTTTTTCCGGCTTCGCGGCGTGCTGGTCGGAACAATCGCCTTCCAGACTTATCCCGGCCTCGTCGGCGCGCGTCCCGACAGGTTCCTCCAGACGGGCGACGTGGACCTTGCCCAGGACCACGGAATGTCGGTGGCTATCGAGGATACGATGGAGCGCGCGCTCGATCAGATGACGGAGATCGACCCGACATTCCGCCCCGTTCCCAGCATGCAGGGCGGTGGCAAGACATCGGCCTTCATCAATGCGAAGGGTTACAGGGTCGAGTTCCTCGTTCCCAATCGCGGTTCGGACGACTATCAGGGAGATTTGACGCGGATGCCGGCGCTGGGTGGCGCTGCGGCGCAGCCGCTGCGGTTCCTGGATTTTCTCATCCGCAGCCCTGTCCGCTCGGTGCTGCTGTATGGCGGAGGGGTATCGGTCACCGTGCCCGCGCCCGAACGTTATGCCGTGCACAAGCTGATCGTGGCGACCCGCCGCAAGGATCGTGAGAAGATCGCCAAGGACATCGGGCAATCGGCGTTTCTCATCGAGGCCCTGGCCCCGTTCCATGCATTGGAACTGACGGACGCCTGGATCGAGGCCTGGCAGCGGGGACCGAAATGGCAGGAAGCGCTCACCCGTGGAAAGGCGATGCTGGCGCCCGAGAACGCGGCCATCCTCAGAGATGTCGTAGCGAAAGCTGCGCCCCGCTTCGACTCCAGCGCTGCGGATCTCGGATTTGCGTAGGCGAAGCAGGCTTGGATATCCGCCGATAAGCCGTCACTGAACCTCGATCTGCACCTTGTTCGTATAGAACGCACCGTGGTCCTTGATGGCGATGGTTTCGTCATAGGGCGCTTCATAGGCCCACATGGCGTTCTTGCCCGGCTCACCGATCGGATCGACGCTCCAGTAGCTGGCGTCGCCCTTGTAGGGGCAATGCGTCGAATGCCCGGTCTTCGACAGTTTCTCGAAGTCGATGTCTTCGAAGGGGATGTAGACCACCGGCGGGTAGGGCGTCTCGGCGAGGACCTTGGCATGCGACGATCGCGCGATCTCGACGCCGCCGGCGCTGACGGTGACCACGCCTTGATGCGGTTCGATAGTGATGATTTTCGATGGATTCTGGGCAAAGCCCGGGGCCGGATTGGAACTCATCTTGAAATCCCTTCTATCGCGCCTGGCGTCCGGCTCCCCGGACGCGGTCGGGTTGATGTGGGGTGTTTTCGAGCCGCCGCAAGGGCGGAATGTCAGGAGTCCGCTAAGCCGCGGTCGCCAATGCCTCCGCCAGTCCGGCATAGGATGCGGCAATGCCGGCGACCGGGCTCTTGCTGTTGGCCGCCTGCTCGACGCGCAACTGCCCGCCCGCGACTGGTAGCGACAGGATCAGAAAATGACGGGTGTCGCCATTGCCGACCGAAGCTGCGGCGACATGCTCGGCGTCGCCTTCCGCATCGATCCGCATCTTGAACAGCATGGTTCCGTCGACGCCGTCCAGCGCCTCGGTCACGATTTCCTCGAAGCGCTCTTCGCTGACGGCCGGCGCAGCCTCTGCCGCGGTCGGCGTCTCCTCAAGCACTGATTTGTCGAGTTTCTCGACGAGTTTCTGCGCGTCCATGACACACCTCGCGCTCTGCCAACCGATACTCTCGCCCGCTGGCATGCTTGTCGCCGACATTGGCCGGAATGTGACGCATCGGTGTTACGCAGGGTGATATCGCGCCTTTGGTATGGGGCGTCGTCCACCCACTGGACATCGCGCCGGCTTCAACCCAAAACTCATGCCAAGAAAAAACTGGGAGGAATTTTGATGCTCGGTCTCATGCAGCAGTGGCCGCTGCTCTGCCACAAGATCCTGGATTATGCCGCCGCCCAGCACGGACAACGCGAGATCGTGTCGCGCTCGGTTGAAGGCCCGATCGTTCGAACCAACTACGTGGAACTGCGTGGGCGTGCCTTAAAGGTCGCGCAGCGGCTGGAGCGCGACGGCTATGGCCTGGGCGACCGTATCGCGACTCTCGCCTGGAACACCGCCCGGCACCTGGAGGTCTGGTACGGCATCATGGGCGTCGGCGCGGTCTACCACACGCTCAACCCTCGCCTTTTCCCCGAGCAGATCGTCTGGATCATGAACCATGCCGAGGACCGGCTGCTGTTCGTCGACCTGACCTTCCTGCCGATCGTCGAGAAACACTGCCCCGGCGTAAAATCGGTGAAGAAGGTGATCGTGCTGACCGATGCCGCGCATATGCCGCAAACCAGCCTGGCAAATGCCGTCGCCTATGAGGAATGGCTGGCGGAGGCCGACGGCGATTTCGCCTGGAAGAGCTTTGACGAAACCACCGCCGCCGGCATGTGCTACACATCCGGCACCACGGGCAACCCGAAGGGCGTCGTCTACAGCCACCGCTCCAACGTGCTGCATGCCATGATGGCCGCGATGCCGGACGCCATGGGTATTTCCACGCGCGATACGGTGCTGCCGGTGGTGCCGATGTTCCACGCCAATGCCTGGGGACTGGCGCAGTCGTCGCCGATGGTCGGCGCCAAGATCGTCATGCCTGGAGGCAAGATGGACGGCGCGTCTATCTACGAATTGCTCGACACCGAGAAAGTCAGCTTCACCGCGGCGGTGCCGACCGTGTGGCTGATGCTGCTCCAATATCTGGAGGAGACGGGCAAGAAACTGCCTCATCTGAAGCGCGTCGTCATCGGCGGCTCGGCTTGCCCGCGCGCCATCACCGAAAAGTTCCAGAAGAACTACGACGTCGAGGTCATCCACGCCTGGGGCATGACCGAGATGTCGCCTCTGGGCACGCTCTGCACCATGAAGCCGGAATATGACGATCTCCAAGGCGATGCCCGCTTCGCAATCCAGCAGAAGCAGGGATATGCACCCTTCGGCGTCGAGATGAAGGTCACCGACGACGAGGATCGCGAGCATCCGTGGGACGGTAAGACATTTGGCCGGCTGAAGGTGCGCGGCCCGGCCGTGGCGGGCTCCTACTATGGCGGCGCCAGTTCCGAGCAATTCGCCACAGACGGCTGGTTCGACACCGGCGACGTCGCCCATATCGACGCCCACGGCTACATGCAGATCACCGATCGCGCCAAGGACGTCATCAAGTCGGGCGGCGAGTGGATTTCGAGCATCGATCTTGAAAACCTCGCGGTCGGGCATCCCGACGTCGCCGAGGCCGCGGTCATCGGTGTCCGCCATTCCAAATGGGACGAGCGGCCGCTGCTGGTGATCGTCCGCAAGCCGGGCAGGGAGCCGGAGAAGGCGGACATCCTGTCGTTCATGAACGGCAAGATCGCCAAGTGGTGGATGCCGGACGACGTGGCTTTCGTGTCCGAAATCCCGCACACCGCGAGCGGCAAGATTCAGAAGATGACCTTGCGCGAGCAGTTCAAGGACTATCGCCTGCCGACGGAAACGGCGATTTGATATCGGGCTGCAATGCCCCGTTGCGGACAAGGTCGGGACGAAGGTTCCCTCTCCAAGAGCTGATTTCTCTTCGGGCGGTAAGGGATGGCGGCCTATATTGAAAGACGGCGGACACGCGCAGCCGGCTGGGCGCGACGGCTTGGAGCCTTCTCATTCGTGCTCTTGCTGACGGCCGGGCTGTCGCGCCGTTACGGCCTGCTGGATCCGCCGGATTTTTTCCTCGTGGCGCAACTGGCCGCTGGTTTGGCGCTGATTGCGCTGGCGTGCGCGGCCTATGCCTTCGCGCGCTTCTGGAACGACGACGATCTCGGCGGACGGGATCTCAGCGTCGGCGCGGCGTTGGCTCTGGTCGCGCTGACGCCTTTCGCGGTTGTGTTCTACCGCGCCATCATCTTTCCAATGCCTGCCGACATCTCGACCGACGCCGGCGATCCGCCAGGCCTAGTGGGTTCGCCGGCCGGCCGGGAGGACAGCGCACAATCGGATGTGTCGGTCTCCCCCGGTACTTCAACACAAGCAAATATCCCTTCAGCGTCGCAGATATCAGGAACGCTACCCAGCCCGCCGCTCGCCGGCCGCCGCTACGATCTGCCTTTCGACCAGGTACTCGAGGTGGCGAAAATCCTGGTCGCGCGGCAGGGCTGGATCGTCCGGGCGAATGCCGACGGCAATACAGGGGAAGGGGAGATCACCATCGAAGCGCGGGCGGCAACGCCGATCCTCGCTTTTCCCGTCGACATCGCGGTCCGCGTCACCGACGAGGCTGGGTCGGCCTTTGTCGACATGCGCGCGGCGTCGCCATACGGCGCTTACGATCTCGGCGACAATGCCGCCATGATCTCCGGTTTCCTCTCCGAACTCGACACCGAAATCGCGCGGCGCCCGGCGGAAGTGGCGCCGTCGTCGGACTAGCGCGGTTCAGGCGGGCCTGAATTCCCCCTCCAGCGCTGCCGGGCCGTCAGTGGAAACCGCGCCGCGTGCCACCAGATCCTCGAGATGCGCCAGCACCGACATGCCGGCCGCGCCGAACAGCCGCGGGTCGGTGTCGCGGTAGATCGCCGCGACGATATCGGGAATGCGCCGGTCGCCCTGCACGATGCGATCGAGGATGGCGCGTTCCCGCATCTTGCGGTGTGTCCTCAAGCCGCGCACGAAGGCCGGTGGATTCCTGACAGGGCCGCCGTGACCCGGAAAATACAGGCTGTCGTCGCGCTCCAGGAGCCGGTCGAGCGAATTCATATAGTCCGGCATCGAGCCGTCCGGCGGCGCGACGATCGTGGTCGACCACGCCATCACATGATCGCCGGAGAAAAGGATGCCTGTTCCTTCGAGCGCGAAAGCGGCGTGATTCGCGGCGTGGCCGGGGGTCAGCACGGTGCGCAATGCCCAGCCGTCGCCTTCGACGATATCCTGGTCCGACAGCGCGTGGTCGGGCTGGAAGTCGATATCGTTGCTGGCGTCGAGCCGGTATTCCTCGCCGACATGGACCTCACGCGCCGGCCGGTGTGGACCTTCGGCGAACATCCTTGCCCCGGTCGCTTCCGCCAGCGGCCGTGCAAGCGGCGAGTGGTCGCGATGCGTGTGGGTGACGAAGATGTGGCTGACCGGCCGGCCGTTTATTGCCTGCAACAACGCGGCCAGATGCGACTCATCCTGTGGTCCCGGGTCGATCACCGCCAGGTTGCGCGTACCGACGATGTAGCTGTTGGTACCGTGGAAGGTGAAGGGGCTGGAATTCGGGGCAGTCAGCCGCGATACGCCTGCAGCGATCTCGACCGCCTCGCCATGCCTCGGGTCGAACCGCATGTCGAATTCCAATACCATCACTCGCCGTTCCCAGGACAAAAAGAAGAAAGAACGCGATCAATTATGTTTTACGCCTCGCAAGTGCGAAAAACGGTTTGCCGCATAACACGGAAGCCAATATACCGAAAGCTGACTGCCGGACGTCCGGCCGCCGATTTCGAAGATGGGGAAAACCATGACAACTGCAATCACCGCCGGCCCGCTTGTTTCGCTGGCGCTGCCCGAAAATCGCGCCATGCGCCTCGCGACTCAGATATTTCTGGCGCTGGCCGGCACGCTGCTGCTGACGGTCTCGGCCAAGACCAAGGTGGTGCTCGGCCCGGTCGACCTGTCGTTGCAGACGCTGGCAGTGTTCCTGATCGCCATCGCCTTCGGCCGCCGTCTCGCCGTCGCCACGCTGCTGCTTTATCTCGCCCAAGGCGCGCTCGGCTTTCCCGTCTTCCAGAGCACGCCGGAGAAGGGCATCGGCCTTGCCTATATGGTCGGCCCGACTGGCGGTTATCTTGCCGGTTTTGTGGTCATGGCGGCAATTGCCGGCTGGGCGGCCGACCGCGGCTGGGACCGCAGCGCGGTAAAACTGTTCGGCGTCCTCGTGGTCGCCGACCTGATCATGCTGTTGATGGGCACCGCCTGGCTGGCGACCATCATCGGTGCCGAAAAGGCCTGGCAGTTCGGCTTCATGCCCTTCATCGTGCCGGACCTGATCAAGGCGGCACTGGCCGCGGTGATCCCCGCGGCCATCTGGGCGCTGCTACCGGCTTCGTTCAAGCGCTGATTGCGGCTGGCTGGCAAGCGCCGGTTCGCCGTCTTTCAAGGCCCGCAATTTGCGGGCCTTTTGTTTCGAACATGCCCGCGTATTTCGTGATGCACCTTTGGTTGCCCTCAGCCAATGCAACTGTAAGGTAAGCGCGCGCGGTCGACGCGCGATGCGAACTGTGGGAGACCGCGAGATTGACCGAAAACATCACGCGAAACGCCGTTCTGGTGGTCGGCGCCGGTCCCGTTGGTCTCACCATGGCCGCCGAGCTCGCCCGGCACGGCGTGCGCTGCCGCCTGATCGATCGCGCGCCCGATGCGCTTCCTTATTGCCGTGCCATCGGCGTTACCCCGCGCACGCTCGAAGTCTGGGAAGACATGGGTGTGGCGCGAACCATGATCGAGCGGGGGCTGTGGATTTCCGGCCTGCGTTCGGTCATAGCCGATCAGTCTGCCCAGGACGCGATGGCGCCGCCGCTGGGGCTGCCGTTCGCCCAACTGGGCTTGCCGCAATACGAGACTGAGCGGGTGCTCACGGAACATCTTCAGACTCTTGGCGTGGAGATCGAGCGCGGCGCCGAACTCGCCGGGCTCGATCAGGATGACCAAGGCGTCGCCGTCACGATCCGACGGGGCGACGGGTCAATGGAGAGCACGCGGTTCAGCTACGCCGTGGGCTGCGACGGCGCCCACAGCACGGTGCGAAAAACCCTCGGCATCGGCTTCGAGGGCGAAGCCTATCCGTGGCCCTTCATGCTGGGCGACGTGCATATCGAATGGGATCTCCCCTACGGCATGGCGTTCAGGTCGGTGCGACCGGTCGAAGGTGGCCCGCCCGATATGTTCATTGCAATACCGCTTCCCGAACCGGGACGGTATCGGGTCTCGATGCTGGCGCCGCCGGCCCTCGTTCCTTCAGGTGGCACAGAGCACGGCATTCAGGCCGAAATGAAAGGTCCGTCGCTGGCAGACCTGCAGGCCATCGCGGACGACCTCCTTCCTGGCAAGCCGCGCCTGTCGGACCTGCGCTGGTCTTCGATCTTCCGCATCAGCATGCGGCTCGCCTCGCATTATCGCAATGGCCGTGTCTTCATCGCGGGCGATGCCGCCCACATCCATCCGCCGACCGGAGGGCAGGGGATGAACACTGGCATTCAGGATGCCTACAATCTCGCCTGGAAACTGGCCCTGGTCGTCCGGGGCGTCGGCCAGGCGGGACTTCTCGACAGTTACGAGGCGGAGCGCCGCCCTGTCGGCGCGGACGTCGTGAAGCGCACCCAGGCGGCGAGCGAGAACTACGGGCGCGAGCGCGGCAAAAAGCCGGATCCTCTCGCCGATACGCAGATCCTGGTCTCGTATCGCGGCACGCCATATGTTGGAGACGAGAAATCCTTCGAGATGGCCGGTCCCGCCGCCGGTGACCGCGCGCCCGATGTGCAGGGTTTGAGCCAAAGCGGCCTCGGCTTCCCGCTGCGGCTCTTTGAAGTCCTGCGAGGCCCCGAACACGTCCTGCTGATCCAATTGGCCGATTCCGTTGCGGCGGATGAGATGGACGATGCCGTCGCCTTTGCGCGAGAGATGCAGCGGGAATGGACCCCACTCTTTCGGATAGCCGCGATTAGCCGAACACCTCGGGCCGAGACGCCCTTCCTGACGGTCCTTCTCGATCGGGACGGCGACTTTGAGGAAGCCTATGGCCAGGAAGCCCGCGCGATCCTTGTCCGTCCGGACGGCTACATCGGCTGGCGCGGACCTTTGTGGCGATCACCGGGTCTTGCCGCTTACCTAGAACAGATTTTCTCGAGGACTAGATACGCTGCATCGGACAAGGGCTGAGCCAGCCAACAGAGAGGTGAGTACCTACAAACTGGCCCCGCTCGACAGACTATTGCTTTCCCACTTTGTGTCGACATCGCAAGAATCCGGTGGGCACGCAGTTGTCATCGGAACACCTCCCGTAAATCATCCTCGGCCTTTCCCGGCTCGAACAGCCTGCTGACCGGAGACCAGTAGGCGGCTGCGAGGGTGGCCCCACTCAACAGCGATGACAGGTCGTAGAATGCTTGGGCAAGTGCAGCGGACTGAGAGGGACCATCTAAAGCGGTCCAGGCAACGGCAGCAGCCAGGAACCAGAGAGCGACGGGCCGTGACCATCGCGCAAAAAGGCAAAAGCCGATCGACGTAGCAACGAAAACCACGATAAACAGGAGAGCAATCGCCGATTGGATGCCGTCGGACATAGTAAATGGCTCAACATCCGGAATGGCTGGCGATCGGACGACGTCGACAGCAACGCCGACGAACGGGACGATTAGGTTCGCGACGGCCAGTTGCTTGAACAGTTGAGGCGTCATGGCGATCGTCAAAGTTTCATCCTCGAGGTTGCGCGCAACGTTGCAAAGATTGGACGGCGAAAAGCTGCCTGTCTATCCTCCGGCTACATCGTTGCTGTCATGGCTGGCGTCGCGCGGCCTTTGTCCGTGCCGATGAAAGTATTTTTCCAACCCGTCGCCGCAATCATGGCGATCACGGAATGATATTCCAAGCCTTGCCGCTCCGGCGAAAGTTGCGCCCGCGGGAGGCGGACAATTTGGTAGCGAACTCCTTGAGACGGTAGCGCTTTCTGCGAGACTCCGCTAAATCCGGATTTTTAGGACAGGTCGCGATGCGGGGCGCGCCTTTCCGCCTCGCAGTTGGACTGTCATGCTGGCAAAGCTCTCCCATCTCGATCGGCTCGAAGCCGAGTCGATCCATATCTTTCGTGAGGTCGCCGCGACCTTTACCAAGCCGGTGATGCTCTATTCCGTGGGCAAGGATTCGTCCGTGCTCATGCATCTGGCGGTGAAAGCGTTCTATCCCGCCAAGCCGCCTTTCCCGTTCCTGCACGTCGACACGACCTGGAAATTCCGCGAGATGATCGCCTTCCGTGACGAGATGGCGCGAAAGCTCGGCTTCGACCTGCTTGTCCACATCAACCAGGATGGCGTACGCGACGGCATCGGCCCGTTCACGCATGGCTCGAATACGCACACCCACATCATGAAGACGGTGGCGCTGCGCCAGGCCCTCGACAAATACGGCTTTGACGCAGCCTTCGGCGGGGCGCGCCGCGACGAGGAGAAGAGCCGCGCCAAGGAGCGCATCTTCTCCTTCCGCAACGCCCATCATGCCTGGGACCCGAAGAACCAGCGGCCAGAAATGTGGAACATCTACAACACGCGCGTGGCTGCGGGCGAATCGATCCGCGTCTTTCCGCTGTCCAACTGGACCGAGGCCGACATCTGGCAGTACATCCAGCGCGAGAACATCCCGATCGTGCCGCTGTATTTCGCCAAGGAGCGGCCAGTGGTCGAGCGCGACGGCATGTTGATCCTCAGGGATGACGATCGCATGGAGCTTCGTCCGGGTGAAAAGGTCGAGAACCGCATGGTGCGCTTCCGCACGCTCGGCTGCTATCCGCTCACGGGCGCCATCGAATCGGATGCCGCCGACCTGGACAGCATCGTCAACGAGACGCTTGCCGCCGCCACCTCCGAGCGGCAGGGCCGCGCCATCGACCGCGACGAAGCCGGATCGATGGAAAAGAAGAAGCGTGAAGGGTATTTCTGAAAAATGCGCCACTTGACTGCAGAGGCGCTGGTCGGCATGGCCGTCGAGCCGGTCGTCCAACCCGTGAACAAGGACCAGAAATCGCTGCTGCGCTTCCTGACATGCGGTTCCGTGGACGACGGCAAGTCGACGCTGATCGGCCGGCTGCTGTCCGACACGCGCCAGATATTTGAAGACCAGCTTGCGGCGTTGGAACGTGACTCGCGCCGCCACGGTACCACCGGCGAGGATGTCGATTTCGCGCTGCTGGTCGACGGGCTGGAGGCGGAGCGCGAGCAGGGTATCACCATCGACGTCGCCTACCGCTTCTTCTCGACGCCCAAGCGCAAATTCATCGTCGCCGACACGCCCGGGCACGAGCAATACACCCGTAACATGGCTACCGGCGCCTCGACCTCGGACCTCGCCATCGTGCTGATCGACGCCCGCCAGGGCGTGCTGAAGCAGACCCGCCGGCATTCCATCATCGCCTCGCTGCTTGGCATCCGCCACCTCGTGCTGGCGATCAACAAGATCGACCTGGTCGGGTTCGACCAGACGGTTTTTACGCGGATCATCGAGGACTATTCGGTGTTCGCGCGCGGGCTGGGTTTTACGACGGTCACTCCGGTGCCGATCTCGGCGCGCTACGGAGACAACGTCTCGGCCCGCTCCGAAAACACGCCCTGGTATTCCGGTCCGACGCTGCTTGAACATCTTGAGACGGTGGACGTGGAGGGCGCATCCGCCGAAAAGCCGTTCCGTTTTCCCGTGCAATATGTGAACCGCCCCAACCTCGATTTCCGCGGCTTTGCCGGAACCGTGGCATCGGGTTCTATCGCTGCCGGCGATGAGGTGGTGGTGGCCAAGTCCGGCCAGAAATCGCGGGTTCGCCGCATCGTCACTGCGGGCGGCGATCTGAAGCGCGCCGTCGAGGGGCAGGCGGTGACGCTGCTGCTCGAGGACGAGGTCGAGGTATCGCGCGGCAACATGCTGGCCGCGCCGGCTTCGCGTCCGGACGCAGCGGATCAATTCGCGGCGACGCTGGTCTGGTTCGACGAACACGCGTTGCTGCCCGGCCGCTCCTACATCGTGCGCACCGCGACCGACCAGGCGAGCGGCACGGTCACCGAACTCGAGCACCGCCTCGACATCAACAGCTTGGCGCATCAGCCGGCGAAGTCGTTGGCCATGAACGAGGTCGGCGAGGTGAAAATCGCGCTGCAGACGCCGATTGCCTTCGACAGCTTTGCCACGAACCGCACCACCGGCGCCTTCATCCTGATCGACCGCATGACCAATGCGACGGCCGGCGCCGGCATGATCCTGCATCCGCTGCGGCGTGCCGGCAACATCCACTGGCAGTCCCTGGACGTGACCAAGAAGTCGCGTGCCGCGGCCAACAACCAGAAGCCGGCCGCACTTTGGCTGACCGGCCTCTCGGGGTCCGGCAAGTCGACCGTCGCCAATCTGCTGGAAAAGAAGCTGCATGCCGCCGGCCGCCACACCTACATCCTCGATGGCGACAATGTCCGCCACGGGCTAAACCGCGACCTCGGCTTTACCGACGCTGACCGCGTCGAAAACATTCGCCGCGTCGCCGAAGTGGCGAGGCTGATGGTCGATGCCGGACTGGTGGTGATCGTCTCCTTCATCTCGCCCTTCCGCGCCGAGCGCGACATGGCGCGTAGCCTGTTGGGGGAAGGGGAGTTCGTCGAGATTTTCATCGACACGCCGCTGGAGGAATGCGCGCGCCGCGATCCCAAGGGTCTCTATGCAAAGGCCTTCGCAGGCGAGATTAAGAATTTCACCGGAATCGATTCGCCCTACGAGGCGCCGGCCAAGCCGGAACTGCATTTGAGGACGCTCGGCCGCGCCCCGGAAGACATGGTCGAGGAGATCGAACGCTGGCTCGACCGCCGCGACGTAGCCGACACCCAGTTCGACGACGGCGGCGGGATTTGACGACGCATTGATTCGCGTGACCCGCGCGCCATTGACGCCGCGTGGGGTGAGGCTCATAGTTTTCGCAACTGTGTCCCGTGCGGCCGGTCGCCGCAACAGGAATGACGCGCAAGTGTTCGTTCCGGCATCAGTCCATTTCCCTGGGAGCCGCCGATGGGCGAGAGGGATCGGCAGGAGTTCCTTGAAGCGGCCGCCAAGGCATCGCAGGCCCGCAGAGAGGAATGGGGTGCAGCGGTCGCGGCGCTCACCCGGATGGCTATGTTCGACATCATTCCGGCCTTCGCAGCCTTGCCGGCGATGGATAAATTTGCATTCTTTGGCTATTGCAGCTCAAACAAGGGCAAGATCGGCGAAGTCAGCTACAACCGGATCGCATTCGCGCGCTGCGTTGTGCTGAATGCTGAGATAAAGGACTATGGAATCCCGCTAGAGCAGGTCAATGATGGTCGGGAATACTTAGGATGTACCCGGCTGGACGATAAGGGCGTTCAGGAGTACATAGATAAGGCCTTGACCGCCGCGGGCGCTGCAATCCTGAACAAGGAAAAGGGCACCGACTACGCGCGATCGGGTCTACCCGACGCGAATTGTTGCGGCAGGGTCGGCGTGGCGTGGAGCGTAGTCCTCGTGGGCCAGCGACGGGAGAAACCGGGCGCATCCCTGATTTCGAACCTCGCGGCGGCCGCGCACTACATGCTGGCCCGGTATCATGTCTGCATGGCGAAAGCTCGTGAGTGGCAGATGAATTGGGTCACGGAAGGCTACGATGCCCAGAAGCGCGCGACGATCGCCGGCGGGGACCGTGAGCTAAAATCGATGGCGCTGACTGCCAACCGCCCCTTTCCGCCCGACTATGCGATCACGGAATGGGCAAAAAAAGGCTCCGCGGACGGAGAGGTCGACCGGAAACGATGTAATTCCCTCGCCGATCAGCCTTGGATAGTCCCGATTGTCAACAAAAAGGAATGGGGTTTCGAATGACCCGCCGTTCCGGGCAATGCCCCGGGACAATCTATTTTGGAGGAGCCAATCTTGAAGCCGCTCCACCTTTCCGTGAAAAAAGTAAACGGTCCCGGCGTTTAACTCATCTCCCGCCGCCATGGCGGATTGGCGCCGGCTCGCGATACGGTGATGGCGGCGGCCTTGCCGCTGAAAGAAAGCACCGACCTGATCTGTTCTTCCGTCAGTCCGGCAATCGCCTGTTTGGTGAGCAGTCTCTGGTCGCGGAGCGATGCCAGAATGCCGGCATTGACGGTGTCGCCCGCGCCGACCGTATCGACCACCGTGACCCGCTCGGCCGGGACCGAGACCTTGTGGCTTTTAGAGAAGGCGAGCAGGCCGTCGCCGCCCTTGGTCACCACCATGAGCTTCGGCCCGAGGTCCAGCCAGCGCGCGGCGATCTCCTCCATGGTGCCGGCTTCGCCGAACCAGTCGAGATCCTCGTCCGACAGTTTGACGATGTCGGCATAGGCCAACATACGCTTCATGCGGGCAAGGTGAGACGGCTTGTCCTTGATGAAGTTCTTGCGGATGTTCGGGTCGAACATCATCACGCGCTTGTCTTTTTCCCTGCGCATCAGCGCTTCGTAGGTCGATCCGCAGGGTTCAGGGATCAGGCTGATGCAGGAAAAATGCATGGCCTCAATGTCTTCACCAATCGCTGGAAGATCTTCCTCGAAGAGCATGCGACCGGCGGTGTTCTCGTCGTAGAAGAGGTAAGTCGCATGGCCGTCGACGAGGCGGACGAAGGCCAGCGTGGTCGGGCGGTCGGAGAATTTCACGTAGTCGAGTTCGACCTTGCTGGCGGTTAAACCCTCCTTCAGCAGTCCGCCGAAGAAGTCGGTAGAAATGCCGGTGAAAAAGCCGACCGGGATATCCAGACGGCCAAGCGCCACTGCGGTGTTGAACACGGCCCCACCGACATAGGGCGCGAAACTGGGCTCGCCGACGCTACTCTGGCGCGGCAGCATGTCGATCAGCGCTTCGCCGCAGCAGACGATCATGGTCGGTTCGCTCCCTTGGCGGAGATGTCATTTTTCAGGCCCGCCGCGACGCCATACAGGCGCCTTCGGCCGGCTGCAACGGTCACGTTGCGCATCAACGAATGCAAGGCCTCAGGCTTCCTTGGACGGCGTCGAGCCGCCCAGAAGGAAACGCTCGGACAGCGGCAGGCTGGCGCCGCCCAAGGCGCGCGCATGGATGCCGACCGTCCCCTCGCGCACCTGTGGAACGGCAAGACCCTCGACGTCGATCTTGCGCAATGCGTCCGCGACGCAGGCAACGAGCCGCGCGCGGATGGAAGACGGCATCCAGCCGTCGATCACCGCCGCTTCGAAATCGATGACGGCGGAGGCCGAGACGATGGCGTAGGCGAGGGCGGCTCCCGAGCGCTCGATCCAGAGATCGAGCTCGGGACCAACCTCGCCCCAGTCATGCGGCGAGGTCCATAGATAGGTTGCATCAAATCCCTGTTCTTTAAGCGCTTTTTCGAGGATGGCGATGGAGGCGACGTCGATCAACTGTGCCGGCCGTCCGTCGATTCCGGGGACGGGCATCGATCCCAGCGCGCCGGCATTGCCGGTCGGCCCGCCATAAAGCTTGCCGTTGAGAACGACGCCGCCACCGGCGAAGGCGCCGATGTAGAAATAGACGAAATCGCGCAGATTGCCGCTGCGGCCGAACACCAGTTCGGCGCCGCAGGCGGATGTCGCATCGTTCTGCAGATAGACCGGGAAGCCGAATTCGGCTTGCAGTTCGGCGCGGATGTCGAGGCTCCGCCACTGGTCCATCGCGCCGCGCGGAGCGCCCACCGTATCGGCCCAGTTCCACAGTTCGAACGGCATGGCGATGCCGAGCCCGGCGATGCGCCGGTCCTGCTCGGCCGAGAGTTTCGCGCGCAGCGACCTTATGCCATTGCGCACGAAGCCCATTGTTTCCGCGGGCGCGGGGTAGAGGTAGGAACTGTGCAGCATGGCGCGCACCGTTCCGACGAAATCGATGAGCACCAGTTCGGCGCTCCTGCGGCCGATCTTCAGGCCGAGGAAAAAGGCGCCTTCCGGGTTGAGCGACATGGGGATCGAAGGCTGGCCGATCTTGCCACGGATCGGTTCTTCCCGCAGAAGCAGACCGTCCTGTTCCAGTTCGCGCATGATAACGGAAACCGTCTGCGCCGACAGCTTTGTCATGCGAGCGATGTCGGATTTTGCCAGGCTGCCATGCTGGCGCAGCAGCGAAAACACGAGGCGCTCGTTGTGCGCGCGCATCCCGCTTTGATTGGTGCCCAGTTGGAACCGGCTGTCGCCGAGTTCCTGGGAGCCGAGCTTATAGCCGCCGGTCTCCAAAAATTCCTCCTCCCGAGGCATGCAAAATCTTTGGGTCAGAATGGCGGGGCGTGTGACGGCTGTCAATAATAAATAAGAGTGATTTAATTATTGACAATGCCTCCCGATGCTGTTTTCCTGAACGAGGATGCTCGCGATCGAAAAGGTGTCGCGGCGTTCGTTCGACGCCCGAGGAGGGCGTCCGGTCTTTTCACTGGGAGGATAATCGTGACCAAGATCAATTTGTTGAAGACCAGCGTTTTTGCCGCCGCGGCTGTCGGCCTCATGGCTCTGGCCGTGCCCGCGTCGGCGCAGGAAGTTGGCGCCTGCCTGATCACCAAGACGGACACCAATCCGTTCTTCGTCAAGATGAAGGAAGGCGCTACGGCGAAAGCTGCCGAACTCGGCATCAACCTGAAAGCCTATGCCGGCAAGGTCGACGGCGATTCGGAAAGCCAGGTTGCGGCCATCGAAAGCTGCATCGCCGACGGCGCCAAGGGCATCCTGATCACCGCGTCCGACACCAAGGGCATCGTGTCGACCGTCAAGAAGGCGCGCGACGCCGGCATTCTGGTCATCGCGCTCGACACCCCGCTCGATCCGCTCGACGCCGCCGACGCAACCTTCGCCACCGATAATTTCGAGGCAGGCCGGCTGATTGGCGCTTGGGCCGCCGCGACGCTGGGCGACAAGGCGAAGGACGCCAAGATCGGCTTCCTCGACCTGACGCCCGACCAGCCGACCGTCGACGTTCTGCGCGACCAGGGCTTCATGAAGGGCTTCGGCATCGACACCAAGGACGTCAACAAGATCGGCGACGAGGACGATGCGCGCATCGTCGGCCACGACGTCACCAACGGCAATGAGGAAGGCGGCCGCAAGGCGATGGAAAACCTCCTGCAAAAGGATCCGTCGATCAACGTCATCCACACCATCAACGAACCCGCCGCCGTCGGCGCCTATCAGGCGCTCAAGGCCGTCGGCATGGAAGGCAACGTCCTGATCGTCTCCGTAGACGGTGGCTGCCCCGGCGTGAAGTCGGTCGAGGAAGGCGTCATCGGCGCGACCTCGCAGCAGTATCCCTTGCTGATGGCGTCGATGGGCATCGAGGCGATCGCCGCCTTCGCCAAGGACGGCACCAAGCCCAAGCCGACCGAAGGCAAGAACTTCTTCGACACCGGTGTGAACCTGGTCACCGACAAGCCGGCGAGCGGCGTGACCTCGATCGACACCAAGGAAGGCACGGCGAAATGCTGGGGGTGAGCAGCGACGGCGCGAAGCGCCAGCAAAAAGCCCCTGAACGGGCTTTTTGAGCTGCGAACGCCCGGAGCTATAGCGAAGGGCAGGGCGACGGCCGCAAGGACATTTCAACGGGTCTTTAACCCGTAAAATGAGCTGCCGCCTTTAATCCGGTCCCACGGCCGGGGGCTTGATCCCCGGCCGGTTTGGACCGACGATGCATCCGCCGAAATGACAAACGAAACGACGCCGGCAAAGACCGGTGGCTTTCGGCAGGGAAACGTTGCGCTTTTACGCGACAGGAGGAAACATGGCCGAGGCTCAGGAATTCGAAAAGGTTCTGTCGGGCAGCGACACGACGGTCGCCGCGTTCGACGAGCACGGCGCATCGTTCGTGAAGCGGGTGCAGCATTTCCTGCACTCGACGCCCGCGGCCGTTCCGCTGATCGTGCTTGTGCTGGCCATCATTGTTTTCGGTATCAGCATCGGCGGGCGGTTCTTCTCCTCCTATACGCTGACTTTGATCCTCCAGCAGATCGCCGTGGTCGGCATTCTCGGCGCGGCGCAGACATTGGTGATCCTGACGGCCGGCATCGACCTGTCGATCGGCGTCGTGATGGTGATCTCGGCCGTCATCATGGGCAATTTCGCCGTGGGCTACGGCTGGCCGGCGATCATCGCAATTCCGGTGGGCCTTGTGGTCGGCGCGCTTTGCGGGCTGCTGAACGGGTTTCTGGTGGCCTATGTGAAGCTGCCGCCTTTCATCGTGACGCTGGGCACGTGGAACATCGTCATGGCGACGAACTTCATCTACTCCGCCAACGAGACGATCCGCGATGCGGACGTGGCTGCGCAGGCGCCGCTACTGCATCTGTTCGCGACGAGTTTCAAAATCGGCAACGCGGTGCTGACGCTCGGCGTCATCGCCATGGTGATACTGGTTCTCGTCCTCTGGTACGTCCTCAACCACACCGCCTGGGGCAGGCACGTCTATGCGGTCGGCGACGATCCCGAAGCGGCAAAACTTTCCGGCATCGAGACGAAAAAGGTCCTGTTGGCGGTCTATTCGCTGGCCGGGTTGATCGCCGCGTTCGCGGCTTGGGTTGCGATCGGCCGCAACGGTTCGATCTCTCCCTCCTGGGCGGTCACCGATTACAATCTTCAGGCGATCACCGCGACGGTTATCGGCGGCATATCGCTGTTTGGCGGGCGCGGCTCGATCCTCGGCACGCTGTTCGGCGCGATGATCGTCGGCGTCGTATCGATGGGCCTGAACATGCTCGGCGCCGACCCGCAGTGGAAGGTTTTCCTGACCGGCGTGCTGATCATCGGCGCCGTCGCCATCGACCAGTGGATCAGAAAGGTTTCGGCATGAGCGTCCAGCCACTCCTCACCGCCCGCGGCCTCGTCAAGCGATATGGTCGCGTCACCGCGCTCGATAATGCCGATTTCGATCTCTACCCCGGCGAAATCCTCGCCGTCATTGGCGACAACGGCGCTGGCAAATCGTCGCTGATCAAGGCGATTTCCGGTGCGGTCGTGCCCAACGAGGGCGAGATCAGGCTGGACGGCAATGTGGTGAGCTTCAAGTCGCCGATGGAGGCGCGCGAGGCGGGCATCGAGACGGTGTACCAGAACCTCGCTTTGTCGCCGGCGCTGTCGATCGCCGACAACATGTTCCTCGGCCGCGAAATCCGCAAACCGGGGATCATGGGACGGTGGCTGCGGATGCTCGACCGGCCGGCCATGGAGAAGCGCGCGCGCGACAAGCTGACGGAACTCGGGCTGATGACCATCCAGAACATCGGTCAGGCCGTCGAGACGCTGTCGGGCGGGCAGCGCCAGGGCGTCGCGGTGGCGCGCGCCGCGGCATTCGGGTCGAAGGTCGTGATCATGGATGAGCCGACGGCCGCGCTGGGTGTGAAGGAAAGCCGGCGCGTGCTGGAACTCATCCTCGACGTGAAACGGCGGGGCCTGCCGATCGTACTGATCTCGCACAACATGCCGCATGTCTTCGAGGTGGCCGACCGCATTCACATTCACCGGCTTGGCAAAAGGCTCTGCGTGGTCGATCCCAAAATGATCTCGATGTCGGACGCCGTCGCCTTGATGACGGGTGCGAAGAAGCCACCCGAGGAAGCGCTTGCAGCCTAGCCGCGACTTGCGCCGCGACAAAAAAGCCGAACGTCCTTGCTCTAATCGATTGAAGTTCTTGTGGCTTCGGTTAGCATGGTTGCGGGAGGTAGCCGATCAACTGGCGCTCGGCGACGAGCGGGCGCCAACCCGTGGGGTATGATGTTGAAAGCTATGGCGGCCGAACTCCCGAACCTGAAATCCGATCCGAAATCATTGGCCGCGGACATTCTGAATGTCCTGCGCTATCGCGTGGGCAAGGACCCCTCGGTCGCAACGCCGTCGGACTGGCTGACGGCGGCCATCAAGACGGTGCGCGACCGCATCATCGATCAATGGATCGAATCCACCAAGGAAACCTACGAGCACGGCAAGAAGCGGGTCTACTATCTCTCGCTCGAGTTCCTCATCGGCCGGCTGATGCGCGACGCCTTCTCCAATATTGGCCTGATGGACGATATGCGCGCCGCGCTCTCGACGCTTGGGGTCAACATCGATCTCATCGCGACGCTGGAGCCCGACGCCGCGCTCGGCAATGGCGGCCTTGGACGTCTCGCGGCGTGCTTCATGGAAAGCATGGCGACGGTCGACGTGCCGGCGCATGGCTACGGCATCCGTTATGTCAACGGCATGTTCCGCCAGGAGATCCACGACGGCTGGCAGGTCGAACTGCCGGAGACGTGGCTCGACCACGGCAATCCCTGGGAATTCGAGCGGCGCGAGCGCTCATTCGAGATCGGTTTCGGCGGTACGGTGGAATCGATCACCGACAAGACGGGCCGGCTGGAGCGCCATGTCTGGAAGCCGCAGGAGCGTGTGCTGGCTGTCGCCTACGACACCCCGGTCGTCGGCTGGCGGGGCAACCGCGTCAACACGCTTCGGCTCTGGTCCGGCTTCCCGGTCGATCCGATTTTGCTCGCAGCGTTCAACGCCGGTGACCACATCGGCGCGCTCGCCGAGAGCAACAAGGCGGACGCCCTGTCGCGCGTGCTTTATCCGGCGGATTCGCATCAGGCCGGCCAGGAACTGCGGCTGCGGCAGGAGTATTTCTTCTCCGCCGCCTCCTTGCAGGACATCGTCCAGCGTCACATCAGCGCCTATGGCGATCTCATGTCCTTGCCCGACAAGGCCGCCGTCCATCTCAACGATACCCATCCGTCGGTGGCGGTGGCGGAATTGATGCGGCTGCTGATGGATGTCCACGGCATCGATTTCGACAAGGCCTGGACAATCACCAAGGGCACCTTCGGATACACCAACCACACGCTGCTGCCCGAGGCGCTGGAAAGCTGGCCGGTGCGGCTGTTCGAGCGGCTTCTGCCGCGGCACATGCAGATCATCTACGCGATCAATGCCGAGGTGCTGCTGGAGGCGCGCGCCATCGGCCGGTTCAGCGAAGAGCAGGTGCGGCGCGTGTCGTTGATCCAGGAGGACGGCGACCGCCGCGTGCGCATGGGCAATCTGGCCTTCGTCGGCTCGCATTCGATCAACGGCGTGTCGGCCCTGCACACCGAACTGATGAAGGAGACGGTGTTCGCCGACCTTCACAAGCTCTACCCCGACCGTATCAACAACAAGACCAACGGCATCACGCCGCGGCGCTGGCTGTTCCAGAGCAATCCGGGCCTGACGTCTCTGATCCGCGAGGCGATCGGCGAAAAATTCCTCGACGATGTCGACCTGCTGAAGGAACTGGACAATTTTGCCGACGACGCCGCTTTCCGCGAAAAATTCGCGGCGGTGAAGCGGGCGAACAAGGAGAGGCTGGCGGCCGTCACCGCCGAGCGGCTTGGCATTCGCGTCGACCCGTCGGCGCTGTTCGACATCCAGATCAAGCGCATCCATGAATACAAGCGCCAGCTTTTGAACATCATCGAGGCCGTGGCGCTCTACGACCAGATCCGTTCGCATCCCGAGCGCGAATGGATGCCGCGCGTAAAATTCTTCGGCGGCAAGGCCGCACCCAGCTACCACAACGCCAAGCTGATTATAAAACTCGCCAACGACGTGGCGCGCGTCATCAACCGCGATCCGGCGGTGCGCGGCCTGCTCAAGGTCGTGTTCATGCCGAACTACAATGTCAGCCTGGCCGAGGTGATGATGCCGGCCGCCGACCTTTCCGAGCAGATTTCGACCGCTGGCATGGAAGCTTCCGGCACCGGCAACATGAAGTTCGCGCTGAACGGCGCGCTCACCATCGGTACGCTCGACGGCGCCAATGTCGAGATCAAGGAATGCGTCGGCGACGACAACATCTTCATCTTCGGGCTGAAGGCCGACGAGGTGGCGAGCCATCGTTCCAACGGATACGTGCCGCGCGAACTGATCGAGAAATCGCCGGAACTGTCTCAGGCGCTGGCCGCCATATCGTCGGGCGTGTTCTGCCCGGAGGAGCCGGACCGCTACCGCGCACTGATCGACGGAATCTTCCAGACCGACTGGTTCATGGTCGCGGCTGACTTCGATGCCTATGCCGACATGCAGCGCGAGGTCGACGCCGTCTGGCGCAACAGCCCCGACTGGCACCGCAAGGCTATCCACAACGTCGCACGCGTCGGCTGGTTCTCTTCGGATCGCACGATCCGCCAATATGCCAAGGAAATCTGGGGCGTTCCCTTGTAAGCTGAATTCGGGAAAGCTGCCGCAAGAGCAGTGCCCGCCGGAGGGAGGAAAGTCGGACGATGAAGAAGACGCGTCAGGTCGCGGCTCCGAAATCGGCGGTCTCCGCCGCCCAGCGGGACGTCGACGCCATCGTCGCCGGCCGCCATCGCGACGCTTTCGCAGTTCTCGGCCCGCAGCAGGCCGAAACCGGCCTTGTGGCGCGGTGTTTCGTGCCGAATGCCGAATTCGTCACGGCCTACACCTTGCAGGGAAAGAAGATCGGCGAGCTTTCGCGTCGGCATGACGCCGGCTTCTTCGAAGGCAAGTTGACGATCCGCAAGCGCCAGCCGATCAGATATCATGCCCGCAACGCCACCGGCGACTGGTGGCTGACGGACCCTTTCTCCTTCGGCCCCGTGCTGGGGCCGATGGACGACTATTACATCGCCGAGGGCACGCATCTCAGGCTCTTCGACAAGCTCGGCGCGCATCTGATCGACCATGAAGGCGCCTCCGGCGTGCATTTCGCGGTCTGGGCGCCGAACGCCCGCCGGGTGTCGGTGGTCGGCGACTTCAACGAATGGGACGGCCGCCGCCACCCGATGCGCTTTCGCCAGGATACCGGCATCTGGGAGATTTTTTTACCGGACATCGGCGCCGGGCGGGCCTACAAATACGAGATACTGGGGCCTAAAGGGCAAAGGTTGCCGCTGAAGGCCGATCCCTTCGCCTTCCATTCGGAACTCCGCCCGGCGACCGCCTCGATCACCACCGCGCCGCTCACCCACAAATGGGGTGACGAGGCGCATAAATCCTACTGGGCGCGCGCCGACGCACGGCGCGAGGCGATGTCCATCTACGAGGTCCATGCCGGCTCGTGGCAAAGGCGTGACGACGGCACGTTCCTGTCATGGGACGAACTTGCCGACCGGTTGATCCCCTATGTCGTCGACACCGGCTTCACCCACATAGAATTCCTGCCGATCACCGAGCACCCCTATGACCCGTCGTGGGGATATCAGACCACCGGCCTCTACGCGCCGACCGCGCGCTTCGGCGATCCCGACGGTTTCGCGCGTTTTGTCGACGGCGCACACCGCGCCGGCATCGGCGTCATCCTCGACTGGGTGCCGGCGCATTTCCCGGTCGACGAGCACGGGCTTGTCTGGTTCGACGGCACCGCGCTCTACGAGCATGCGGACCCGCGCAAGGGGTTCCATCCCGACTGGAACACGGCGATCTACAATTTCGGGCGCCGCGAGGTGGTGTCGTTCCTCGTCAACAACGCCATCTACTGGGCCGAAAAATTCCACCTTGACGGCCTGCGCGTCGATGCCGTCGCCTCGATGCTTTATCTCGACTACTCGCGAAAACAGGGCGAGTGGATACCCAACGAGAAGGGCGGTCGGGAAAACCTAGAGGCGGTAAAATTCCTCCAGGAGATGAATGTCGCGGTCTACGGCACGCATCCCGGCGTCGTGACGATCGCCGAGGAATCCACCTCCTGGCCGAAGGTTTCGCAGCCCGTCTATGAGGGCGGGCTGGGCTTCGGCTTCAAGTGGAACATGGGTTTCATGCACGACACCCTGGAGTATTTCGCCAAGGAGCCGATTTTCAGGAAACACCATCACGACCAGATCACCTTCGGCCTGGTCTACGCCTTCAGCGAGAACTTCGTGCTGCCGCTTTCCCATGACGAGGTCGTGCATGGCAAAGGCACGCTGATCTCAAAAATGTCCGGCAGTGACGACTGGCAGAAATTCGCGACGTTGCGCGCCTATTACGGGTTCATGTGGGGCTATCCCGGCAAGAAGCTGCTGTTCATGGGGCAGGAATTCGCGCAACGCAGCGAATGGAGCGAGGAACGGGCGCTCGACTGGTTCCTGCTCGATTACGCCCCGCATCGCGGCGTGCGCGCGACGGTCCGCGACCTGAATTACCTCTACCGCTCGCGGCCGGCCCTGCATGCGCGCGACTGCGAGCCGGAAGGTTTCAACTGGCTGATCGTCGACGACCGGCAGAATTCGGTGTTTGCCTGGGCGCGCAACGCGCCGGAGCACGATCCGATCGTGGTCGTCTGCAATTTCACGCCGATACAGCGCGATTTCTACGAGGTGCCGATGCCCAGGGCCGGCAAGTGGCGCGAGATCATGAACACCGACGCCTCCGACTATGGCGGCTCGGGAAAAGGCAATGGTGGCGCCGTCGAGGCGCGCGCCGGACAAGGGGGAGTGAAAGCGACGATGTTGCTGCCGCCGCTTTCAACGATCATGCTGGAATTCGCCGGCGAATGAGCAAGCTTGGGAGGACTAGATGGTGGAACTCAAAAGAAACCAGCCCCTGGCGCGCGACGCCATGGCCTATGTGCTGGCGGGCGGGCGCGGCAGCCGCCTCAAGGAACTGACCGACCGGCGCGCCAAGCCGGCGGTCTATTTCGGCGGCAAGACGCGCATCATCGACTTCGCGCTGTCCAACGCGCTGAATTCCGGCATCCGCCGCCTCGCCGTCGCGACCCAATACAAGGCGCATTCGCTGATACGCCACTTGCAGCGGGGCTGGAATTTTCTGCGGCCGGAGCGCAACGAAAGTTTTGACATCCTGCCGGCCAGCCAGCGCGTTTCGGAGACGCAGTGGTACGAGGGCACGGCCGACGCGGTGTTCCAGAACATCGACATCATCGAGGCCTATGGCCCCGAATACATGGTCATCCTCGCCGGCGACCACATCTACAAGATGGACTACGAACTGATGCTGCGCCAGCATGTCGACGCCGGCGCCGACGTGACGGTCGGATGCCTGGAAGTGCCGCGTATGGAAGCGACCGGTTTCGGCGTGATGCATGTCGACGAAAAGGACAACATCGTCGCCTTCATCGAGAAGCCGGCCGACCCGCCCGGCATCCCGGACAAGCCCGACTTCGCGCTGGCGTCGATGGGCATCTATGTCTTCAAGACCAAGTTCCTGATGGACCAGTTGCGCCGCGACGCCAATGATTCCTCGTCGAGCCGGGATTTCGGCAAGGACATCATCCCCTACATTGTCGAGCACGGAAAAGCCGTGGCGCATCGCTTCACAAAATCCTGCGTGCGCTCCAGCGCCGAGAACGAGGCCTACTGGCGTGATGTGGGAACGGTGGACGCTTATTGGGAAGCCAATATCGACCTGACCGACGTGACGCCGGAACTCGACCTCTACGACCGGGATTGGCCGATCTGGACCTATGCCGAGTTGAAGCCGCCGGCGAAGTTCGTCCATGACGAGGACGGGCGGCGCGGCATGGCGGTGTCGTCGCTGGTGTCCGGCGATTGTATCATTTCCGGCGCATCGCTGAAGCGCAGCCTGATCTTCACCGGCGCGCGCATCAATTCCTACTCGACCCTCGACGAGGTGGTGATGCTTCCGGACTGCGTCGTCGGCCGCAAGTCGCGCCTGAAGCGCGCGGTGCTCGACCACGGGGTGATTATCCCTGAGGGGCTGGTCGTCGGCGAGGATGCGGAACTCGACAAGAAGCGGTTCCGCGTGTCGGAGAAGGGCATCTGCCTGATTACTCAGCCGATGATCGACAGGTTGGCCTGATGAAGTCGAGTGCCGGGGACAGTTTACTTTCTTTCCGCGGAATGGCCGAAGCGCTTCAATGTGGGCGCGGGCGGAAAAAGTAAACTGTCCCCAGTGCTTGCATTGGAGACGCTGAATGCAGGTTCTCGCCGTCACGCCGGAAATCTACCCGCTGATCAAGACCGGCGGCCTGGCCGACGTGACCGGGGCGCTGCCGATCGCGCTGGACAAGCACGGCGTGACGACGCGTACGCTGGTGCCCGGCTATCCGGTTGTGATGGCGGCCTTCAAGAAAAAGAAACCGGTCCACCAATATGCCGAGCTTCAGGGCGGCAAGGCGGCCATCCATGCGGCGAAGGTTGGCGAACTCGACCTGTTCGTCCTCGACGCGCCGCATCTCTTCGACCGCATCGGCGGGCCTTATGGCGACGCGGGAGGCAAGGACTGGCCGGACAACTGGCGGCGCTTCGCCGCGCTTAGCCAGGTCGGAGCCGACATCGCCGCAGGCGCGGTTTCAGGATATCAGCCCGACCTCGTGCATGTCCATGACTGGCAGGCGGCGCTGACGCTGGCTTATATGCGCTTCGGCAAGGCGGTCGGCGTGCCGTCCGTCATCACCGTTCACAACCTGGCCTTCCAGGGGCAATTCGGCTCCGCGATCTTTCCCGAACTCGGCCTGCCGCCGCAGGCTATGGCGCTGGACGGCGTCGAATATTACGGCGGCGTCGGCTATCTGAAGGCCGGCCTTCAATCGGCCTGGGCGATTACCACGGTGAGCCCGACCTATGCGCAGGAGATCCGGTCGCCGCAATTCGGCATGGGTCTCGACGGGCTGATCAACAGCCGCGCCGTCGACCTGCACGGCATCGTCAACGGCATCGATCCTGAAACCTGGGACCCGGCGAACGACCGCTATCTCGTGTCGCAATTTTCCCGGTCGACGCTGAAGGCGCGGGAGCTCAACCGGCGGGCGGTCGAACAGCGCTTCGGCCTCGATGCCGACAAGGACCCGCTGGTTTGCGTGATAAGCCGGCTGACCTGGCAGAAGGGCATGGACGTGTTTGCCGCCGTGGTCGACCAGATCGTGGATGCCGGCGTCAAGATCGCCGTGCTCGGCTCCGGCGATTCCGGGCTGGAGGGCGCGCTGCACGCCGCCGCCGCGCGGCATCGGGGCAGGGTAGGCGTCGTCATCGGCTATGATGAGGCGCTGTCGCACATCATGCAGGGCGGCTGCGACGCGATCGTCATCCCCTCGCGTTTCGAACCCTGCGGGCTGACCCAACTCTACGGCTTGCGCTATGGCTGCGTGCCGATGGTAGCGCGCACCGGCGGGCTTGCCGACACGATCATCGATGCCAACGAGGCGGCTGTTGCGGCAGGCGTGGCGACTGGGCTGCAATTCGCGCCGGAGAGCGGCGCAGCACTCATGCAGGCGGTGCGCCGCATGGTGGACCTGCATTCCGACCGCGCTACATGGGGCACGATCCAGAAGCAGGGAATGAAAGCCGACGTCTCCTGGCACAGGAGCGCCGCCAAATACGCCGAGCTCTACAAATCACTGATCGCAAGGAAAGCGGCCTGAGGCATGACGCGAACCGTCGAAACCACCCCCTATGCCGACCAGAAACCCGGAACCTCCGGCCTGCGCAAGAAGGTGCCGGTCTTCCAGCAGAAGAACTATGCGGAAAATTTCATCCAGTCGGTGTTTGACGCGCTGGAGGGTTTTGCCGGCAAGACGCTGGTGATCGGCGGGGACGGCCGGTTCTATAACCGCGAGGTGATCCAGAAGGCGATTGCCATGGCCGCCGCCAACGGTTTTGGCAAGGTGATCGTCGGCCAGGGCGGCATCCTGTCGACACCGGCCGCCTCCAACATCATCCGCAAATACAAGGCGTTCGGCGGGCTCATCCTGTCCGCCAGCCACAACCCCGGCGGACCGCACGAGGATTTCGGCATAAAATACAATATCGGCAATGGTGGGCCGGCGCCGGAGAAGATCACCGATGCGATCTTCGCGCGCACCCGCGCGATTTCGAGCTACAAGATCGCCGATATCGGCGCGGTCGACATCGACACGGTGAAGACTTTCGATGCAGCCGGCATGACTGTCGAGGTCATCGATCCGGTCAAGGACTATGCCGAACTGATGGAGACGCTGTTCGATTTCGACGCGATCCGCGCCATGTTCAAGGGCGGCTTCCGCATGCGCTTCGACGCCATGCATGCCGTGACCGGTCCCTACGCCAAGGAAATCCTCGAAAACCGGCTGGGAGCGGCGAACGGCACGGCGCGGAACTTCAAGCCTCTGGAGGATTTTGGCGGGCAACATCCCGACCCGAACCTCGTTCATGCGAAACATCTCTATGACGAGATGATGGGGCCGAACGCGCCGGATTTTGGCGCCGCCTCCGACGGCGACGGCGACCGCAACCTGATCATCGCCAAGGGCATCTTCATCCCGCCGTCGGACTCGCTGGCGATGCTGGCGGCCAACGCGCATCTGGCGCCGGGCTACAAAGCCGGCTTGAAGGGCATCGCCCGTTCCATGCCGACCAGCGGCGCCGCGGACCGGGTTGCAGCAAAGCTCGGCGTCGGCATGTATGAAACGCCGACCGGCTGGAAGTTCTTCGGCAATCTGCTCGACGCCGGCATGGCGA
Source organism: Mesorhizobium sp. IMUNJ 23232 (assembly GCF_044326205.1). NCBI lineage: Bacteria > Pseudomonadati > Pseudomonadota > Alphaproteobacteria > Hyphomicrobiales > Phyllobacteriaceae > Mesorhizobium > Mesorhizobium sp. IMUNJ 23232. The sequence continues at coordinate 42,668 of NZ_JBIRCY010000045.1, forward strand.
CGATCTGCGGCGAGGAAAGCGCCGGCACGGGCTCCGACCATGTGCGCGAGAAGGACGGGCTTTGGGCGGTGCTGCTGTGGCTGAACATCCTGGCCGTGCGCAAGGAGAGCGCCAAGGCGATCGCCGAAAAACACTGGGCGACCTATGGCCGCAACTATTATTCGCGCCACGACTACGAAGAAGTGGATTCGAATGCCGCCAATCAGCTTGTGCTGGAACTGCGGGCCAAGCTCGACGCGCTGCCGGGTACGAAGCTGCGCGGGCTGACGATCGAGAAAGCCGACGATTTCGCCTATCACGACCCGGTCGACGGCTCGATCAGCGAGCATCAAGGCATCCGCGTCCTGTTCGAGGGTGGCTCACGCTTCGTCATCCGGCTTTCCGGCACCGGCACCTCCGGCGCGACACTGCGGCTTTATGTCGAGCGCTACGAGCAGTCGCGGCTCGATCTCGATACGCAGGAAGCGCTTGCCGATCTCCTCGCCGCCGCCGATGATATCGCCGGAATCCGCAGCCACACCGGCAGGAACAAGCCGAGCGTTATCACCTGATGGATCAAAAATCCTCCGTTTTGGCGGAGCCGAGATTTGGAGCGCGCCCGACCCGAGCGGGTGTAGATTTTTCCGTCTGGTCCGCCTCGGCTGAGCGTATCTGGCTCTGCCTTTTCGATGGCGATTCTGAAACCGGCCGCATCGAGTTGCGGGCAGGGCAGGGCGGCGTGTTTTCGGCGACGGTTCCCGGCTTGCCCGCCGGCGCGCGCTATGGCTTTCGCGCTGAAGGTCCCTACGCGCCCGATCAAGGCCTCTGGTTCGATCCCGACAAGCTGTTGATGGACCCATACGCGGTCGCGATCGACCGGCCCTATGCCTACGACATGCGGCTGGCGCTGAAGCGCGGGGCGGGCGGCGACACGGCGGCGCTCATGCCGAAGGCGGTCGTCACCGCCCTGCCGGAGCCGGTGAAGGCCGAGCCGCCGCTGTTTTCGCCGGGAGGACTGATCTACGAGGTCCAGGTTCGGGCCTTCTCGAAACTGCATCCGGATGTGCCGGAGAAACTGCGAGGGACAATCGCCGCGCTCGCGCATCCGGCTGTCATCGACCATCTCCTCAGGCTGAATGTGTCGGCAGTCGAACTGATGCCAGTGACCGCATGGATCGACGAGCGCCACCTCGGACCGCTCGGCCTGACCAATGCCTGGGGCTACAACCCCGTCTCCTTCATGGCGCTCGATCCGCGCATCGCGCCGGGCGGAATTGCGGAATTGCGGGAGACGGTGGCGGCGCTACGCAAAGCCGGCATCGGCGTCATCCTCGATCTGGTTTTCAATCATACCGGCGAGAGCGACGAATTCGGGCCGACGCTGTCGCTGCGCGGGCTCGATAACCAAACCTATTACCGCTACGCGCCGGATGACCCCGGAAAGCTCGTCAACGATACGGGCACCGGGAACACGCTCGCCTGCGACCGTCCGGTGGTGCGGGAACTTGTGCTGGATTCGCTGCGGCACTTCGTTCGCTATGCCGGCGTCGACGGGTTCCGCTTCGACCTCGCGCCCATCCTTGGACGCAACGATGATGGCTTCAACCCCGACGCCCCCCTTCTCAGGGCGATGCGTGAGGATGCTATTCTCAACGATCGCGTGATGATCGCCGAGCCTTGGGACATCGGCCCGGACGGCTATCAGCTCGGCAATTTCCCTGCGCCATTCCTCGAATGGAACGACCGGTTCCGCGATGACATCAGGCGCTTCTGGCGGCGCGACCGCGGCATGGTCGGCACGCTGGCGACACGGCTGGCCGGTTCGTCCGACGTGTTCAAAGGCGTCGCAACCCGAACCGTGAATTTCCTCGCCGCGCATGACGGGTTTTCGCTCGCCGACCTCGTCGCCTACGAGCGCAAGCACAACGAGGCCAATGGCGAGATGAATCGCGACGGCCACAACGAGAATTTCTCCTGGAACAACGGCATCGAGGGTGAGACGGCCGATGCCGCAATCCTCGCCGAGCGCCGCCGCGACTTGAAGGCGCTGCTGGCCACGCTGTTCTTCTCGCGCGGCACGATCATGCTGACCGCCGGTGACGAGTTCGGCCGCTCGCAGCAGGGCAACAACAATGCCTACGCGCAGGACAATCCGATCTCCTGGCTCGACTGGCGCAACCGCGATAAAGTGCTCGAGGAGTTCGCGTTCACGCTTGCCGCGATCCGCAGAGAATTGCCGACGTTGCGCGATTGCACGTTCCTGACCGGCCGAGCGAACGAGGCCGGATTGCCTGACGTCGAATGGCTTACCGAGGTCGGCAGGCCGATGGCCGAGCAGGACTGGAATGATGGCGGCCGCAGCGGGCTGACGATGGTCCTTGCCGCTGAGGACGGTTCGCGCATCGCCATCGTCATCAACGGCGACCGCCGCGCGACTGCGATTGTGCTGCCGGACCGCGCCGGCTTCCGTTGGACAAACCTTACCGGCGAGCAGCGATCCGATCCTGCCGGCCCGCTGGTGATAGCCGGCCGAACATGCGCCTGTTTCGTGGAGAAAGCCGAATGAATGAATCGTCCGACTGGTGGCGCGGCTGCGCGATCTACCAAGTCTATCCGCGCTCCTACCAGGACACGACCGGCGACGGCAGCGGCGATCTGAAGGGCATCACGCGCCGCCTCGGCCACATTGCCTCGCTCGGCGTCGATGCGGTGTGGCTGTCGCCATTCTTCAAGTCGCCCATGGCCGACATGGGCTACGACGTTTCGGATTATTGCGCGGTCGACCCGATGTTTGGCACACTCGACGATTTCGACGCCATGATTGCCGAGGCGCACCGGCTGGGGCTCAGGATCATCATCGACCAGGTGCTGTCGCATTCGTCCGACCGCCATCCGTGGTTTGTCGAGAGCCGGGCAAGCCGCAAGAACCCGAAGGCCGACTGGTATGTCTGGGCCGATCCAAAGCCCGACGGCTCGGCGCCCAACAACTGGCTGTCCATCTTCGGCGGGCCGGCCTGGGAATGGGATTCGGTGCGCAAGCAATATTTTTTGCACAATTTCCTCACCTCGCAACCCGATCTCAACTTCCACAATCCGCAGGTGCAGGACGCGCTGCTGGCGGCGGTAAAATTCTGGCTGGATCGCGGGGTGGACGGCTTCCGGCTGGATACGGTGAATTTCTACGTCCACGACGAAAAACTGCGCGACAACCCGCCGCTGCGCATGAGCAAGGCCGCGAAGGCGGTGCAGACCAATCCCTACGAATACCAGAACCACCTGCACGACAAGACGCAGCCGGAAAACCTCCTTTTCCTCAAGCGGTTCCGGGCGCTGCTGAATAAATACGACAACCGCGCCTCGGTGGGCGAGGTGGGCGACGGCCAGCGGTCGTTGAAAACGGTCGCGGCCTATACGTCGGGCGGCGACAAGCTCAACATGTCCTACACATTCGACATGCTCGGCCCGGATTTCTCCGCTGCGCATGTCAAAAAATGCATCACTGCATTCGAGACGTCGGTGACCGACGGCTGGATCTGCTGGGCGTTTTCCAACCACGATGTGATCCGCCACGTCACCCGCTGGACCAGGCCGGGCGCCTCGCCGGCGGCCACGGCAAAATACGCAATCGCCTTGCTCGCCTGCCTGCGTGGCTCGATCTGCATCTATCAGGGCGAGGAACTCGGGCTGGAAGAGGCGGACCTTGCCTTCGAGGATCTGGTCGATCCCTATGGCATCCGCTTCTGGCCGGGCTTCAAGGGACGCGACGGCTGCCGCACGCCGATGCCGTGGCAGCACGATGCCCCTGCCGCCGGCTTTTCCACAGGCAAGCCCTGGCTGCCGGTGCCGGACACGCACCGCAGCCTGGCGGTTGATCAACAGGACCACGCCGCCGATTCCGTGCTTGCGCGCTACCGCCAGGTGCTGGCGTTCCGCAAGGGCGAGCAGCCGTTGGTGAAGGGCTCGATCGAGCTGCTGGCCTCGCCCGAGGATGTGCTGCTGTTCACGCGCGAGGCGGGCAATGAAAAACTGCTCTGCGCCTTCAATTTCTCGGACGAAACCCTCGAAGCCGAACTCCCGGGCGATGCGGTCGGAGCGACGGCGATCGGCTTCCCGGGCGCCGACGGAGCTTTGAACGGAAAGAGCCTCCGCCTGCCGCCCATGGGAGTCTTTCTTGGCCGCATGGCATGAATGGTGCCGCATACCCGGATACGATCCCCGGTTGCAGGAGGGTCGGGGCCGCCGGCGAATAGCCGTCAGCATCTACCTTCCTCTGGGTTATCCACGCAGCAGTTGAAATAGCCTTCGCCGGTGCTAGTGTCGGCGCACGGAGCGGCCACGGGCAATCCGGGCTGCATTCACCGTGCCGGCGTCGTCCGGCACAAAAAGGCGCATGTCGCGGCTGAGGGGCTGCGGCCAAGTGGGAGATCAGACAAATGAAGATGCGAAACCTGTTGAAGGCGACGGTATTTACCGTGAGCCTGACGGCTGCTGGCGGGATGATGCTCGCGCCGGCCTTTGCCGAAGTGGTCTACAATCGCGGCAGCGCGGCGGAACCGGAATCGGTCGACCCGCACAAGACCTCGACGGTCTATGAAGCGCATGTGCTGCGCGACCTGTTCATGGGTCTCGTCATGCAGGACGCCAAGGCGGCGTTGATCCCTGGTGCGGCCGAAAGCTGGACCGTATCGGATGACGGCAAGACCTACACGTTCAAGCTGCGTGCCGGCGCGACCTGGTCGGACGGCAGCCCGGTAACCGCCGAGGACTTCGTCTATTCGTTCCGCCGCCTCGAGGATCCGGCGACCGGCGCCGAATACGCATCGATGCTCTATCCGATCGTCAATGCCGAGGAAGTCAACACCGGCAAGGCGAAGCCGGAAGACATGGGCGTGAAGGCGGTCGACGCCAACACGCTGGAGGTGACGCTGAAGGCGCCGACACCGTATTTCCTGGAAATGCTGACGCACCAGGCCGCCTATCCCGTCAACAAGGCAGCGATCGAAAAAGATCCCACCGACTGGATCAAGCCGGGCAAGCTGGTCTCCAACGGCGCCTTCACGCTCGCCGAATGGGTGCCGAACGACCATATCAAGATGGTCAAGAACCCGAAATTCTATGACGCCGCCAATATCAAGATCGACGTCGTCAACTTCGTCCCGACCGAGGACCGCTCCTCCGCGATGAAGCGTTACGAGGCTGGCGAACTGGACAGCTATGACGACCTGCCCACCGAACAGTTGGCCGATCTGAAGGCCAAGTTCGGCGACCAAGTCCGCGTCGCGCCCTATCTCGGCAGCTACTACTACGCCATCAAGACCGACAAGGCTCCCTGGGACAATGTCGAGCTGCGCAACGCGATCTCGGAAGCGATCGACCGCGACTTCCTCGCCGAGAAGGTCTGGAACAATTCGATGTCCCCCGGCTACTCGATGGTTCCGCCCGGCACCGTTGGTTATACGGCGGCGATAGCGACCTATGCCGACAAGTCGCAGATCGACCGCGAGGACGAAGCCAAGGCGGTTCTGGAAAAGCTGGGCTACGGTCCCGACAAGCCGCTGAAGATGGAAATCCGCTACAATACGTCGGAGAACCACAAGAACACGGCCGTTGCCATCCAGGAGCAGTTGAAGCCCCTTGGCATCGAAGTCTCGCTGCTCAACACCGACACCAAGACGCACTACGCTTTCCTGGAGCAGAAGGGCGACTATGACGTGGCCCGCATCGGCTGGATTGCCGATTATCAGGATCCGGAGACTTTCCTGGGTACGCTGAGGAAGGCAAGCGGCAACAACTACTCAAACTACAACAGCCCGAAGTTCGAGGAGTTGATGGACAAGGCGGCGGCCGCCGGCGGCAATCCTGAAGAGCGCATGAAGCTCCTGGGTGAAGCCGAGCGGGAAGTCGTCAACGACGTCGCCATCATCCCGCTGCTCTATTACAACTTCCACAACATCGTCTCGCCGAAGCTGGCCGGCTTCGACGACAATATCATGGACGTCCATCCGTCGCGCTTTATCAGCAAGACTGAATAAGACTGTCCGCAAAATTGCCGCTCCACGCGCGTGGAGCGGCTCGCGGGCTGTTAACGAGGTCTTGCCCTCATGCTGATCTATGTCATCAGGCGCCTTCTCACGGCCATACCCACGCTGTTTGTCATCGTAACGCTGGCGTTCTTCCTGATCCGGGTAGCGCCCGGCGGACCGTTCAACCAGGAGCGCGGGCTAAGCCCTGAGATCAGGGCGAATCTGGAGGCGCAGTTCGGGTTGAACGACCCGCTCTGGCTTCAATATTTCAATTATCTCAAGAACTTGCTGCACGGCAATTTCGGCCCGAGCTACAATCTCCCGGATTTTACCGTGGGCGAGCTCTTCGCCAACGGCCTGCCGATCTCGATCCAGCTTGGCGCGTCAGCACTTGTCCTTGCTCTTCTCGTGGGCTCGACGCTGGGTATCGTTGCGGCTTTGAACCAGAACAGGACGGCGGACTATGCGGTCATTGCCACCGCGACGGCCGGCAGCACCATTCCGACCTTCGTGATCGCGCCGGTGATCCAGCTTCTGTTCGGCCTGACTTGGCACCTTCTGCCCATCGGCGGCTGGGGTGGCGGCGCGCTGCTGAACAAGATCGGCCCGGTTCTGACACTGGCCTTGCCGCAGATTGCGATCGTGGCGCGGCTGATGCGCGGCTCTATGATCGAATCGCTGCGCTCCCACCATATCCGCACGGCACGCGCGCTCGGCCTGTCGGAGTGGTCGGTGGTGGTGCGGCACGCGCTGCGCGGCGCTCTGCTGCCGATCGTCTCGTATGCCGGACCCGCGGCGGCCGCCCTTCTCACCGGCTCCATCATCGTCGAGACCATCTTCGCGGTTCCGGGCGTCGGACGCTACTTCGTCGACGCGGCGCTCAACCGCGACTACACGCTGGTGATGGGAACGGTCGTGGTGATCGCGATCTTCACAATTCTGTTCAACCTCATCGTCGACATTCTCTACGCCGTGGTCGATCCCCGGGTGCGCTATGACTGAGGCGGTGATGGAACATGCCGTTGCCGGCCGTTCCTTCTGGGGCGACGCCTGGGCGCGGCTTAAGGCCAATCGGGCGGCCATGGTCAGCCTGATCTATCTCGGCCTGATGGCCGTCGTCTGCATCGCCGGTCCCTGGTTCGTGCCGCACCAATACACGACGATCTACGGCGACTATGTACGCACGCCGCCCAGCCTCACGTCCTACCCAAAGGCCGACATGATCGAGACGGCGCTGACCGAGGTGTTGAAGCGCATGCGCGTCGATCTCAAGGAATGGCATCAGGAGGGCGAGCGCATCTTCGTGACGGTCACTTCCTCGCGCGAAATCGACGACCGCAACACTCGCTACATCGACCGTTCCGATACGTTCGACGACGCCAAGGTTGAGGACAAGTCCGCCGACGGCCTGACGATGACCATGAGTGCGGCGATCAAGCAGCAATATTTCCTGTTCGGCACCGACAATACCGGCCGCGACCTGCTGTCCCGGACGCTGATGGCGGGGCGCGTCTCGCTGGCGATCGGGCTTCTGGCCGGCGTCGTGGCGGTGGTGATCGGCGTGCTCTATGGCGCGACGGCGGGTTTCCTCGGCGGCCGTACCGACGAAGTGATGATGCGCATCGTCGACGTGCTTTACTCACTGCCCTTCATCTTCTTCGTCATCATGCTGGTGGTGTTCTTCGGCCGAAACTTCGTGCTGATGTTCTTGGCGGTCGGCGCGGTGCTGTGGCTGGACATGGCCCGCATCGTGCGCGGCCAGGCGCTGTCGATCCGGCGGCAGGAATATGTGCAGGCGGCCGAAGCTCTCGGCGTATCGCGCACCGGCATATTGATCCGCCACATCGTACCGAACCTGCTTGGCGTCGTCGTCATCTACATGACGCTGCTGGTGCCGCAGGTGATCATCCTCGAGAGCTTCCTGTCGTTCCTCGGGCTCGGCGTGCAGGAGCCGATGACCAGTTGGGGCGTGCTGATCTCGGTCGGAGCCAAGAACATCGGCACCGCGAACTGGCTGCTGCTGTTTCCGGCGGTGTTCCTCGTCTCCACCCTGTTCGCCTTGAATTTCGTCGGCGACGGGCTGCGCGATGCGCTCGATCCGAAGGACCGCTGACCATGGCGGAAGAAAATCCGATCCTCGCCGTCAAGGACCTGCGCGTCCGGTTTCGCACGCTCGACGGCACGGTAGATGCGGTCAAGGGCATCAACCTTCACGTCAAGGCCGGCGAGACCGTGGCGATCGTCGGTGAGTCCGGCTCGGGCAAGAGCCAGACCATGATGGCGGCGATGAGCCTGCTGGCGTCGAACGGCAGCGCCACCGGAGCGGTGGAATATCGCGGCCGCAACCTGCTTGGGCTTTCCAAGAGCGAGCTGAACAAGGTCCGCGGCTCGAAGATCAGCATGATCTTCCAGGAGCCGATGACCTCGCTTGACCCGCTCTATACGATCGGCAGCCAGTTGATGGAACCGATCAGGCGGCATCGCGGGCTCAACGCGGAGCAAGCGCGGGCCGAGGCCTTGCGCCTGCTGGAACTCGTCCGTATTCCGGAGCCGCAGCGCCGCTTCAAATCCTATCCCTACGAGATGTCCGGCGGTCAGCGGCAGCGCGTCATGATCGCCATGGCGCTTGCCAACGATCCCGACATCCTGATTGCCGACGAGCCGACGACCGCGCTCGACGTCACGGTCCAGGCGCAGATACTGAGGCTGCTGGCCGAGCTTCAGCGCAAGTTCGGCATGGCCATCGTCTTCATCACCCACGACCTCGGCATCGTCCGCCGGCTGGCCGACCGGGTCTATGTCATGCGCTACGGCGAGGTAGTGGAGGAGGGGGCTACTACTGCGATCTTCTCCGCGCCGAAGCACGACTATACGAAAATGCTGCTCGCCGCCGAGCCGACGGGACACAAGGCGCCGCCGCCTGCCGGAGCGCCGATCATCCTGGAAGGACGCAACGTCGAGGTCACGTTCCGGATCGGCGGCGGGTTTCTTGCCGGGGACCCGATGGTCCTGCGCGCTGTCGACAAGATATCCCTCGCCTTGCGGCAGCAGCAGACGATCGGCATCGTCGGCGAATCAGGGTCGGGCAAGTCGACGCTCGGCCGCGCGCTGCTGCGCCTGCTGCCGAGCGAGGGTATCATCCGGTTCGGCATGAAGGACATCGGCAAGGCGGACCGCGAGGCGATGCAGCCGTTGCGGCGCGAGTTGCAACTCGTATTCCAGGATCCGTTCGGGTCGCTCTCGCCGCGCATGACGGTCGGCCAGATCGTCACCGAAGGCCTGCTCGTGCATGAGCCCGGCCTTTCCAGGGCCGAGCGCGACCGGCGCGCCATCGAGGCGCTACGCGAGGTCGGTCTCGATCCCGCCATGCGCAACCGCTATCCGCACGAATTTTCGGGCGGCCAGCGCCAGCGTATCGCAATCGCCCGCGCCATGATTTTGAAACCCAAGGTGGTCGTCCTCGACGAGCCGACATCCGCCCTCGACCGGTCGGTCCAGAAGCAGATCGTCGAACTGCTGCGCGATCTCCAGCAGGCCCACGAACTCTCCTATTTGTTCATCAGCCACGACCTTTCGGTCGTGCGCGCCATGGCCGACTACATCATCGTCATGAAGGACGGCAGGATCGTCGAGCAGGGTGAAACCGAGGCGATCTTCGACCGTCCGCATGAGGATTACACCCGCACCCTGATGGCAGCCGCTGTCGACGAGACAAGGTTCCGCGCGGCGGGCTAGGTCTTTGATTCGGCTGGTCTTTAAAGAAAATGAGACCCGGCATTGGGGCAAGAGGCCGGGTCCCTAAGGCATATCCATCTGGAATGGTTGAAGCTTACAAACGCTATGTAACCGCTACATGCCGCGCGCCTTGCGATTGTAACGGAAGGACGGTTAGCCAAGATTCATGACGCTCCTTGCGGCGATGCCGAGGGAACGTTACGCTTTGCCGGACGTTACGAAACACGTCGAAGCGAGAGAGGGATTTCCACCCATGAAGAAGATTTTGATCGTCCTGGCAGTCGCGGCTGGCGTGGCTGGCTGCACAAATACCGAAAAGGGCGCAGTGATCGGCGGTGCGAGCGGTGCGCTTATCGGTGGTCTGGCCAGCGGCGACGCCGGCGGCGCGGTCCTTGGCGGCATCGCTGGTACGGCGGTGGGCGCGCTGATCGGCAACGTGGCCGACCAGCCGGGCAAGTGCTACTATCGCGGCCGCGATGGGCGTCGCTACATCGCCCGTTGCTGATCTCGGCAATCCATCGAATCTGAATACGCCCGCGCTCAAAGCGCGGGCGTTGTCTTTTTTCGGCCTGCAACTCCTTCCAGGGCGCCGCGTTTCGCTCTCAAACGTGGAGAAGTGTCATGACCGAATATGCGCGTCCGCCAAGACTGACGCCTGACGGAAAACCGCAGGAGGAGCGCCGCACCGGCGACGAGACCGACCGCAGCTCGGTTGATGAGGCGCAGGATCCCGGGATTGCCGGCGATGCCGGAGAGGGAACCTACGCCAACACCGACGAGGCGGTCCCGGATGAAGACGGCCTCGTTCGGCGAGGGGACCAGCGAGACCGTCCGTTGATCTGAGACCGTGCTCATCGGAGCTATTCCCGAAGTCGTTCAGATCACTTCGAAATCCGCATTGGTGAGCGAAAGCCCGGCCGCAACGGTCGCGAAGTGGATGCCGGCTCCCGCGCCATTGCCGTCGGCGTCATAAAACAGCTTTCCTGTGTCGGTTTCGTAGACGATACGATCGTCCGCGTCGGCCGCGACACCGGTCGCATTGGCGCGGAACGCGCCCGCCGCGACCGCCCCCGGTCCTCCAACGGCCGCGAAGACGGCGTCGTCGAGTTGGATCGTATCCGCGGCCACGCTGAAGTCGGTGATCTCGTCGACATTTGCCGCGCCCAGCGCCGTCGAGAACACGAAGAAGTCCATGCCGCTGAGACCCGTCAGCGTGTCCGACCCCTCCTTGCCGTCGAGGATGTTGGAGCCGGCATTGCCGATCACCGTTTGAGCGATCTCGTTGCCGGTCAGGTCTATCCCCGACGCCCCGGCGCCGTTGGTGGTGGCGAGATGCTCGACATGGACGCCCGCTCCGAGCCCAAAGTCGATGTTCGACAGCACCTTGTCCAGCGCCCCCTGGGTGGCGCTTTCGACGATGGTCGTGCCGACGCTGTAGACCAGATAGGTGTCGTTGCCCTCCAGTCCGCGCAGGACGTCGGCCGCGCCGCCGCCGTCCTTCAGCGTGTTCTCGCCGGCATTGCCGGCGATTTCCTGCGACAGCTTGTTGCCGGTGAGGTCGATCGCCGACACTCCCGCCGAGGAGGTTGTCGTCAGCTTCTCGATGTCGGCATCCACCGCCAGCGTGTAGCTCGCCCGCGCCATGACACGATCGGCGGCGCCTCCTCCGGCAACCTCGACGACGATGTCGCCGGCCGCGTCGACGATCAAAGTGTCGTCGTCCTGGCCGCCCTCCAGCGTGTCCGTGCCCTTGCCGCCGTCGAGCGTGTCGCTGCCGATCCCACCCTTCAGCGTATCGTTGCCGCCAAGGCCGAGGAGCTTGTCCAACCCTTCGCCGCCGTCGAGCACGTTGTCGACGCCGTCGGTGCCGGTGATCGTGTCGTCATGAGATGACCCATAGACATTCTCGATCCCATAGACCTTGTCGTTGCTGGCGCCGCCGGCATTGACGCTGCCGTCGAGATTGAGCGTTATCCCGACCGTTTCCGATTCATAGCTGATCCAGTCGATCCCATCGCCGCCGTCGAACGTGCTGCCCGTGCTCTTCGACGCAACGAGGAAATCGTCGCCGCCCTCGCCCGAAAGCACGTCGTGGCCGCCGTTTCCGACCAGCGTGTCCTTGCCGCCGCCGCCATACAGCCGGTTGTTGCCGGTGGTGCCGTACAGAATGTCGTCGCCTATCGCGGAACCGATGACCTTGAAGAACGAGTTGTAGACGATGGTGTCGCCTGCCGCGTCTCCGTATTTGGTAGTGCCACCAGCCAGGTCGATCTCGACACCGACGGTCGAGCTTTCATAGCTCAGCGTGTTGAGGCCGCTGCCGCCATCCAGCTTGTCGCCGCCGGCTCCTCCCTCCACGATATCGTCGCCGCCGCCCGCGGTAATCGTATCCTTGCCGCCGGCCCCGAAGATCTTGTCGACGAGTTCATCGCCCTTCAGCGTCTCGTCGGTGCCGTCACCGACGGTCGTGCGGGTGATTTGCATTTCGGTATAGACGACGGCGCTTCCGCTGCCGTCGACTGTAGCATCCGACGTGCTGTAGACGTGGGCAAGAACGCCGCCCGCGAGGCCCACCGCGTCGCCGCCATTTTCAATGGAGCCGCCTGCCGCGATATTGAACTCGCCCGTTATCGCGACCCCGTTTCGGTCGAATATTCTGGCGGCGATATCGCTGTTGGCGCTACCCGGCGGCTTGGTGTCCCAGGTGACGGCGATGAAGCCGTTGTCCAGCAGGGCGAGCGACGGGTTGTGCTGTGTCCCGGCGGTGACCTGGTTGATCTTGAAGGCGGCGGTGCGGGCGCTGCCGTCCTCGTTGTAGATACGCATCTTCTGGTCGAAATCGCCCGACGAATAGTCGAGATAGGCCACGGCGAAGCCGCCATCCTTCAAGCCGATGATCTGCGGGCTGTTGCCGCTGCCGCCGCCGATGTTGTCGACCAGGATCTTGCCGGTGACCGAGGAATTGCTGTCGTTGTATTTGCTGACATAGGTCTTCCATTTCTGGCCGTCATGTTCGGACCAGGCGGTCGCGAAGCCGCCATTCGTCAGCGCCGCGACCGTCGGCGCGGCGGCGGTGGTCTGCGGCAGGTCGTCGATTGCCCAGCCGCCCTTCAGCACGCCGTTGGCGTCGAAGCGGGCGAAGTCGGCGTTCTGGTCGCCGGTGGAATCGTCCGTCTCGAAGGTGATGACGAAGCCGCCGTCGCTCATTGCGGCGACGCCGCCCATCTTCGTCGTCTCGAAGCTGTCGAAGACGATCGCGTCCGGGCCGAGCGCATTGCCGCTGCTGTCGAAGACGCGGTAGCGGACCTGGTTCGCGCCGGAGCTCATATCGTTGAAGATGGTGACGAAGCCGCCGCCGGTAAGTCCTACCGTCTGGCTGCCGAACTGGTCGCCGCTGAGCGTCGAGTTGACCGGCGCGTCTTCGAACAGCGGCGTCGAATTGGAAGGATTGGTGCCGGCCTTGTAGGCCGTCATGGCCAATTGCGTGGTGCCGAAATGGTCGAACGTGGTCACCAGCGTGCCGTCCTTCAACACGGCAATCGAGGGCGAGCCCTGATTGTTGGTGGTGTAGGCGTCGCTGAGAACGACGGGGTTGAGAATCTTTCCGTAGTCGTAGGTTATGGTGGCCATGAGAGCGCCCTCCGGGCTGTCGGTTGAGCGGTATCGGCATGCCTGACGTAGCGACATGCTCGCCGCGGTTGAAGGCGCTATAGGCGCGTCATACCGGGGTTTCCAGAGATTTTCGGACATTGTGCGGTGTAGTCCGTATATTGTCCGGATAAGGACAATTTAACCCGTCATTTGTCCGCATCCGCCGATTGGCGGCTTGATTTTTGCGGCATCGCAATTGACCGTACGTCGTGGTGCGGGCAGACATAGACGATGAACGATCTGGACGAGACCGACCGGACGATCCTGAGCCTCCTCCAGGAAAACGGCCGCACGCCCTACGCCGAACTCGGCAAGGCCGTGGGCCTGGCCGTTTCCTCGGTGAACGACCGCGTCAGGAAACTCCACGAGCGAGGGGTGATAGAGGGCGTCCACGCGACACTGTCTGCGCCGGCGCTGCGCCTTGATCTGCTGGCCTTCGTGTTCGTCGGCTGGAACGATCCCGCGACCGAGGAGGTGTTCCTCAAGCGCGTCGCCAACGAGACGGCGATCCTCGAATGCCATCATGTCACCGGCGCTTGGAACTACCTGCTCAAGGTGCGAACCTATACGACGCGCGACCTGGAGGCTTTCCTGAACGCCATCGTCAAGGCCGTTCCCGGCGTGCAGCGCACCGAGACGCTGATTGCGCTTTCCTCGCCGAAGGAGACGTCCCACCTGCCGCTGACGCCGCACCAATGGGGGCGCAACGCTTCGAAGAGCGGTTGAGCCGCCGGTTTTTTGCGGTTTCGCAATCTGGTCGCCGCTGGTAGTCGTATGATTTTCGACTGCGCTTGTATTCGGAACCCCACGTGCGAAATTGCCATGTCCGATGGTGAGTGTGCGCCCGGGATCGGAAGAATGGCGATGTATTGGGGAGGCGTCGATGTGGATTAAGCTAACGAACAGGGATATCGAGCCTGTTCTGGTGAATTCTGAAAGAATTTTGTATGTGGCGCCGCGAACCGGCGGCGGTTCTACGCTCAATTTTTTCGGCGAGGCGGCTGAAAAACAGGGCGTTATTAAGCCGCGGGCCTTGGCGGTACGGGAATCCGTCGCGGAGATATCGAAAGCATTGGACGGCGAAGGAGCCGAACCTTCTTCAGCCGGACGCCGCCCGATGCGACGCGCCTCGTAGCCGGCTCAACGGTTCGACAAGGAATTCGCGGATGGAGGGGACGCGCGAACGATTTGCCACGGCGGTTGGCAGGTAGCCGGCTTGGCCGCTCGCGGCGAAGGCCCTCGGATCAAACGCGACGCCGGATACTCGTCCCGGCGGGAGCGTCCCAGGCAGGCAGAGGATTTGGAAAACTGGTCGGAGTGGCAGGATTTGAACCTGCGACCCCGTCGTCCCGAACGACGTGCGCTACCAGACTGCGCTACACTCCGCGACCAGACGCGGGCTTATAACCGCCGGCAGAGAAAGCCGCAAGCACGAAAAGGCGGGTTTTGAACACGAAACGGCATAGCTGTCGGGCAAGTCGACAAAAGGTTTTAACGATCTGAAATTCTTTCGGTTTTGACCGGTGCCGCCCCGGCTGGCTGCGGCTGGCGGGCGCCGCCGGCGCTCAAGGCAAGTTGGTGGCTTCGCCGACGGCGGCGCTGTCCGGCATCCCTCATCCCACCCCGTTTCGAAGATGGAGCCTGCCACCAGCCTGACTGCAAATCGCCGATACTGACGATTGGCCGAAACGCGAAAGCCCCTTCTTCCCCCCTGTGGAAGGTGGCCGCCCGATCAAAACCCCGCTTTCTCCGCCGTGCGGTCTGGGCCGCCACGCTGGCAAAGGCCCGCCAATGCAGCTCAATAAAATCCGCCAGCAAAAGCTCCCCTGGGGACAGTTTCCAGTTTTCCCATTTTTGATCGCCCGGGCATCCGGATCGCCGCTTTGTCGGCCTCCCTGGTCATGCTTGATTCGCAAAAATCCACGCGGCTTGCGCTCAACGCTCTGTTTCCGCTTGGCTTTACAAGCATGACATTCTTCGCGAGGCGGCGATTTTCATTCTATTTTTGGGGGACGTCCTGCTCTACATTGTTCTACCTCTCCGGAGCACGTCGCCACCGGTACGGCATGGTTCCCAGGGTCTGCGCACTCGCTTCGCTCCTGCTCCGCCCTGGGATGACGAAGCGTCGAGCGTTTCCGCTAATCGCCAACGTTGGCGATTGGCCAAAGACATCAACGTGTTCGTCGTCCTAGGGCAAGCAGGAGCGTAGCGAACTGCGCGACCCTAGGAACCATGCCGTAACCGTGACGAAGCGCTCCGGCGGTCCCGAAAACAGCAGCCTACCATACCGAAAACGGGGATGAAAAATCGCCGCCAAACGAAAAATTTTCTTGGCCACCCGCCGACAGGCACCACCAAGCCATTGTTTTTGCTGATTGCACTTTCTCTCGCCCGACACGCGAAACATCGTCGAACACGATTTTTATCCCCTTCTCATCCCCCTCCCTAAAACCTGCCTCATACTTGTCGCCGGTTCCCGCGTGGGAACGAAAGGAGACGGCATTGGACTTTGGAGACGCGAGTGTGACAATCGAGCGATACCGGCAGGCGCTGAAGCATATCCTCATGATGCTGGTCGGCATGGCCGAGATGGGCTTTGGCAGGCCGCTGTCCCTGGTGCTCGGGGAAGCCGCTGTCGCCCCGAGGCCGGGACGGGCGGGAAAGACGGGGCGGAAAAAGCCGTCTCCGGCGCTCTGCCTGCCCCGCCACCTCTACCGCGCCATTCTTCTGCTCTTGCGCCCAGCCGAATCCGCCGCCCGGCGGCTGATCATCGCGGCGGCGCAAGGCATCGTCGTGACGCTCCCGCCGTTTCGTCCGCGCAAGCCAAAACCAAAAATTTCCGACACGGTGGCCGCCATGCGCCGCCTCGGCCTCGCCGTCGCCCTGTCGCAGGAGGATTTTGCCCGCTTTGAAGCCGAGCAAAAGGCCGCCGAGCGGCGCGCCGCCAGGCCGCGTAGCTTAAACCTTTCGCTGCTCGATGCGCTGAAATATCCCTTCCGCATCCGCCGCAACTATGTTCCGGCGCATGCCGTGCCGCGCATCCGGTCGCTCGACGATGATGCGCCACGCATCCCCCTGCCGCCGCCG
>NZ_JBIRCY010000046.1:0-58409 GCF_044326205.1 Mesorhizobium sp. IMUNJ 23232
GGCAGCAAAGGCCCGATCAGTTCCCATTCCTCGTCCGTCAGACCAACACGTTCGCCCAAGGCTGCCTCCAAAAAGAAGCCTTGAATCAAAACCGGATTCTCCAGTCAACCTTTGTCAACGGACGCTAGCGCGGTGCCTTGAGAATGGCCCATAAATTTCGCTAAGGGTGCCAACCAGTTTGCATAGGATGAACCGAGCGATGGGGATGCGACCAGGAACAAGCCGATCTCAGTCCCCCGCTCGACGAGTTCGCCAAGTTGCTGGACTATGTAACGCCTAGCGATGATTCCACCCATGCTGTGAGCGACAAAAATGATCCGATTTGCCGCAACAACCGAATCAAGGATAAGACTTTCCTTTAGCGAACTGACAACGTCGCCGAGACTATAGGATCCGCTGAAAATTCCCGTTTGGTATGTAAACTCATAAATTCCAATTCCGCTAAGCGGTTCGTGGTCAGCGAGAACATCTGGCCAATAGGCTCCGCTTCTATGCCGCCAGCATCTTTCGTTGTCTGACAGAATTCCATGTATGAAGACTACAGCGACCGACGGCGTCGCTGTGCTGATCTTTCTAATCCAAGTTCCCTGCATCTGCCCTCCAAAAGAACAACGTACGAACACGCGATCAACGGAACTCGAGCGGAGCGAGGCCGGATGAGGAGGGCTGTGCTAGCGATGCCTACTTGGCCAAGGCGCTATATACGGCCTTGTATTTTGCCATCCGCTCGCGCGCGACCTCGATCCGGAGACGAAGCTGTTCGGAGATATCGTTCCCGGCAAGCGCAGACAGCGCGGTCCGATAGCGATCCATGCCTTCTCGGGCAGCTTCTAGTTGCTTCTCGAAGTTCTCGTTCTCGTTGGTCATCGCCGAACCCTCCTGCTCGAAAGGTATCATGCCGACAGGGCTGCTTCAAAGAGAGAGCATCCAGTAGTTTTCCGCTATTTCCGGGATCGCCATTCCAACAGAAAGGCCGTCATAGGCTGGATTCAGGCTGGTACGATCTCGCCGTGACCAGGGCTCCACGACAGCCTTCGGCCTGCTTGCCCCGGGACGGCTAGGACACTGCGCGGCCAACATCCGCCCTCGGCTTGCGCCGGCAATCCGGCAATGCATTATGGCCGGACAAGCTTGGGGGAACATGTGGTGACTTCTGTAACGGTTTTGGTCGTCGGAGCCGGTCCGACCGGCTTGCTTGCAGCCGCGGAACTGCATCGGCGCGGCGTGGACTGCCTTCTCATCGACGCGCATGAGCATGCGATGGCCTGGGACCGGGCCACGGTCGTCCATCCGCGCTCGCTGGAGATTTTCGAATCGCTTGGCATCCTGGAGCCGTTGCTGGCCGCCGGCGTGAAACAGCGGCGCGCCTGCATCCATGCGGGCGGCGCGGTGCTGGGCGAGATCGACCTCGAACTCTGCGGCAGCCGCTATCCTTTCAACATCGGCATATCGGAAGAAGTGACCGAAGCGATCCTGAGCGACTACCTCGGGCGGCAGGGCGGCACGGTTACGCGCGCGACGAAACTCGTCGATTTGGTGGAGCGGCAGGACGGCATGCTCGCCACGATCGAGCACGAGGGCAAGGCGAGCGAAATCCTCGCCCGATGGGTGATCGGCTGCGACGGGCACCACAGTATCGTTCGGGCGCTCGCCGGCATCGAGCAGGACGGACACGACATCGCCGAGCCCTGGGCGGTGTTCGACGCCGGTGTGGCTGGCTGGCCGGCGTCGTTCGAGGCCAACTACGCCTATCTGGATGAGGTGCCGGTCATCCTCACCGCGCTGCCGGGCGAACGCTGGCGTGTCTATCTGAGGCCGAGTTCGCCGGATTCCGATCTCGTCGCCGACGCACTCGGCACGCTGCGGCGCTATCTGCCGGCAGCGCGCTTCGAGGGCGTGGCCAATCCGACGCGTTTCCATTGCCACACCAAGGTGGCGCGGAAATTCCGGTCGGGCCGTATCCTGCTTGCCGGCGACGCCGCGCATACCTGCAGCCCCGCGCAAGGCCACGGCATGAACAGCGGCCTGCAGGATGCCTACAACCTTGCCTGGAAACTGGCACTGGTCTGCCAGGGACATTGCTCCGAGAAGCTGCTCGACAGCTATGAGGCGGAACGGCGTCCGGTGGCGGAAATGGTGACGGCTTCCGGCGACACGGCGGAGGGCGCCCAGATGGTCAAGGGCGCAGCCGCTCGACGGGAGCGCGACGCCGCTATCCGCGCCGCTTTCGCCGACCCTGCGACACGCCATCATGAGGCGGTGGCCGAGGCTGAACTAGATATCGACTACGCGACCTCGCCGATCGTGCTTGGCGACAGGCGTGAAGCAAGCTGGCCGGGCCAGCGGCTGCCGGACGGGATCGAACTGCGGCAGGCGGCTGGGGGCAGCGGCATGCTTCATCACCGCGCCAACCGGCGGGGCCATACCGCATTCCTCATAGGCGGAGCCTCGACCGGCCGGGACGATCTCTCCAAGGTGCTTCGTGACGTGAAGCCCTTGTCCGACGGCCCGATCATCGAGACGGTCATCGCCCTTTCCGCGAATGAGAAGGTCGCGGATGTCGAGGCGCATTTAGAGCCGGCGGCTGCCGACCGGCTGGGCGTGGGGGGCGTTATGCTCCTGGTGGCGAGGGCGGATGGGCATGTGGGCCTTCGCGCCGAGAAAAACCACGCGGAGGCTCTGGCCGCCTATGTCGGCGTGCTGCGATCCGGTTCGAACTGAACCGTCCGGCGCTTAGCGGACCAGCCCATCCAGCAATCGCTCCGCCGCTTCCGGGATCACCGTGCCCGGCGGAAAAATTTCCGCCGCGCCGGCCTCGCGCACCGCCTCGAAATCCTGCGGCGGGATGACGCCGCCGGCTACGATGACGATGTCGTCGCGGCCGAGTTTTTTCAGCGCGGCCTTGAGTTCGGGGATGAGGGTGAGGTGGCCGGCGGCGAGCGAGGAGGCGCCGACGATGTGGACGTCGTGCTCGGCCGCGAGTTTTGCGATCTCTTCCGGCGTCTGGAACATCGAGCCGACGGTGACGTCGAAGCCGAGATCGGCGAAGGCGGTGGCGATGACTTTCTGGCCACGGTCGTGCCCATCCTGGCCCATCTTGGCGACCAGGATGCGCGGCTTCGCGCCGTGGGCCTTCTCGAAGGCGGAAACCTTCACTTGCACGCGGTCGACGACGGCATTCTCGCCGATAGCCTCGCGGTAGACGCCCGAGATCGTCTGGACCTCGGCGACATGGCGACCGAACGCTTTTTCCAGCGCCAGCGAAATCTCGCCGACCGTCGCCTTGGCGCGGGCGGCTTTGATGGCGAATTCCAGCAGGTTGCCGTCTTGTCGCGCGGCGACGGCGAGTTGATCGAGCGCCGTCTCGACGGCGGAGACATCGCGCGTGCCCTTGAGCTGCTGGAGCTTCGACAGTTGCCGGGCGCGGACCTCGGCGTTGTCGATTTTGAGGACGTTGACCTCGATGTCCTTTTCGGGGCGAAAGGCGTTGACGCCGACCAGAAACTGCTCGCCGGAATCGATGCGCGCCTGGGTGCGGGCGGCGGCCTCCTCGATGCGCAGTTTCGGGATGCCTTTCTCAACCGCCGCCGCCATGCCGCCGAGGGATTCGACCTCCTCGACGTGGCCGAGCGCTTTTGCCGCGAGGTCGTGGGTCAGCCGCTCGACGAAGGCCGAGCCGCCCCACGGATCGATGAAGCGCGTGGTGCCGGACTCTTTCTGCAGGATGAGCTGGGTGTTGCGGGCGATGCGCGCCGAATGGTCGGTGGGCAGCGCCAGCGCTTCGTCGAAGGAATTGGTGTGCAGCGACTGAGTGTGCCCTTGGGTGGCCGCCATCGCCTCGACCATTGTGCGCATGATGTTGTTGTAGGGGTCCTGCGCCGTCAGCGACCAGCCGGAGGTCTGGCAATGGGTGCGCAGCGACAGCGAGCGAGAATCCTTGGGCGAAAAGTTCTTTTGCATCAGCGCCGCCCAGATCAGGCGGGCGGCCCGCATCTTGGCGACTTCCATGAAGAAATTCATGCCGATCGCCCAGAAGAAGGACAGGCGCGGTGCGAATTTGTCGATGTCGAGACCGGCGGCGACGCCGGCGCGCGCATATTCGATGCCGTCGGCGATAGTGTAGGCGAGTTCGAGGTCGGCGGTCGCGCCGGCTTCCTGCATATGGTAGCCGGAGATCGAGATGGAGTTGAACTTCGGCATGTTGACCGAAGTGTAGGAAAAAATGTCCGACACGATCCGCATCGAAGGTTTCGGCGGATAGATGTAGGTGTTTCGGACCATGAACTCCTTCAAAATGTCGTTCTGGATGGTGCCGGCAAGGTCCTTCTGGGCGACGCCCTGTTCTTCGGCGGCGACGATATAGAGCGCCATGATCGGCAGCACGGCGCCGTTCATGGTCATCGACACGGTCATCTCGCCGAGCGGGATCTGGTCGAAGAGCTGGCGCATGTCGAGGATGGAATCGATGGCCACACCTGCCATGCCGACGTCGCCGGCGACGCGCGGATGGTCGCTGTCGTAGCCGCGATGGGTGGCGAGGTCGAAGGCGACGGACAGCCCCTTCTGGCCGCCGGCGAGGTTGCGGCGGTAGAAGGCGTTGGATTCTTCAGCCGTCGAGAAGCCCGCATATTGGCGGATCGTCCAGGGCTGCTGGACATACATGGTCGGATAGGGGCCGCGGATGAACGGCGCGACACCCGGAAAAGTGTCCAGCACTGGAAGCTTTGCGACGTCGCTTTCGCCATACGAGCGCTTGATCGTCAGGCCTTCAGGGGTCTTCCATGTGCTTCTGTCGCGGATAGGCGCGGCAGGCCCTGGCCGCTGCCAGTCGATTTTCGTGAAATCAGGAATCATCAATTGGCAGCAACCAGTTCGTCGATGCGGGCCGACTCCAGCCTCTGGCAGAACACCGTGCCGTCGGTGGGGAGCGGGCGAGGGGAGGCGGGAAGGGTTTCCACCGGCAGTTCGATCTTGGCGGGAAACAGCGTCGTGCCAATGATGGCGCGCTTGCCGGAGCGGTATTCGGCGGCGCGGCGGTCGCGCGCCTCGACGATGCGGCTCTGCAAATGGCCGCCGGCAAGGCTGCGCAGCAGGCCGCCTTCCTTCTCGATGCGCTGGAACTCGGCCCAGGCCGCCTCGCAGAGCGCGTCGGTGAGTGCCTCGATGCTGCCCGAGCCGGCAACCGGGTCGATGACGAAGTCGATGTGGCTTTCGGAGGCGAGCACGAGCTGGGTGTTGCGCGCGACGCGGCGAGCAAAGGCGCCGGGAAGGCCGTGGGCGATGGTGTGCGGCAGGACCGAGATCGAGTCGGCGCCGCCGGCGCCCGCCGCGAAGGCGGCCAGCGTCGTCCTCAGGATGTTGGTTTCCGGATCGCGGATCGTCGCCATGCGGTAGGACGTCTCGGCATGGACCATGGCGCGCGACGGCTTGATCCTGACGGCTTCCTGCGCCTTCTGCCACAGCAACCTGAGCGCCCTGATCTTGGCGATGGACAGGAACTGGTCCTGGTCGACCGACAGCGCGAAGCCGATATGCGGCGCGGCATAGACCAGCGCCTGGCGTGCTTCCTCGAACAGCCTGAGATGTGCGACCGCGCCGGCGAGCATCGCGCCGAGTTCCTGCGCTTCTGTCGCGCCGGCATTGTGGAAGACGCGGCCGTCGGCCTCGAGCAGAATGCCGGGGACACCCATGGCGAAGAAATGCGCCAGCGACTGCGGCATCGAAGCCTGCAGTGCTTCGATCGACATGCGCAGGCGGCCGGTGCCGGCGAAATTGGCGGCGGAATCGATGCCGAAGGAGAGGCTGAGCTTGGCCGGGTCGGCACGGCGCTTGGTCAGGAAGGCGACGAGGCGGTCGGCCATGGCGCGGCTGGAGGGATGGGCGTCGATGCGCACATGCACGGTGTCGAGCGGGATGCCGTCGAGCACGCGTTCCAGCGTGTCGGGCTGGTCAGGCAGGCCGTAGCCGAAGGCGTTGGGCGCGCCTTCGAAGACCAGCGTCAGGCCGGTGGCGCCGCCGGCAACGTCTTCCAGCGCCTGGCGGTTGGCGCGGGCGGGGTCGGTGTCGTCGCAGCGCTGGACGACGATCCAGGGCAGGGCGGCCTTGCGGCGCGGCAGCGGGATGGCGCCGGCGCGGCGCGAGGCCAGCGGCTCGATCGCCAGCCCGTCGTCGGTGCGGGCGACCATGACGTCGTCGAAGGAGGCGCCCGCGAGGGTCTTTTCCACCAGGGCCAGCCATTTCGACCGGTCGGCCACTGGAAAGGCGGATTCGCTGATCAGGTCGTCGACGTTCATCCTCGTCACTCCTACGCTCAGCAACCACCGGCCGGCTCTTGGACGCCACGGCGCCGGTGCGCCGCGGACGGACAAAAGAGGCGCTGCTACCGATTGCCAAACGCGGCGCTTAAGTGCAAGCCCGCATTGGCATTTTAGCACGCCGGACCGATTGTCGCGCGACAAACGCCATCTTATACCATTGCCCTGCAACCGAATGATGTTCGGTGCGGCATTTTAGGTATCCGGGAGCACATTTTCATGGCCGAGCCCGCCAGCATTTTTCTAGGCGCCAGCCGCAAGCCGGACGACAGCTACCAGCGGCCGGAAGAACTGCTGCTGAGATACGGCAACCGGCACGGGCTAGTGACCGGGGCGACCGGCACCGGCAAGACGGTGTCGCTGCAGGTGATGGCTGAAGGTTTTTCCAATGCCGGCGTCCCGGTGTTCTGCGCCGACATCAAGGGCGACCTGTCCGGCATCGCCATGATGGGCGAGGCCAAGGATTTTCTGGTCAAGCGCGCCGAGCAGGTGAAGCTCGACCCCTATGAGTTCCAGGAATTCCCGGTGATCTTCTGGGACCTGTTCGGCGAGCAGGGCCACCCGATCCGCGCCACCGTGTCCGAGATGGGGCCGCTGCTTTTGTCGCGGCTGATGAACCTCACCGAGGCGCAGGAAGGCATCATCAACATCGTCTTCCGCATTGCCGACGAGGAAGGGCTGCTGCTGCTCGATATGAAGGATCTGCAGGCACTGCTGTCCAACATCGCCCAGCGGGCCGACGAGATTTCGACACGTTACGGCAATGTGACCAAGCCATCGGTCGGCGCGATCCAGCGCTCGCTGCTGATTTTGGAGCAGCAGGGCGCGAAGAATTTTTTCGGCGAGCCGGCGCTGCGCATCGCCGACATCATGCGCACGACGCGCGACGGGCGCGGCGCCATCAATGTGCTTGCCGCCGACAAGCTGATGATGAACCCGCGGCTCTACGCGACCTTCCTTTTGTGGCTGATGTCGGAACTGTTCGAGCAACTTCCCGAGGTCGGAGACCCCGATAAGCCGAAGCTGGTGTTCTTCTTCGACGAGGCGCATCTTCTGTTCGACGAGGCTCCAAAAATCCTGATCGACCGGGTGGAGCAGGTGGTGCGGCTGATCCGCTCGAAAGGCGTCGGCGTCTATTTTATCACGCAGAACCCGCTGGACGTGCCTGAAACGGTGCTGGCGCAGCTCGGCAACCGGGTGCAGCATGCGCTGCGGGCCTATACGCCGCGCGAGCAGAAGGCGGTGCGCACCGCGGCCGACACGTTCCGGCCGAATCCGGATTTCGACTGCGCCACGGCGATCACCAAGCTTGGCACCGGCGAGGCGCTGGTCTCGACGCTTGAGGAGAAGGGCATACCGTCGATGGTGCAGCGGACGCTGATGCGGCCGCCGGCCTCGCGGCTCGGTCCGATCACGCCGGAGGAACGCAGGAAGCTGATCCTCGAAAGCCCCGTCGCCGGCCAGTACGACCAGACGATAGACCGCGAATCGGCGTTCGAGATGCTGAAGAAGAGGGCCGAGCAACCGCCGCAGGAGGCTGAGCCACAGACGGGCGGGCAGGGCGGAGGCTGGACGCTGCCGGATTTCGGCGGCGATTCCTCTCAGCCGGCGCCCCAGGATCGCTATCAGCCCGCTCCAAGGCAGCGCACGCCCGCCGGGCCGCGTCCATCCAACCGCCAGACGGTGGCCGAGGCGGCCATCAAGTCTGTGGTCCGTTCCATGGGTTCGTCGGTGGGACGGGCGATCGTGCGGGGTATTTTGGGCAGCCTCAAGAAAGGCTTTTAGCGCCTGTTGGCATTCAGGCCTTCAAAACCTGAATTTCGACAGACCCCAGGCGCCGTCATGACGCAGCCGGCGTCGGCTTGTGCCGCGCCGGCAGCATGGCTGTCAGCAGGCCGGCGACGATGAAGGCCCCGCCCACTATGTCGAAGCCCTGCAGCCGCTCGCCGAGGAATATGTAGGCCAGGATCGCGACGAAGGCGGTCTGCAGATAGAGCATCATGCCGGCGCGGCTGGCGCCCAGCGTGTCGACGCTGCGGTTGTAGAGATAATACATGAACGCGCCGCCAGGCCCGGCCACATAGGCGAGCGCCAGCAGGCCGGTCGTATCCATCGCGGTCCGCTGGCCCGAGAAAATCTCCCAGAGGTAGAGCGGTGCGGCGCCGACCGCGCCCATGCCGAGCAGAAGGACCAGCAGCGGAAGGCGCTCGATGCCGAATTTCAGGCGGCGCAACAGCACCGTATAGAGCGCCCAGGCCACCGCACTGCCGACGATCAGCAATTCGCCGGCGTTCACCTCCAGCCGCAGCAGTCCGGGAAGGTCGCCTCGCGCGACGATGACGATCATCCCGAACATCGAGATCGCGGCCCCGGCCGCCTGCCGGAAACCCATCTTCTCGGCGAGAAGGAAATGCGCCAGCACCATCGTTATCATCGGCGCCAGCGCCATGATGATGCCGGCGGTGGTGGCGTTGGTGAATTCGAGGCCGACATAGATCAGGCCCTGGCAAACCGTCAGGCCGAGTACGCCGACGACGAGCAGTTCCAGCGGCCGGTCGCGCAGCAGGGCGATCATCGACGGATAGTGCTGGCGGACGATGGGCAGCAGGATCACGCAGGCCAATGCGAGCCGCCAGAAGCAGAGCGCCCAGGGCGGCATTTCCGGGATGATCCATTTGGCCGCGATATAGACGCCCGCGGAAAGCAGCCAGCCGAATACGGCCGTCGTGTAGGCGAAGGGTAGCGAGGTCTCGATTGCGGCGCGGCCCTTGCCGTGGCCGATGGCAGCTATGTGGAAGCCCATATCGTCACCCCATGGCTGCGGGACGCCCGAACCCTGCCGCGCCGCAGCCAGCGAAGCAGCGTCCGCATCCGCCGTCAAGCGCCGGATGCAAGGCGGCGAACTCAAGTCAGGAAGCGCATGGAGGTCGGGAAGCCTCTTGGGAAGGCTCACCCGACTGTTTCGCATTGTGGGGTCGGCAATAAGTGGTGGTCAGCCCATCCGCCGTCGAGGGCGCCGCTTCGCTCCGGTCGCCACCTACAGAAAGACAAGAAAAATCAACGGTTCCAGCAGGTGAGCCGGAAAGAGCACAGAACTGTTGGAACGGCTGGGTTCAGCTCACGCTGATGCCACTGGTCACCAGGATCGGCGTTTTGCCGGGCACGCGGTTGTAGAGGTCGATGACGTCCTGATTCATCATGCGCACGCAGCCGGACGAGACGGATTTTCCGATCGTCCACCATTCCGGCGATCCGTGGACGCGGTAGAGCGTGTCCTCGCCGTCCTGGAAGATGTAGAGGGCGCGGGCGCCGAGTGGGTTTTTCAGGCCGGGGTCCATGCCGCCATTGGCGACGCTGTAGCGTTCGAGTTCGGGCTGGCGGCCGATCATGGCGTCGGGCGGCGTCCAGCGCGGCCATTTGCGCTTCCACTGGATGACGGCGCGCCCGGCCCAGTCGAAACCAGCGCGGCCGAGGCCGACGCCGTAGCGCAGCGCCTTGCCGTTCTCCTGCACCAGGTAGAGGTAGTGGGCCGAAGTATCGACCACCACGGTGCCCGGCCGCTCGCCGGTCGGATCGTCGACGAGCCGCCGCAGGAATTTCTCGTCCACCTTCTTCAGCGGGATGGCGGGGATCTCGTAGCCCTCGTCGACGACCGACGCATACATCGCCTCGTAGCCGACGACTTCCAGCGGCGGCTCGGGTCTTTTCGGTTCGGCCGGAGCCACATAGGCCATCTCGCGCGGCACGCTGGTGCAGGCGGACAGTACAAGCGATGCGGCGGCGGCGCCGGCCGCGCCGAGCAGGCGGCGGCGCGACAGGACGGGCGAGGGCGGAAGGTCGGTCGGCATTCTTTTTGGTCTTTCGATTGCAGTCAGTCAGGAGGATGCGGCCCGGCGTGCCGGGCGGCGCGACGCCAGCGGCTTTCCGTCGGCGTTTCGCGGCGGATAGATCGATCGGAGTCGGGCGCAAACGGGGACGAACGGTGGCGAAGATGTGGTGGGCGGGGTGGTGTGGTTTCGAGGCAACATGGCTGTCCACAGGCGGCAGCCGGCGTTGCCCGGGAAAGCTGTAGGGCAACCAACCGCAAATTGCATCGTTTGCCGGGAACAAGGCCGGGGACGCGGGATCACATTGCGGTGTGACCGGCGTGAAGGGCGCGGCCAGATCGGAGGACCGACTTGAAGAATCTGACGTATGGGCGTCAGCCGGAGGCGAGGTCGCCGATCTCGACGCCGGCCGGTTCGGTGCCGATCGGGGCAACGCCGCCCGTGCCCAAGGCCGCGGGCGCTCCGGCCGGAGCGGGGTTGTTCCGGCTCACACCGATGCCGACGCCGCTGGCGACGACAATGTTGGTGCCTTCCGGCACGCGGTCGTAGAGATCGATGATGTCCTGGTTGATCAGCCGCACGCAGCCCGACGACACCGACTTGCCGATCGACCACCATTCGGGAGAGCCGTGCAGCCGGTAGAGCGTGTCCTCGCCGTTCTGAAAGATGTAGAGGGCGCGGGCGCCAAGCGGATTGTTGGGGCCGGGCGGCATGCCGCCTTCCCATTCGTTCTTCTTGCCGATCTGCCGGGCCCGGTACTGTTCGAGCTCCGGCTGGCGGTCGATCATCTCGTTCGGCGGGAACCAGCGCGGCCACATCTGCTTCGACTGAATGACGCCACGGCCGGCCCATTCGAAGCCGGCGCGGCCGAGGCCGACGCCGTAGCGGATGGCCTGTCCGCCCTCGCGCACGAGGTAGAGGTGGTGCGAGGACGTGTCGATGACGATGGTGCCGGGCATCTCGCCGGTCGGATCGGGCACGACCTGGCGCAGAAACTGGCTGTCGATCTTGTCGGTGGGCACGCCGGGAACCTCGAAGCCGCCATCGCTGACCGGAGCGTACATGCTGGCAAAACTGCCGAATTCCGGTATGTCGGCTTGCGGCGGCGGCACGGGCTCGGGTTCGACGTAGCTGACGTCGCGCGGCGCGCTGGCGCAGGCCGAGAGCGCGATCGAGGCGGCGCCGGCCGCAGCCGCGCCAAGAAAGCGGCGGCGCGTCATTGCCGGAATGAATCTGTTGTCCGAAACCATCATTTCCCTTCGCTTCGGCGGCCGGGATCCCCGAATCGCGCAATCGTTCAACAATGAACGGCGAGGATAGGGGTTCCGATTCCGGCGTGGATGCAACGGCAGCGTGGCGAAGATGTGATCGCCAACGGGTGTTGCGCCCGCGCAACAGTTTTCCGGTGACCAGCTACCCCGCGAGCAGGCCTTCCAGCGAGGGCAGGATCAGACGGGGCGGGAAGTCGGCATATTCGTCCGGCTGGCTGTGGCGGTTGATCCACACGGTGCGGAAACCGAATTTCGCCGCGCCCGCGATGTCCCATCGGTTGGACGACTGGAACGACACGGCGTCGGGATAAAGACGCCAGCCGGTGGCAACGAGGTCGTAGACCTGCGGGTCGGTCTTGAAGCGCCGCACCGGATCGACGGAAAAGATCTCGTCGATCACGTTTTCCAGCGCCGCCGACTTCACCGCCGCCGCCAGCATGGCCGGCGAGCCGTTCGACAAGATCGCGAGCCGCGCGCCCGCCGCCTTCAGCGCCTTCAGAACATGCGGGACTTCCGGATAGCAATCGAGCGTCCAGTAGGCTGCGAGCAGGTCGGAGCGCAGTTTCGGGTCGTCGATCTTCATCAGGGCGAGCGAGAAATCCAGCGACTGCTCGGTGAGCGCCCAGAAATCCTGGTAGGCGCCCATCAACGTGCGGACCCAGGAATATTCGAGCTGTTTGGCCCGCCAGATCTCCGACAGGCGCTGGGCGTCCGGTCCGATGCGACCGGCCTGTTTGCGCACGGCCGCATGCACGTCGAACAACGTACCATAGGCGTCGAATATGTAGGCGGCGTGCAGCATGTGCTTTTCGTCGGCCAAAGGTTTCATGAAAGCAAGCACTTGTTGCGTCCGGAAGCGCTTTTCGGCGTCCCTCGTCCGTCATCAGCTAGGCTTCAGGCAGGCTGGTGCGAAAAAATAATAGTATTGACTAATTGATCAGTGGATGCTAATGATTTTTCCCATGATCGAAGCTGCTTCCGTTACCGCCGTCATGCGGGCATTGGCCGACCCTACGCGGCGCGCCGTGTTTGAGCGGGTCGTCGGGGCCGATGAAATTACGGTCGTCGAACTGACGCGGGGCAGCAGCGTGACTCAAGGCGCCATCTCCCAGCATCTCAAGGCCTTGAAACAGGCTGGGCTGGTTGCCGAGCGCGCGCAGGGCCGCAATGTCTTTTATCGCGCCGAGCCTGCCGGGCTCGAACCGCTTGCCGACTGGATGGGCCACTACGGCGCCTTCTGGCGCGAGCGCTTCTCCAATCTCAGAACCCTCCTGAAGGAGATCGACCCATGAACGACACCGCCTTGAGGCCGCAGACGCAGGATATCGTCGTCGACGAGACATTCCCGCATGCGCCGGAGACCATATGGAAGACGCTGACGACCGGCGAGTTGATCGGCCGCTGGCTGATGGAGCCGGCAGGCTTCCAGCCGGTCGAGGGAACGCATTTCACCTACAAGACCAAACCGGCCGGCGAGTGGGACGGCACGATCCGTTGCGAGGTTCTGCAAGTAGTGCCTAACGAACGCCTTGCCTATGCCTGGCAAGGCGGCCATGCAGCAAATGTCGGCTACGGCTCGAAACTGGACACGGTCGTCACCTGGACGCTCTCGCCGGTCAAGGGCGGGACGCGGGTCCGCCTAGTCCATTCGGGCTTCGTGCTGCCGATGAACGACACGGCGTTCCGGAACATGAGCGACGGCTGGAAGAAGGTCGTTCCGCGGCTGGGCGAGATCGCCGGCAGCAAGCACTGAACCATTCATTACAGGAGACAGACGATGAGCGACGCCTTCACCGGCGGGTGCGCCTGCGGCGCTATCCGCTACAAGATATCCGCCGAACCGATCGGGATGAACGACTGCCAGTGCCGCCAGTGCCAGCAGCGAAGCGGCACCGGGCACGGCTCCTACATGGCTTTTGCGTCGCCCAAGGATGTGGAACTCACGGGCAAGGCCGCCCACTGGGACGTTGCCGCCGACAGCGGCCTGGTAAAGACGCATGGCTTCTGCCCGACCTGTGGGACACCGGTCCATCTGACTTTCGCCGCCTTGCCGGAGATATTTATCGTGCATGCCGGAAGCCTCGACGATCCCAGCCGCTACAAGCCGCAATTCACGACCTATCGAATCCGCGGCCACCACTGGGATCATGTCGATCCGGCGCTGCCGCGCTTCGATGAGATGCCGACGGGATGACGGGATGGGTGAAGCGCACTTGCTGCCCGTCCGGTTCGATCTACTTCACGGCCTATCGCGGGCGAAGGGCGCGACCGGGCAGTGACGCGCCTCGGCATCGGGGCGCGGCAATCGACCCAAAGGGGAGGTTTTGAAGCCATGACAACAACAGCCGGAAATGGCGGACCGTCCGCCATGCAAAGACCTCCGGTCGTGTCGCCCGAACAATGGGAGGCCGCTCGCGAAAAACTGCTCGTCAAGGAAAAGGCTGAGACCCGCGCCCGTGACGCGCTCGCCGCCGAGCGCCGGCGCATGCCGTGGATGGCCGTGAGGAGCGACTACCTGTTCGAAGCGCCGGCCGGCAGGGTGAGCCTGCTCGACCTGTTCGACGGCCGCCGCCAGTTGATCGTCTACCGCGCCTTCTACGAGCCGGGCGTCTACGGCTGGCCGGATCATGCCTGCCGGGGCTGCTCGATGGTGGCCGACCAGGTCGCCCATGTCGCGCATCTCAACGCCCGCGACACCACGCTGGTCTTCGCCTCGCGCGCGCCGCAGGCCGACATAACGCGGCTGAAGAAGCGCATGGGCTGGACGATGCCGTGGGTCACGGTCACCGACAGTTTCGACAAGGATTTTGGCGTCGACGAGTGGCACGGCACCAATGTGTTCCTGCGCGATGACGACCGCGTGTTCCGCACCTATTTCGTCAACAATCGCGGCGACGAACAGATGGGCGGCACCTGGAACTATCTCGACATCACGCCGCTCGGCCGCCAGGAGGTCTGGGAGGATTCGCCAAAAGGCTATCCGCAGACCCCGACCTACAAATGGTGGAACTGGCACGACGCCTACGTCGCCGACGCGCCGCCCGACCGCAAGTGGGTGGAGGTGTCGGACGCCGGCGAGGCTGCATTCCGTGAAAAAGAGGCGGGCGCGAAACCGTAAGGGAACTCGCCCGCCGGCCTGCGAAGGTGGCGTCAGCCGATGCCGTAGGCCAGCCGTATAAGACCGCCGTCTAGTTGCTCAAGCTTGAGCAGGTCGAGCTTGCGGCGATGTTGCGTGGCGCCGAACAAAGCCTTGCCGTCGCCGGCGATCAGCGGATGGACGATGAGCCGCAATTCGTCCACCAGCCCGGCATCGATGAAGCTCGCCGTCATGCGGGCGCCGCCGATGAGATAGATGTCCTTGCCGAGCTGTTGCTTGAGGGCGGCGACTGCGCCGATGTTTTCGATGAAGCGCGTGTTCGGCCACTGCGCCGAGGAAAGTGTATTCGACAGCACGTAGTGCGGGGTGCGCCGGATGAAATCCGCCCAGTCCAGCTCGGCGGGCGTGGGCGGATTGCCGGTGATCCAGACAGGCGTCTTCGGTTCGGTCTGGATCGCGGTCCAATAGCGTTCGTAGCCGGGATACATGCCGCCGCCGAGCACGCAGGCGTCGATCTGCGGCATCAGGCCGTAGTCGTCCGACCAGGCTTCCACCCAGTCGGCCATGCCCTCGGGGCCTTCCATCTTGCCATCGAGGGAAATCTTCATTCCGGCGATCAGCTTGCGCATGACAACTCCTGTTTGATCACCAATTCGGTTACGGTGCGACCCGACCGGGCGGCCGGGCCGACTGGCTGCGGAAGGATTCAGGCGGTGAGCATCCGCTCGTTTTCGGTCATGGGCTGTCCGACATTGGGCTGCCCCTTGCCGGTCGCGATCAGGTCGCGCAGGCTGCTGTTGATATAGGTGCTCCAGCCTTCGTGGCAGGCCTCGTAGCACTCGTACTCGGGGACCAGGCCGATGTGGGTGAAGCGGACTTCCGTCTTGCCGCCCTTGCCGGCGATGTCGAAGGTGATGTCCGTGTCCGTCCATTCGGTCGTGTCCTCGGTGAAGCTGAAATAATTGTTCAGGACATGCCAGGCCACTCTCTTGCCGGGGGTCAGTTCCGTCACCTTGATCCTGCAGCGGTGGACATCGCTGTAGTGATAGTCGAACGCCTCGCCGACCCTGTCGGTGCTGCCTTCGATTTCCTGCGACCACCATCCGCGAGGATTGTTGATGGCCGCGAAGGCCTGCTCCGGGGTCTGGTCGACGGTGATCGTCGTGGTGAAGCTGTTGTCGGTCATGGAAAAATCTCCTGTTTCAGGGTTGCGGGCTTCGTTCTCCCGCGAGCCCATCCCGCGGGAACCTTCAGTCCAGTGGATTTGGATGCGTGACTTACGTCAGGCGGGCAGGCGCCGGTCGTAGTCCTGCTTGAGCCGGGCCCAGCCTTCCCAGAATGGCGCCGGCTCCTTGCCCGAGGCGCGGGCGACCAGGATGTCAAGGTGCATGTGCCAGCCGCCGGCGACCTTCAGCATTGTGTCGCGGTCGGGCAGGCGGCGGTGGATGACGGTGAGCAGCACGTCGCCGCCCTTCGGCTCCAGTTCGAAGGAGACGTCGCCGCTGCCCTGCCAGGTGATGGAGAGTTTTCGGGGCGGATCGAACTCGGTGATCCGGCTCTGCATGCTGTGCTCCTCCGGGAAGCCGGCCGGGCGATGGCTGGGCGGGTCGTTGAGGTCGCCGTTACGCCAGACGAGTTCGACCGGCGTTCCGGCCTTCGCCTCCATCCGGCCCGCCGCCAGCCACTGGCGGCGCAGCTCGCTGTCGGTAAGATACGCCCAGATGCGCTCGATGGGGCCGGGCAGGAGCCGGTGGATCGTCAACGTGGCAGGCTCGGTCAGCACGCCATAGGGATCCATGGGGGCGAGTTCATTCATTGGTCGTCTCCTTTTTTGGTGTGCTGGATTTGCGGGCGTCCTCCTCACGGAGAAGCCGTTCGAGCACATCCAGACGCTCGGTCCAGAAGCGCTCGTAGAAGCTCAGCCATTGGTGGGCGCTGGCGAGCGGTCCGGGGTTGAGGCGGCACAGATGGGTGCGTCCGCGCACTTCGCGGCGGATCAGCCCCGCATGTTCCAGCGCCTTGATGTGCTTCGAGGCCGCGGCGAGCGAGATTTCGAAGGGTTCCGCAAGCTGGCTGACGGTTCGCTCGCCGTTGACGAGGTCGTGCAGCATCTGCCGGCGGGTGGCGTCGCCGAGGGCGTGAAAGATGGCGTTCAACTGAGGCGTCTGAAGCTCAACCATGAGGTTGAATATAGAGGTGTGGCTTCGATAGTCAACCACTTTGTTGAATGATTGGCGTCGAGCGCTCAGGCATGGGCGCGGCTCCGGCTGAGACGGGCGCTGGTCCACCGTTTTGCCTGACGGTCCCGGTTGACCTGCTGGCGCAAAGCGGCTTTCCATGGCCACGCAAAAGGAGACGCTATGACATGACCCTTGCCGCGGCCGCGCAGACCACCACCTGGACCTATGTCGACGGCGACTGGCACGAGGGCAACGTGGCCATCCTCGGGCCGCGCAGCCACGCCTTCTGGCTGGCTTCAAGCGTGTTCGACGGCGCCCGCTGGTTCGAGGGTGTGGCGCCCGACCTCGACCGCCATGCGGCCCGCGTCAACAACTCCGCGATCAGCCTCGGGCTCAGGCCGACCATGACGGTCGAGGAGATCGTCGGGCTGACCTGGGACGGGTTGAAGAAATTCGACGGCAAGACGGCGATCTATATTCGCCCGATGTATTGGGCCGAGCACGGCGGCTATATGGGTGTGCCGGCCGATCCGGACTCGACGCGGTTCTGCCTGTGTCTTTACGAGGTGCCGATGCCGGAGCCGAGCGGTTTCTCGCTCACCGTCTCGCCGTTCCGCCGCCCGACCATCGAGACCATGCCGACCGACGCCAAGGCCGGCTGCCTCTATCCCAACAACGGCCGTGCCATTCTCGAAGCGCGCATGCGCGGTTTCGACAACGCACTGGTGCTCGACATGCTGGGCAATGTCGCGGAGACGGGGTCGTCCAACATCTTTCTGGTCAAGGACGGGCATGTCTACACGCCGGCGCCGAATGGCACGTTCTTGTCCGGCATCACGCGCTCGCGCACCATCGGCCTGCTCGGCGACTACGGGTTCCGGACGACCGAGAAGACGCTGACGCCGCGCGATTTCCGCTTTGCCGACGAGATATTTTCGACCGGCAACTACTCCAAGGTGGTACCAGTCACCCGCATCGAGGACCGCGACCTGCAGCCCGGCCCGGTCGCCCGCAAGGCGCGCGAACTCTACTGGGAATGGGCGCACGCGACCGCCGCCTGAGCGCGAAGCGACGGTTTGAATCTCTTTTTGCCGCAGGTTTTGGACGGAAAACCGTGTGACAGTCTTCCGGAACCCGCATAGAAGGGAACCGACACGCGTCGGCGGAGTTTTGCCAACGGTCGCGACCGTCTTCCCCGGTCCATCAGGGCCGGTCTCTAGCCAACGAGGGAGTATTGCCATGGCTTTCGAACTGCCCGCTTTGCCTTATGACTACGAGGCGCTTCAGCCCTTCATGTCGAAGGAAACGCTCGAATATCATCACGACAAGCACCACAAGGCCTATGTCGACAACGGCAACAAGCTCGCCGCCGAGGCCGGACTGGAGAACCTGTCGGTCGAAGAGGTGGTGAAGCAGTCCTTCGGCAAGAATGCCGGGCTCTTCAACAACGCCGCCCAGCACTACAACCACGTCCATTTCTGGAAGTGGATGAAGAAGGGCGGCGGCGGCAACAAGCTTCCCGGCGCGCTGCAGAAGGCGGTCGACGCAGACCTCGGCGGCTACGACAAGTTCAAGGCGGACTTCATCGCCGCCGGCACCACGCAGTTCGGCTCGGGCTGGGCCTGGGTCTCGGTCAAGGACGGCAAGCTCGCCATCTCCAAGACGCCCAACGGCGAGAACCCGCTGGTCCACGGCGCGACGCCGATCCTCGGCGTCGACGTGTGGGAGCATTCCTACTACATCGATTATCGCAACGCCCGGCCGAAGTATCTGGAGGCTTTCGTCGATAGCCTGATCAACTGGGACTACGTGCTCGAGCTTTACGAGAAGGCGAAGTAGTTTCACTGGACGCCTGTCGCGTCGGAATAGGCGAGCAGAGCTCGTGATATGCAAACCCCGCGCACTCGCGGGGTTTGTCGTTTCGGCAGGCAAACTGGCGGCTGACGCTCTCCACCTTGGCGGGCGGGAACGCAGTGCGTACGCCCTTGCCCGCATTTGTGTTATAAGCCCGCCATGACGCTGCATTTCGGCAAACAGATTGTTCCGGCCGACTTCCCCGAGCTCAAGCGGCTCGTTTGGAACCGCGATCCGCTGCGGCCGATCGCGGCCGAGGAGGTTTTTGCCCTCTACGAGCGGAACTGGCGGTTCGTCGATCAGGATCATCTGACCGAGCGCGAGGCCGAGCTCATCGACGAGCTTGGGCGGCTATACGGCAACGGCTTCGGACTGAAGTGACGCTGCTTCCGTGGAATGGCACTCTGCGGCTATCGTGTCTCGCGTAGCCTGAAGCGGACAGCGCCATGCCATTCATTCGACCGGAACACAAAATCATCGCCGACATGCTGCGGCGCATGAACCGGCAAGTGCTGACCGAAACCCGCTGCTGGTTTGGCGGTGGAACGGCCGTCGTCCTGCTTTATGGCGAGTACAGGCGTTCGCTCGATGTTGATTTTCTTTGCGCCGACGTGGACGGCTACAGGGAAATCAGGAACATCGTCGTCGCCGGAGGTCAGCGGACGCTTTTCGGCGACGGCGTCGCGAGTGTCCGGGAGGCGCGCGCGGACGCCTACGGCGTCAGAATGTTTCTCGAACAGGTGGGACAGCCGATCAAGTTCGAGATCATCCGCAAGGCCCGCATTGCGCTGAGCGGGGCTGTGGACGACCGGCTTGGCGTGCCCGTGCTGTCCGCGGCGGACATGTTTGCCGAAAAGCTGTTGGCCAATGCCGACCGATGCATGGACCGGTCCGTGGCCTACCGGGATGCAATCGATCTTGGCAGACTGATTGAGGTTCATGGCCGCATTCCTGACACAGCCCTGGAAAAAGCGATCCAAGCTTATGGTGAGGACATTGAGCGCAAGGCGGTCTGGGTCGTCAATCGACTGGCGGATGACAACGAGCTTCGGGAAATTGCCGTAGCGTTGCAGATGGACAGAGCGGTGGCAACTAGCGCCATCTCTGCCTTTCGCGCTGAATGCCGACGCATCTGGCCCCATGCCGCGATCGACGGCGAGAGCGTTGGCCAGCCACTGGTCTGACTGCCTGGTTTGATCATGTCATCCGGGGCGATCACGAAACCGTGAACTTGTTTGCCGCAAGAACTCGTGCAAGCTCACCGTTAGCCTCCTCAGGCAGCCATATGCAACCCAGAGGGACTTTCATGAAAAAACTGCTTCTCGCCATCTCCCTGTTCGCGCTGACGGCTTCGGCGGCGACGGCCGATCCGATCGCCGACCGCCAGGCGCTGATGAAGGCCAATGGCAAGGCCGCCGGACAGCTTGCGGCCATCGCCAAGGGCGAGGCGCCCTTCGACGCCGCCGTCGTGCTTGCCGCGCTGACGACGATAAACGACGACGCGCAGAAGCTCGACGTTGCGGCCCTGTTCCCGGCCGGCAGCGACAAGGGCGACACCACCGCCTCGCCGAAGATCTGGGAAGACATGGCTGGCTTCCAGGCCAAGGCCGACAAGTTCAAGACCGATGCCGCAGCGGCACTCGCCGCGCCGCCGGCCGATGTCGACGGCGTCAAGGCGACGCTTGGCGTCCTCGGCCAGAATTGCGGCGGCTGCCATGAGATGTTCCGGGTGAAGAAGGGCTAGTCCCAAGCGCGGATGCGGACAATCGCCAAGCTCGCCGTCGGTGCCGTTCTTGTGGCCGGCGCGGTAGCTGTGGCTGGCTGGGTGCTGTCGGCGCCGCAGCGGCTGGACGAGACGACGCTGGCGGCAATGGGTCCGGGTGATGCCGTGCGTGGCGAGCGCATCTTCTGGGCTGGCGGCTGCACCTCCTGCCACGCCAAGCCGGGGTCGGAAGGTGATGCCCGGCTGCAGCTCGTCGGCGGGCTGGAACTGAAGACGCCGTTCGGCACCTTTGTAGCGCCGAATATTTCGCAGGACCCGACCGACGGCATAGGCGGCTGGACTTCAGCCGATCTCGCCAATGCGATGCTGAAGGGCGTGTCGCCGGACGGCTCGCATTTTTATCCGGCTTTTCCCTACGCATCCTACGCGCGGATGAAGCCGTCGGATGTCGGTGACCTCTATGCCTATCTGAAAACGCTTCCTGCGGTTCCCGGCAAGGCAGCGGACCATAAGCTCGGCTTCCCCTTCAACATCCGGCGCGGCCTCGGCCTGTGGAAGCTGCTCTATCTCAGCGACCGACCGGTCGTGGCGTTTTCGGAAGGCACGCCGGACAATGTGCTGGCCGGCCGCTATCTGGTGGAAGGCCCCGGCCATTGCGGCGAATGCCATACGCCTCGTGATTTCATCGGCGGGCCGAAGACCGGCGAGTGGCTGGCTGGCGCGGTGGCTGCCGAAGGCAAGGGCAAGGTTCCCAACATCACCGGCGGCGAGGGCGGCATCGGCGGCTGGTCCGAGGGCGAGATCGCCTACTTCCTCGAAACCGGCTTCACGCCGGATTTCGATTCGGTCGGCGGTTCGATGACCGAGGTGCAGAAGAACATGGCGAAGCTGACGCCTGAGGATCGGTCGGCAATCGCCGCCTATCTCAAGTCTGTCCCGCCGCATCCGAACGGATTTTGAGGCCCGGGGGGCCCGGGCCTCGGTCGTCGTTTTGCTATTTCCCGAAACGGTCGATGACCTCGTCCAGCGGAACGTGGCCGAGGAGCACGCCGGAACCGGTGGGCGTTTCCCCGGACTCAAGTGCTTCGGCGAATTTCACCGCCGGTTCGGCTTCGATGCGGCGTCGAAGTGCGCCGAGCCTCGGATAGTCGCTTCCGTCGATTGCGTTGTGAAATTCCGCCCAGCGCGCCACGCCGATCAGGGTCGTATCGGCCATCGTCATACGGTCGCCGGCCAGGAACCCGTTTTCAGTGATCATCGCCTCAAGGTGATCATGGCGATCCTTGACGGCCTTGCGGCCGTAGCGACGCAACGCGTCGATGAAGGCAGGGTCGGCGTCCTCGGTCTCATAGGCGACCCAGAGCGGGCTGAACGCGGCTGTGAAGCCGGTGTTGACGAAGGCCGCGAGCTGATACATCCGATCGGCCTCCGGCGATTTCGGATCGAAGGTGACGCGGCGCTCGATGTCGCGTTGTTCGATCCAGTGGATGATGGCCATCGTCTCGGTAAGCGCGCGGCCGTCCTCGGTGATCAGGATGGGCGTTTCCTGCCTTCCATTGATGCGCACATAGCGGTCGTTCTTCATGTCGGCGAGCATGTCGACGCGGCACAGCCGGTAGGGCCGGCCCATCAGTTCGAAGGCGGCGACGAGGCCCATCGAGCTTCCCGCCGGGAAGCCGTAAACGAGAATAGGTTCCATAGTTCAGCTCCGTGATGAAAGAAATCACGCTGCGCAGCGGAGCTTGATCTAGGTGGCGGAAGAGCCCAGGTAAATTACGCACAATTTTGTAACCAGGAGCGCCACATGAAGGACACGGTTTCGAGCTGCCCGATCGAGGACGTGATGCGAGTGCTGAGCGGCCGCTGGCCGACGCTGCTGATCTACTATCTGAAGGACGGCACCAAGCGGTTCAATGAATTGCGTCGCGACAACCCGACGGTGTCGCACCGCATCCTGACGCTGGAACTGCGAAAACTCGAGGCGGCCGGCATCGTCACCCGCACCGCCCATTCCGGCTATCCGCTACGCGTCGATTACGACCTCACGCCCGCCGGCCTGGCCCTGCTGCCACTGATCGATGCGCTGGGCGACTGGTGGGAGGATACGAGGGGCGGGGCAAGCAAGGAGCCGCCTGCCTCGCTGCGGCCGGCGGCGTGACGGCCAAGCGGTTCCGTTGCATCCCAACAGATATCCGACTCGCGGGGACCAGCGCTCAATGGATGCCAGTCAAATGACCGAACGGCGTCTCGGATCAGTCACAGGATAGCAGCCGGCCTCCCGAAGACGGTTCACCAATTCATCCGTTCCGTTGGCCTTGCCGTACGCGATCTCGGGATCGGTCACGCCAGTGAAGGTCAAAAGCGCGACGCCGCCCGACGGTAACACGAACTCGGTCGGCAAGACCTCTGGCAAAGACAGGATCAGATTACGGACGGCGCTGGTCGCGTCGCCGTTGATCGGCGCTCGCAATGGAATCCGATCCCCGTTTTCAAGGGGACCGCGTCCTGAGAAGTGCCGGACACCGAGCAAGATATCGAAAGCCAGCATGCTTTGCAGGGTGCGCACCGCCCAATCACCTTGTTCGGTCGAAGCAAGCACGAACTCGATCCCCTGACCGGAGTCTCCCGTGGCGTCATAGTCTTCCGGTGCCACCATCCATGGGTTGGAGTTTCCTGAGGTGACGTAGAGCCAGAACGGGCGAGCAGGGGTTGGGGCGAATTCTATCACGCCATAAAACAGCCAGCTCGGATCAATCTCGGCCCGCTTGAACTGATTCTGAAAAAGTTCTTGTGTCAGGGGGAATATGCCGCGCTGCTGGCCTCCGAAAAGGCCGGGGTAAATCTCCTCCTCGCGAATGCGCCAGACTTCCTCGAAATCCATCGGGGTACCTTAGCCAGCCTCTGTTTTGTCGCGGCCTACCACTTTTAGAGCAAACGCATAGTTGTAGGCGATCTCCTCCAGACGCGAAAAACGGCCCGACGCGCCGGCGTGGCCGGCATCCATATTGATCTTGAACAGCACCGGATTGTCGCCGGTCTTCAGCTTGCGCAGGCGGGCGATCCATTTCGCCGGCTCCCAATAGGTGACGCGCGGGTCGGTGAGGCCGGCGACGGCAAGAATCGGCGGATAGTTTTTCGCGCCGACATTGTCGTAGGGCGAATAGGCGGCGATGGTGCGGTAGTCCTCGACGGAGGCGATCGGGTTGCCCCATTCCGGCCATTCGGGCGGCGTCAGCGGCAGCGTGTCGTCGAGCATGGTGTCGAGCACGTCGACGAAGGGCACCTCGGCGATGATACCGCCAAAGGCATCCGGCGCGAGATTGGCGATGGCGCCCATCAGCATGCCGCCAGCCGAGCCGCCCTGCGCGACGATGCGGTCATGCCCGGTGTAGTTCTCGGCGACGAGGTGCGTCGCTGCGGCGATGAAGTCGAGGAAAGTATTGGTCTTCTTCTGCCGCTTGCCGTCCTCGTACCAGGCAAAGCCCTTGTCCTTGCCGCCGCGTGTATGGGCGATGGCGTAGACGAAACCGCGATCGGCCAGCGACAGGATGTTGGTGTTGAAGGCGGCGGGGATGGCGATGCCGTAGGCGCCATAACCGTAGAGCAGGCAGGGCGCGGAGCCATCGATCGGCGTGTCGCGATGATGGATCAGCGAGATCGGCACCAGTTCGCCGTCATGCGACGGTGCCATCAGGCGGCGCGTGACATAGTGCTCGGGGTCGTGGCCGGACGGGACTTCCTGCGTCTTCAGCAGCGTGCGTTCGCGCGTGCGCATGTCGTAGTCGAAAACCTGGCCGGGCGTGGTCATCGAGGAATAGGAGAAGCGCATGATTTCGGTGTCGTATTCGTAGGAGCCGGACAGGCCAAGCGAATAGGCCTCCTCATCGAAGTCGATCATGTGTTCGCTGCCGTCGGCGCGGTCGCGGATAACGATGCGGGGAAGGCTGTCCTTGCGTTCCAGACGGACCATGAAGTCCTTGAAGCCGATGACCGACAGGATAAGCCGCCCGGGCTCGTGCGCGACCAGTTCCGACCAGTTTTCGCGTCCCGGATTGTCTACAGGCGCCGTCATGATCTTGAAGTCTTTCGCACCATCGGCATTGGTCAGCACGAAGAAGATGTCGCCGCCTTCCTCAAGGTCATACTGCAGGCCGGCCTCGCGCGCCGCCACCAGCCTGGGCTGGGCATCGGGCGTCGCGGCGTCGATGATGCGATACTCGGAGGTCTCGTGGTCGTTGATGCCGATCATCACCCAGCGGTTGTCGCGTGTGCCGCCTACGCCCATGAAGAAACCCGGGTCGGTCTCCTCGAAGACAAGGCGGTCATCGGCGGTGTCCGTTCCGAGTGAGTGGTAGAATATCTTCGACGGCCGATGGTTGGGATCGAGCCGCGTGTAGAAGAAGCCCGTGTTTCCGGCATCCCAGACGCCGGATCCGGCGGTGTCGGTAATGACGTCTGCGAGATCTTCGCCCGTTGGGAGATCGCGCGTCTTCAGCGTGAAGAATTCGGAGCCCTTGTCGTCGAAACTCCACAGCAGGCGCTTGTGGTCGGACGTGTGCTCGATGCCGCCGAGGTGGAAATACGGCTTGCCCTCCGCCTCATGATCGCCGTCGAGGATGATCTCCTCGGTGCCGCCGTCGCGCGGCGTGCGGAAGAAGCGGGGCTGCTCGCCGCCCTTCTTGTAGGAAGAGCCGTAGGCGAACGGACCGTCCTTCATCGGCACGGAGGAATCGTCCTCCTTGATGCGGCCCTTCATCTCCTGGAACAAGGTTTTGCGCAGCACTTCCGTGTCGGCCATCAGGGCCTGCTGGTAGGCGTTCTCGGCTTCGAGATGGCTGCGGATGGCGGGATCGAGGAGCGAGGGATCGCGGAACACTTCCTGCCAGTTGTCGGCGCGCAGCCAGGCGAATTCGTCGACGCGGGTTATGCCGTGGCGCGTATCGTCGACGGGGCGTTCCTCGGTAACCGGGGGGGTAGCGGACGGGAAGATGGTCTGTTTCATTGGAACTCGCTGGACGAGGTGAATGGCGCGCCCCGCTTGCGTTCAAGATTTTCGCGGTGGCGTCCGGAGCATTGGAAGCCCGATATAGCGGAGGAGATCGATGTCGAATACCCTTGAAGGACTATGGCGGCGGCCAGTTCTACCGTTGTCGAGAGGTCAAGCGCGATCCGGTGAGCGACGGGACCTTTGTCAGCGGCTGGGTCTATGGCAAATACATTACGCCTTGCCGAGCCTGGTCCTCTGCCCGTTTGTGCCCAATCGCGCCTGAACGGTGTGCAAAGTCATTCAAGCCGGTCGCGCGAGCCGATCCGGGTGCAGTTCGTCGAGGAGCGACGCCTTGACGGCGCTGTGTCGTGATGGCCGAACAGGATGCGACAGATCGGCACGCTTCTCGGATTTGATAAGGCATCGTAATGGCATAAGCCGGCAAAGATAATCGCCGGCAGTGGCGATGGCCCCATTGTTGTGCGATCACTTCAGGTTGTACATCGCGCAAACCTCACGAAAGCGGGCAGAATCGGTCCGATTAGACCAGTGTCCTGGCAATTGTTGGCCCAAAAGCCCTTAATGACGCCGCGCCAATGATCACAGATCAGTTGGTTGGGACTGATCTCCGGCAAAATGACACCAACATTTTCCAGCGCAACATTGTGAACGACTGGTTCGAACAGCAATAAAGTACCAGTCTTGTATTGACTTGACTTGAAAACCGTCCCATCTAATTACGTCGAGGCGACTCGTAACGTTTCCGTTCGTGTCAAGTCAGTCGCAGCCCTGCATGGTTCAAGCAAAGACAGGGCGCTAGATCACTCTCTCTTGGGGCCAGAAACCAATGGATATCTCCGATACGACCACCAAAAATGGTGAAATGCTGATCGAACTGACCGCGGATGTGGTGGCTGCTTACGTCAGCAACAATCCAGTACCTGTCGGCGAACTGCCTAACCTCATTGCCGACGTTCATGCGGCGCTGGGCCGCGTCGGCGGTCCCACCGAACAACCGGTGGTAGACAAGCAGAAGCCCGCTGTGAACCCGAAGCGCTCGGTGCATGACGACTTCATCATCTGCCTGGAAGATGGAAAGAAGTTCAAGTCGTTGAAGCGTCACTTGATGACCCACTACAACCTGACGCCGGACCAGTACCGTGAGAAGTGGGCGCTGGACGCCGCTTACCCGATGGTTGCGCCGAACTATGCCACCGCCCGTTCGCAACTGGCGAAGAAGATGGGCCTGGGCCGCAAGAAGAAGACCACCCGCTGAACTGAATCTAAACCGGATCGCAAGCCGTCCGGTTTTTCCTTGTTCTGAGCTGACGGCGCCTTCGGGCGCCGTTTTTCGTTTCGCGGTGCTTTTGCTCCCGTCCCGGCGCGCCGTTCGATTGCTTCAGCCGGTCGCTCGCCTGTTTGAGGGCGATGTGACGGTTGAGGTCGTAGCTCCAATGGCCGGCCAGGCCTTTCATCCGTTCGCGGACGAGCAGACGACCGATGCGGGCGATTGCCGTGGCGCGAGCTTCGTTGTCCGACGCCAATATCGCTGAAAGATCGATGCCGCACATGATCTGCAGCGCGGCAAGCTGTGCCGCATGCGCCCGAGCCTCCTGCTTCGTGGCCAGAAAGTCCCGGATTTCGCTGCCGATTGTGTTCATCGCCGTTCCCGCTGCTGTGAAAGGGATAGGCTACGGCTGCCCGCGGCGACGGGGATGAAATCGGCTTAAAAAAAGTTATTCAGAAAAAAAAGCATAACATTTTCAATGCGTCGAACGGCGAGGATGCATATTTAGTTCCCTTTTTGTTCCCCGTCAGCACTCTCCCTGATATAAGAAGAAATTCCTACATCGGAGGGGTCACGTGCAGGCGAAGACAGCGATAGCGATAAGAAAGGAGGAAGCGAAACCGTCGGCTTGCGTGAACGATGCGTTGCCGATCGGCGGCCGGCGCGGCGAGCGCGTCATGGAGGTCTGCGAGGCGATGATCGATGTTTGCGCGGCGCTGTATGGAGTGTCGAGCAAGGAAATCCGCCAGACCTGCAAGAGCACGCCCGACATAGTCCGCGTCAGGCAGATCGCCATGTACGTCACGCACGTCGCACTGGGTGTGACCATGCAGGAGGTCGGGCGGTGTTTTGCCCGCGACCGCACGACGGTGCGCTACGCATGCTGTGTGATCGAGGACCTGCGCGACGACGACGATTTCGACCGAACGATAGCGACGACGGAAAGGGTGGCGCATGCCGCCTTCCGCAACAGGCTGGAGAGCTGACATGAATTCGCGCGACATCATGGAAAAGGCGGCGGCACGCGTTCTTGCGCTTCTTGTCGCGGGACCGGCAACGGTCGAGCCGGCGGCCGACAGCAGCGCAGTGCTTCTGCGAAGCGACAAGGGCGTGATCTCGGTCGATGCCAGGGTGCTGAGGCGCATGGCGAGTGGTGGATCGATCGTCCGGCGCGGCAACAAGGTGCAAGCGACGGAAGCGGGCCGCAAGACGCTGCTGCGCGCAGGCGAGGCGGGGGACGCATTTCAGCGACAGCATCGCGACATGGAGACTTCGCAGGCGCGGTCGGATGACGGCAAGACGGCGTCGGCCGAGATCAATCTGGCGGAATCCCCACTGGCTCAGCTGATGCGGCTCAAGGCGAAGAGCGGCCGGGCGTTCCTGTCCAGGGCGGAGTTCGAGGCTGGCGAGCGCCTGCGCAGCGACTATACGCGGGGCCGGATCATGCAGCGTCTCGGCGCCAACTGGGACGCAAGCACTGCATCCGGGCGGCAGGGCGACGCCAATGGCATCGCCGACCTGACCGACGCGGCGCTTGCGGCGCGGCAGCGGGTCGACCAGGCGCTCAAGGCTGTCGGACCGGAACTGTCCG
Organism: Mesorhizobium sp. IMUNJ 23232; assembly: GCF_044326205.1. Lineage (NCBI taxonomy): Bacteria > Pseudomonadati > Pseudomonadota > Alphaproteobacteria > Hyphomicrobiales > Phyllobacteriaceae > Mesorhizobium > Mesorhizobium sp. IMUNJ 23232. The sequence goes on from NZ_JBIRCY010000046.1 coordinate 28,133, forward strand.
GGCTGCTCGTCGATGTATGCTGCTTCCTGAAGGGGCTGGAGACGGTGGAGCGCGAACGCGTCTGGCCCGCGCGCTCGGCCAAGATGCTGCTCAAGACCGCGCTTGGAATGCTGGCGCGGCACTACCATCCGGCCGGCAAGGCTCGCGGACATACAGTCCTGCACTGGGGGACGGAAGATTATCGTCCGGAACTCAGGTAGCGAGCGATGCTGGCTCCGCCCAGCGCGACATGGCGGGACCGCGCTGCCACCTATGAAAGCGCAGCCTGCGCATCCTGCTTGATGCGCTTGACCATGGCGCGCAACCCGTTGGCCCGCTGCGGCGTCAGATGCTCGTCGAGCCCGAGCGAGCGCATCAGCGCCTCGGCGTCGGTCGAGACGATCTCGCTGGCGCGGTGGCCGGAAAACAGCGCCAGCATGATGGCGACGAGGCCGCGCACGATATGCGCGTCGGAATCGCCGAGGAAGGTCAGCACCGGATCGGGGCCTTTGCCACGATCCGACACCAGCCAGACCTGGCTGACGCAACCCTGCACCTTGTGCGCTGCGTCGCGCGCCTCGTCGGGGAAAGGCGGCAGCGCCTCGCCGAGATCGATCACGTAGCGATATCTGTCCTCCCACTCGTCGAGGAAGGCGAAGTCGTCGCGTATGGCCTGGATCGTGTTCATTATGAGCGGGATATAGGCGCGAAGCGCGGTCGCGTCACGGAAAAAGCGGCGGGGCGGCGGGCGAACGGAGCGCGGGCGTTGCCCGCTTAGGATTTCGGAGCGGCCGGTGTCGGCTTGACGGCGGGCGGGACGGTTTCGGCCGGCCGCGGGATCGTGCCGGTCAGCGTCGCCTTGTCGGTCTCGCCGAAATTCTCGTCGAGCATCTCGTAGGCGATGCGGGCGGCCTCGCGGGCGCGCACGCCAACCGTGTTCATCGCCGACTTGCCGACCTCGCAGACTTCCGGCTTGCGTTCGCAGATGCCCGTGAGATCGACGACCGCCTCGCGCGCCGCGAGGAAGGTCTCGATAGCGCCGACACGTTCCTCGCCCGGCTGTTCGCTACCGATGTTGAAGGGAATCACCAGCAGGACCAGCGAGAACCAGAAAGCGATTCGCAACAGGAAGCCCATCTCACTATCTCCGTGTGCCAAAGGGCCTTTTGGGGCAGTCCGGCTCAACCCGGACACAATGCCACAAGCCATTGAAAAAGCACTTGTGTCGTTAGTCTGCATTTTCGACTTGTTCGAAACGAATTCGAAACTTTTGGAATTCTTGCAAAATCAAAATCAACTGCAAATCGTGTCGTTTACGTTTTGTTGACCATATAACGCACTGGAAAGGTGTAGGTTTTCCAGGTGAGGCGAAATGCGGCCGCTGAGATGCCTTGGGCCGACCGGCAGCGGTGCTCGAAACCCTCCGTTTACTATGGAATGAAGTCGCAGACCGACAATCCAAGCGGATCGGAATTTCGCCGTGCCTGGACTCCCCGGATGCGCCGCCTTTTATTCATTCCTTAAACGCTGGGTGCGAGGGTCGGTCTTAACCAAGATCGATCCGCGAAGCGGACTGTACCGGATGCGTTGAGTTGAATTTTTTCGCGACCAGATACGCCGGGTTGATGCGTGCCGTCGCAAAAGTATGCGACCGCCTCGTGCACCCGCGCGTCGTCGATGAGTCGGAACGGGCCGGGCAACGCCGCATGCTTGTCATGCTGCTTGCCTGCCCGTTCCTGGTGTCTGCCGCTGCATGGACTTTGCTGCCTTCCGACATCGGCGTCGACGCGACCTTCGCTTTCATCTGCGCTTCCTTCCTCGGCTGCGGACTGGCGGCGCTCGCCGTCACGGCAAGGAAGAACATCGGCCCGGTGCTTGCGGCAGTCCTGGCGCTTACCACTGTACAGATAGCTTTTCTGATCGCGGCGGCCGGCGGCTTGCAGTCGCCGCTGGCGCTGATTACGGCGGCGCTGCCGCTCGAGGCCTGGCTGGCGTTCCGGACGGGAAGGGCACTGGCCTGGGGCGCCGGCGCGATGGCTGCGGCCCTGATGCTGCAGGCGCTGCCAGCCGGCGCGCTTTTCGCCGGTGCCGACGCTGCCGCCTGGCACTGGCTGCTGCCGCTGGCTTATGGTGCGGTGCTGCTGCCGCGCGCCGCGGCGCTTGTGGCCTCGCGGCGCACCCTGCCTGCTGCCGATGGCCTGCCGGAAACCGACGCCGACCGGATAGAAGTGCATTTCGCCGCCAATGGCGACCTGCTCGACATCGATGCGGCCGCGCGCGACCTGTTGGGCATCGATCCCGACCTTCTGGTCGGCACCGGTTTCTTCCAGCGCGTACATGTGGGAGATCGGGTGGGATTCCTCTGCGCGCTCGCCGACCTTCGCGATGGCGCCGACCGCCGCAAGGTCGAGATGCGGCTGAGGCTGCCGGCCCTGGAAGAAGGAGCGGCGCCTGTCCACCGGTCGCTGGCCATCGACCTGTCGCGCGCCGGCGCTGAAATCGTCGGAAGGCTGCGCGACAATTCGGAAGTGGCCGGTCTGCGCGCCGAACTGGCCGCGATGAGGGAGGCCAATGCCGGGCTGGAAGTGGCAAAAAGCCGCTTCCTGGCGGCCGTCAGTCACGAGTTGCGAACGCCGCTGAATTCGATCATCGGCTTCTCCGACATGCTGCTCTGCGAGGTCCATGGGCCGCTGCCCGATCCGCGCCAGCGCGAGAATGTCGAGATCGTGCGCGAGGCCGGCAACCATCTGCTTGCCGTCGTCAATTCGATCCTCGACGTGTCGAAGATCGAGGCGGGATCCTACTCGACCAATCCGGAGCCATTCCGCTTCGCCGAGGCGGCAGCACTTTGCACCGGCATGGTCCGCCTGCAGGCGGAAGCCAAGGACATCACGCTTTCGATGGACATTTCGCCCGTTAACGGCGAGATAAAGGCCGACAGGCGCGCAGTCCAGCAGATGTTGCTCAACCTTCTTTCCAACGCGATCAAGTTCACGCCGGATGGTGGCGAGGTTTCGCTCGGCGCCAAGCGCATCGGCTCGCGCCTGCATTTCTGGGTGAGCGATACCGGCATCGGCATCGCTGCCGACGATTTGAGCCGCCTCGGGCAACCTTTCGCACAGGTGCAGAACGATTATACGCGGCAATTCGAGGGAACAGGGCTGGGGCTGGCGCTGGTCAAGGGCCTTGTGGCGCTGCATGAAGGCACAATGTGGATCGACAGCGCCTTCGGCAAAGGCACGACGGTGACGATCAGCCTGCCGATCGACGGTCCGGCCGGCGCGGAAGGCAGCGGCGGACCGGCACGGCTGTGCGGCTCAGCATCGGGAGAGTATGCGAATGGCACGCTCCGCAAAGCAAGCTAAGCGCGCCCCGCCCAAGCGCGCGCCGCTGCTCGGCGGGGCGTCGGCGCTGGGTTCCATGATCGCCCGCAACCCGGTGATCGCCGGCGGCTCGACGGCGTTCCTTGTCGCCTTCTGCTACGTCTCGGCCAATGCGATCTGGTATCAGCCGCATGCGCATCGCGGCGCGTTCTTCCCGACGCGCGACTTCGTCCGCCAGTCGGACGCGGGCCAGCCGGCCGAACCGGAGACGACTTTCCTGATCGAGCGGCCGCAGGAGCCGGAGGGCAGGTCCGCGCTTGCACCGGCGGCGCCCAGGCCGGCACCTGTCGCCGATGCCACGACGGCGCGGGTGCAGGGCATCCTCAAGGAACTCGGTTTCTATGACGGCGCGGTCGACGGCCTTTCCGGTCCGGCCACCGCCAAGGCGATCGAGACCTATCGCGGCAAGGTCGGGCTTGCGGCGGCGCAGGGGGTCGACGAGGAACTGCTGGTGCAACTCGGCATCGAGCCAACGACCGCCGGCATCACACCGTCGCCGGCGCCACGCAAGGCGGAGCAGCAGGCAGCGGCAAAGCCTGCACAGCAGCAAGCCAAGGCCGAGCAGCCAACGGCCAAACCCATGCCCGCGGCAAAACCAGACCCAGCCGTCGCGAAGGCGGATGATGCCGCCAAGACGGAACTGGCCAGCCTTACCAAAAAGGTCCAGGCGGGGCTGAAGGCCTTCGGCAATGCGGGCATCGACGTCGACGGCGTCAATGGCGGCAAGACGAGGAACGCTATTCGCGAATTCCAGTCGATCTTCGGTCTCAAGGTGACCGGCGAGCCAGACCAGGCGCTGTACAAGAAGATGCGCGAACTGGGTTACGTGAAATAGCAGAAGGCGACGGCTTGTTGCACGGCCATGCATCGGCCGTTAGACCGGCGTCGTAATCCGCCGCAGTCTCCGGTCAGCCCATGCGTGTCACATCCGACCTGTTCGTCTCCGCCCTTTTGCGCCGCGTGTTTTCCAGCGGCGGTTATGGCGCGGTCGTGCGGCGCGGCGCGTTCGAGGCGGGGGCGGTGTTCGTGACCAGCCGGGACCGGCTCGGCGAGACGACGCTGTTCGGTCCCGCCGCGCAGGCGAGCTACGGGGAGGGGCGGCCGGAGGAGCGGCTGTTCGCCGAACTGTTGCGCGGCGACGAGGCGGAGATCGCCGCGCGGCTGGCGAAGGAGCAGCGCTTCGATCCGGACATCTGGGTGGTGGAGATCGAGGCCGGCAGCGAGCCGCCGGCCGATCTTCTGTCGATCACGAAGCCCTGAAACGGCCTGTTTTTTCCGTGCCTGCGCCGGCATTGTCAGCCGCGCCGGAGCGGGCCGCGCGCCTGCCGCGGCCGGCGGCGGAACTCCATTGCAGCCAGTTGGCGACGATCTCCAGCTTCCAGCCGCGCACCCGTTCGCGCGCCGTCTCGTAGTCCAGCGCCCGGTAGCGCTCGACGAACATGCGGATGGCTTCCGGATGCGCGAACTGTGCCGGGAAGATCGCGGCGGCGATCATGAAGGCCTGCTCCTCGCCGAGGTCCAGCGCACGCAGTGCCGCGAGCAGCGACGAATAGCTCGACGTTTCGGTGATTGCGCGCGCGGCGGGAAGGTTCATGCCGAGTGCGTCGGCGAGCGCGGTCTGGAAGAAGGTGTCGTTGCCGGTCAGCGCCGTGTCGCGCAGCTTTCCAAAAACCGAGCGGTCGGCGGGCACATGGGTTTCCAGTGAATAGGCCGAGCGCAGATCGGACCGCATCATCTCGCGCAGCCGGCTGCGCACCGCTTCAGCCGCCTGGCCGCGCTCCGGCTGCGGCGCAATCTCCTGCTCGGCCGGCTTCTGCGCAGCCTCCGAGACGCGGACGATCTTCGGCATGGCCGAGATCGAGGCTTCCAGCGCCCGGATAAGCTGCGCGATGGTAGGGTTCAGCGTCGGCCTGCGAGCGATGACGCGGGCATGGGCGATGCCGTGCTTGCCGATCAGCGCAATCAGATCGACGTCGCTGAGCAGGCTGGAGCGCATGAGCAGCGGTGCGGCGACGTCGATGCGGTCGTCGGTGAGTTTTGCGATCAGCCGGGATGGGGCGATGGCGCATTCCGAAAGGGCAGCGGCGACGTAACGCCGGGCATCCGCCGGGACCTGGTCGAACAAAGGAAGCGTCAGATCCTCGAGCTGCGCGACTTCGCGCCGCGACGGGCGGGTGAGCGAGCAGAAGGCCGAAACCGATGCCCGGAACAGGCGCTCCGCCTTGCTGGCGTCGCTCTTTACCGCAATGTCCCGAAAATCTGCTTCTGACACGGAAAGAACGCCCGCCATACTCGATACGCACCGGCAATGAAAGGCAGCCCGGCAAAAATGAAAATTAGCCAAGATTTGTTAGAAGACTGTTAACCGTCTGCTGGCCTTATCAATGGTGGAGGCGTTGCGTGGTTGCTCCCCACAGTCGAGAGGCAAAACGACATGGGCAACATACTGGCATTTCGTCCGCGTAAATCGTCCGGCGGCAAGACGCCCAAAAAGGGCTCGTCGTCGGCGACCGTCATCATTTTCCCCGGGGTCCGCTACGAACGCAGGGCAGACGCCGACTGCGGTGCGAAATGGTCGCCGGTGACCTGGATCGCGCAGTTCCAGCCGCAGCCGCTTCCGACGACCTGAAGCCGCCGGCCTGCGGAACGGCAGGCGCCTCAGCGCGTCGCGCAGGTCATGCGCGCGAAAAACTGGGAGACGGCTGGTTTCCAGCTTTCGTCGGGAGCGAACGCCCGCACCACGAGGATGCCATCCTCCGCCGGCACCTCGACAAATACCGATTGGGTGAATGCCTCGGGCAGATCCTGGCGAACCCCGATCATCTGTTCCGGCGTCAGCACGACGAAATCCAGCACGTCGCCGGCGCCCGACCGGTCGTTGAGGCTGTAGAGATTGCGGCCACCGCTGTCATAGATCGACGCCGACCAGAACGGCGCCTTGCCCGGCGTGGCGACATGCACCGGCCCCGACGAAAGATCGAAACGGCACGCCGCCATCTGGAACGCCGGGTCGGGAGTGCCCAGCATCGGCACGGCACCGACGGGATCGATGTGTGTCACCTGATCGAGGCCGGAGACGGCTGCTAACCGCACCGAGGCATTTCGTTCCGAGAATTCGGGGACGAGCAGCAGCACCACGATATGCACGATGCCCGCGCCGACCAGTCCGAGGAGCAGGGCGTAGGCGAGAGCGCCGCGCATGCCGCGGGCGGGAGACTTCGCCCTGGCGAACCGGAGCAGCGTCCCCGAGATGCGCTGTGGGTCAGTCATCGCAGCCGGCTTTCAACACCTGCGGCATGACGATATCAGTCAGGCCCGCATCGCCGGCGAGTGGCGTATCGTAGAGGGTGAGCACGAGCCGCATCGGCCCGCTACCGCTGGTCGCCAGCCAGTTGCCGGGCGCGGGGCGTGTGCCGACCGTGATCGCCAGCGAATCGTCGGGCAGGAACAGCACTGCCCAGGAACTCAGGAAATTGTCGCGTCGCGTGCCGGTTGGAACGGCGGTTCCCTGTGGATCGGTGGCATACAGCGTCCACAGCCGCGCCGCTGGCATCGTGCCCTCGACCGTATAGGCGCAGTCGCGCCTGAGCGCATCGCCCGCCGAATCGCGCATCGCGGCGAAGGCCAGACCCTCGTTGTGTCCGAGCGAAAGCCGCCCGTCGCGCGCCGCCCGCGCCCTGGAGTAGGGATCGGCATCTTGTGTGGCGATGTCTGGAAACGTGGTCCAGCCGCCGACATCGACCGCGCCGACACCCTCGCCCAACGCCAGCCACACGCTCGCCGCCCCGCCGCCTATGGCGATAGTCAGTGTGAGCAGCGTGAGCAGGACGGTGCGGAGCATCGGTCTCGGGCGTATCGCGGTGGGGGAGGGATGGCAAGCGAAGTGCAATGTTCCGCGATACGCTCAAGGGAATGCTGCTGCCCACTGCGTGGGATCGAAAATATGCAGATAGCCGTGCCCGTCCGCGCCCTTCACAGCGCCGACAACGTCTCCGGCTCCTTCGGCGGATCGATGGCAGGGGCGTCGTGAAAGGTTTTGGACAGCGCGCGCAGGAAACGCGTGGTATCGGCGGAAAGCGCGGTTGGACGGTCGGCAGCGTGGGCGTTGGTTTCCGCCAGCCGCTTCTTCTCCGCCTCGGCGGCCTTGGCCGCTACGTCGGCATCGACGAACGGCTTTTCAATCCCCGGAATCGGCTTCAGCTCGACATTGCGGTGCGCGAAAACCATCAGCCGCTGCCAGACCATGGCCGGCAGCGAGCCGCCGGTCATCTCGCGGGTCGGTGAAAAATCGTCGTTGCCGAGCCAGACGGCGGCCGTGTAGTTGCCGGTGAAGCCGACATACCAGGCGTCGCGGTAGGACTGCGTGGTGCCGGTCTTGCCTGCCGAGCGGATGCCGGGCAGGGCGGCGCGCTTGCCCGTGCCGATCTCGGGGATCTGCACCAGGATCGAGTTCATCGACTTCAGCGCCTGTTCCGACAGCACGCGTTTCGGCTTCGGCGCGTCGCGGTCGTAATCGTAGAAGACGTCGCCTGCATGGGTTGAAAGCTGGAGTATGGCGTGGCGGGTGCCGGCAAAACCGCCATCGGCAAAAGTGTTGTAGCCGGTCGCCTGGTCCATGACGGTCATGCCCGACGTGCCGAGCACCATGGTCTTGTGGCCGTTGAGCGGCGTCTCCACGCCCATCGCCTCGGCCATCGCCTTGATCGGCGGGATGGACAGATGGTCCTTGGCGAGCCGGACCGGCACGGTGTTGATCGAGCGGATCAGCGCGGAGGCGAGAGTGACGCGGCCGGAAAAACTGCGGCCGTAATTCTTCGGCTGCCAGCCGCCCCAGTTGATTGGCCCGTCCGAAATCGTCGAATCCGGCGTAAAACCATTTTCCATGGCGGTGGCATAGACATAGGGCTTGAACGACGAACCGGTCTGGCGCAGCGCCCGCGTGGCGCGGTTGAACTGGCTCTCGCCATAGTCGCGGCCGCCGACGATGGCGCGCACCGAACCGTTGGTGTCGAGCACGACGATGGCGCCCTCGCTGACATGGTACTCCTCGCCGTGCTGGCGCAGGTTGAACTCCAGCGATTCTTCCGCCGCCTTCTGAATGTCGAGATCGATGGTGGTGCGCGCCACGATCGAGCGGTTGCCGGTGTCTTTTGCGAGCCGCTTCACCTCGTCGAAGGCATAATCGAGGAAATAGTCGGGGCTGCTGGTCTTGCCGCGGTCGACGATCTCGGCCGGATGCAGGCGAGCCGACAGCACCTGGCCCTCGGTCATGAAGCCGCTGTCGACGAGGTTGTCGAGCACGACATTGGCGCGGGCGCGCGCCGCCGGCAGGTTGATGTGCGGCGCGTATTTGGCCGGCGCCTTGAACAGGCCGGCGAGCATCGCCGCCTCGGCGAGATCGAGATCCTTGACCTCCTTGCCGAAATAGAAATCGGCGGCGGCCGCGATGCCGAACGTGCCGCCACCCATATAGGCGCGGTCGAGATAGAGCTGGAGGATTTCCTTCTTCGACAGGTTGGCTTCCAGCCAGATGGCGAGAAACGCCTCCTTGACCTTGCGCTCGACGGTGCGCTCGTTGCTGAGGAACAGGTTCTTTGCCAGTTGCTGGGTGATCGACGAGCCGCCCTGCACGACGGAATTGGCGCGCAAATTCTCGCTCATGGCGCGGACGAGGCCAGGAAAATCGATGCCGTAGTGGTCGAAGAAGCGGCGGTCCTCGGTCGCCAGCACCGCCTTGATGACATGGTCGGGCATCTCGTCGACAGGCACGGAATCGCGCTGCATGATGCCGCGTCGGCCGATCTCGACGCCGTTGCGGTCGGTGAAGGTGACGGCGAAGTCGCCCTGCGTGCGCCAGTCGCCCCGGGTCTCCTCGAAGGCCGGCATGGCGAGCGCCAGCATGACCACCGACCCGGCGGCGCCCAGCGTCAGGCCCTCGCCGAGCACCTCGACGGGGACGCGACGCCAGCCCTCGACGCGAAAACGGCGCAGGAAGATGGTCAGGTTTTCATAGGCCTCGCCGATGAGGAAGCCGGCCTCGTAGACGGTGGAATCGATCCACGCGTCGATGGCAAGCAGCATGCCGGCCTTCGGCGCCTTCGGCTTTCTCGTCTCGGTCGGGTCGTTCGTCACGCGCGCGTCCGGCCTGTTACGGAGCTATCTTTTTCGCCCATGCGGGCATTTTGAGGGCGAAGGATTTCATGGGCTTATCGGTGGACGGACGGTAAGCGCAAGCGAAGAGGGACCGGGCGGCTGGTAATTGTTGCCGACAGGGTAAATCGCGGGGCATGCGCCGATGCCGGTCCGGCTCCGGGGAAACCAGCAGGTCGCGTCCAAACGGGTTCGGCCGGCTTCGCCAGCGGACGGGCAGCGGTATTTTGTGGCAGCACGGAGAGGCGCAAACGCCGGGGACGGTTTACTTTTTCCGCCCGCGCCAGCCTTGAAGCGGCTGCGCCACTTCTGCGGAAAAAGTAAACTGTCCCCGGCAGGCAGCCGTCATCGCCGCCACACCCGGATTCTGTTCCGGCTGGCGGTTAAATCGTTGAGATATTTTGCTTTTCGAGACCCGCCGGCCGCCGCGCATCACGACGAGTTGCGCCTCGGCGGCTCCAGCGCGTAGTACGCCATTGCATTGGCGTGCGCCAGAATCTCGTCGATCTCGCGGATGTTCTTCCGTTTCGGAGCATCCGGATCGAAGCGCGGCAATCTTCCGCCGGGCGGACGGCCGCGCCGCAGCGGCGAAAAACGCCGGAAGCGGACCGGACCAGGCTTGCCCTGCGCGGCCGCCGCGTCGCGGGCCACCTTGTCTCGCGCAAGGCCTGCGTCGTTGCGCGCCTTCCAGCGGGCGAAACGCTGCGCCTGGCCGGGCAGATCGTCGAGTGCCTGACCCAGCGCGTCCAGCCTGAGCGTCAGTTTTGCTGCGCCGATCGGATCGTTCTGCGACGGTGGCGGCGGCAGGGGGATGCGTGGCGCATCGTCGTCGAGCGACCGGATGCGCGGCACGGCATGCGCGGGAACATAACGACGGCGGATGCGGAACGGGTATTTCAGCGCATCGAGCAGCGAAAGGTTTAGTCTGTGCGGCCTGGCAGTGCGCCGTTCGGCGGCCTTCCGCTCGGCTTCATAACGGGCAAAGTCTGCCTTCGACAGGTTGGCGGCAAGGCCGAGGCGGTGCATGGCGGCCACCGTGTCGGAAATTTTTGGCTTGAGCTTTCGCGGGCGAAACGGCGGAAGTGTCACCACGATGCCTTGCGCCGCCGCGATGATCAGGCGGCGCGCGGCGGATTCGGCCGGACGCAGCAGCAGAAGAATGGCGCGATAGAGGTGGCGCGGCAGGCAGAGCGCCGCGGACGGTTTTTTCCGCCCCGCCCGTCCCTGCCTTGGGGCGACGGCGGCCTCCCCGAGCACCAGGGACAGCGGCCTGCCGTACCCCATCTCGGCCATGCCGACCAGCGTCAGCACGATGTGCTTCAGCGCTCCCCGGTATCGCTCGATTGTCGCACTCGCGTCTCCAAACTCCACCGATGCCTCCTCCAGACAAGGCTGGCATCCAATATGGAACATATCGGGAACATATGCAATGCTCCTAAGAAAATAATCCTTGGCGACGAGGGAAAGGCGAGGCTTCCGCCACGCCGTCAGCACAACATATTGAAAAGGCTTGGTTTTTTGAGAGGTGGGAAGCCCGCATCACAGCCTTCACGGTCTGCGCACAAGGCCAGCCGGAAAGAATGTCATGCTTGCAAAGCCAAGCGAAAACAGAGAGCTAATCGGAACCCGCGTGGATTTTGGCGCAACAAGCATGACCAAGGGGTGCTGCAAGCGGCTTTAAGATCGACCTTCTCTCCGGCCCTTCGGGCGTCCTTCAGATACGTATTGAGACGGAGGAGATCGCAAGCTTGGCTTGGCGTCCCTCTCCCTATGCCATCAGGTTCAAGGGGGGCAGACATTCGCGCCGGATTTTCGGAGCCGGCTTTGACTGCACGAGCGACGAGGCATGGATTCCCGACACTCTCCACTCGCTTCGCTCGCTCACGAGGTCGGGAATGACGACAGTCATAATGTGCCTCAGCTAATCTCCAACATCGGCGATTGGCGGACCTCCGACGCTTCGTTAATTTGGTGCGGAGCGGGCCGGAGGCCGGTCGAAAACAATGTCATGCCTGCAAAAGCAAATAGAATCAGCCCAGTGGCGGCAAGGCAGGTGGGTTTTCGCGCAACAAGCATGACCAAAGGAGCAGGCAAGGCCGACGAGCCGAGCGCCGGCGAAAAAGGCGCGGCAAGGCTTGCTTGCCGCGCCTCGGGTAAACACCGCGGGAGCGCTGCGCTCCGCAGTGAGTCAGATCACCTGGAAATCGGCGGCTGATATCGCCGGGTTGCCGGTCAGCGTGGCGAACTGGATGGCGATGCCGGCACCATTGCCGTCGGCGTCATAGAAGAGTTTGCCGGTGTCGGTTTCGTAGATGATGTGATCGTTGGAATCCTGCGCCGTGCCGGTGGTGTTTGACCGAAAATAGCCGGAAAGAAGCGCGCCGTTGGCTCCGACGGCGGCAAAGATGGCATTGTCCAGCCGGATCGTGTCGTCGGCCGCCGAGAAGTCGGCGATGGTGTCGATATTGGACGTGCCGAGCGCGCTGGAGAAGACGAAGAAGTCTTTCGCCGCGCCGCCGGTGAGCCTGTCCGACCCGGCTCCGCCATCGATCACGTCTGCGCCGTTCAGGCCGGAGATGGCATTGGCCGCGGAATTGCCGCTCAGCCGGTCGCCGAAACCGGAGCCTTCGAGGTTCTCGATGGAAATAAAGCTGTCGCCGGCCGCCTCGCCGGTGTTGCCGGCAGGGGCGGCGAGATTGACAATAACGCCCGCCGCCGCGCCGGCATAGGAGGCCGTGTCGGCGCCGTTGCCGCCATTGAGATAGTCCGCCCCAACGCCACCGGCAAGGACATCGTTGCCGTCGCCGCCGCCAAGCTTGTCGTCGCCGTCGCCGCCCTGCAGGACGTCGTTGCCGCCAGCGCCGCGAAGCACATCGATGCCGCCGAGACCGGTCAGTGTGTTCATGCCTGCATTGCCGTCGAGCGTGTCGTTGAAGGCGGAGCCTGAGAGGTTCTCGATGGAGTTGAAAGTGTCGCCCTTGGCCTCGCCGGCATTGAGCGATGGATCGGCGAGGTTGACCTTCACGGCGGCGGCCGCCTGCGCGTAGGAGGCGGTGTCACTGCCTGTGCCGCCGCTCAAATAGTCGGCGCCGAGGCCGCCGTTCAGCGTATCGCTGCTATTGCTGCCGAACAGCCTGTTAGCGACAGAATTGCCGATCAGCGTGTCCGCGAAGGCGGATCCTATCGAATTCTCGATGCCGGTGAGATAGTCGCCTTCCGCGTCACCAGTTCCATCGCGTTGGAATGCAATCTTGAGATCGACTAGGACGGCAGACTTTGAAAGCGAGTAGCTGACGGTGTCTTGCCCGTCACGGCCGAAGAGATAGTCGCCCTCAGCGCCACCCTGCAACACATCGTTAAATTTGGAACCGCTCAGGTAGTCGTCATACGCGCCGCCAATAAGTGTGTAGCCCGACGTCGTGTCCGACCTTTGGACATATATTCTGTCGAGAGCGGAGTTGGATAGATCAAGGACGCCACCGGCACCTTCCAATTCGAGGACGATTCCATCGGGTGTCGGGCCGGCGATCTGTTCAAATTTTGAGAGGATGTCGATGGTGGCGATCACCTTGCCCTCGATGGACAGGTTTTCGACGCCGACAACGGTCCTGCCCACAAGATTGGCGTATTCCGATTTCAGCGTGTCTACACCGCCGCCGCCGTCGAACACGCCCGTTTCGTATTCGTCGTTGGCGGAGAAGAGGATGTCATCACCTTCACCGCCGTAAAGTTCGTCTCGCCCTCGAACGCCAGTCCCGAGGATATCGTTGCCGTCGCCTCCGATCAGGACATTTGTGGCGGAGTTTCCGTCGAGGACGTCGTCGAAGACCGAACCGGTGAGGTTTTCGATGGAGTTGAAAGTGTCTCCGGCGGCAATGCCGTCATTAGAGTCGGGACTGGACAGGAATACCCGCACGGCGGCAGCCGCATCTGCGTATGACGCGGTGTCGATACCCGCGCCGCCGCTGAGATAGTCGGCTCCTTCTCCGCCTATTAGCGTATCTCTGCCATCGCCGCCACCAAGCGTGTCGTCTCCGGCCCCGCCCAGCAGCGTGTCGGTGCCGGCTGCGCCGCGAAGCAAATCAGAGCCATTCAGGCCGGTCAGGATGTTGGCGCCGGCATTGCCGTCGAGCGTGTCGTTGAAGGCCGAGCCTTCCAGATTTTCGATGGAGTTGAAGGTGTCGCCCTTGGCCTCGCCAGCGTTGAGCGACGGATCGCTGAGATTGACTTTAACGGCGGCGGTGGCCTGCGCATAAGAGGCGGTGTCGCGACCCGCTCCACCGCTGAGATAGTCGGCGCCGCCGCCGCCATTCAGGATATCGTCGCCGTCGCCGCCGGAGATCGTGTCATTGCCGCCGAGACCCGACAGCATGTCTTCGCCGGCTGCACCGGAAATCTTGTCCGCGAAGACGTTGCTGCCGTTCCAGCTATCCGCGTCGACCGTGCCATCAAAAATTGACGAATCTAGAATCTGACCACGAAGGGTATAAGCAGCGGCCTCCCACGAGCCCCAAGTCACCAACAGGCGGCCGTCGGACATGGCAGAAACCGCTGGCCCGGACTGATTACTTTCCGCCCTCGTATTGACGATGAAATCATCACCCGAGGGCGTCCCGTCAGCAGCAAACAGGCGTGCGCGAATGCACGAGCCGTCACCGTCGCCTGAATCCCAGGAATCCCATACGGCCACAAAGCGTCCATCAGGCAATGCCACGACGGAAACGTTGCGTTGGTTACCTTCGGTCGTCGATGCCAGATTGAAATCGGGACCTATGGCCTGACCATTTGCGTCAAAGACACGACCACGAGCATCCAGGTCGGGATCGGCTTGACCAGGACTTTCTTCCGATCGCCATACAACGACAAAACCGCCATTAGGCAATGCGGTTGTCACGGATGCGTTCTGAAAACCGGCGCCTGAAGTATTGACAGTAAACGCCTGTCCAGAAGGCTGCCCATCGGCATTAAAAATTCGTCCCTGAACTCCACTGAGGTCACCGTCTCCAGGCACACTTTCTGAATCCCATGAAACCAGGAAACGACCGTCCGCAAGCGCGGTGGTGGACGGTGAGCCGTACGGAGCGCCGTGGATTGATACGACGAGTTCGTTACCAACAGGAGCGCCTGACGCATCAAATATGCGAGCGCTAATCGCCTCAAAGGAGTTCTCTCCTCCTGAAGAATGCCATGTCACGACGAAGTGACCGTCTGGCAGCGCCGCAACCGAAGAAGTAAACTGCAATTCATCAACCGGATCGTTTACGACAAAGTCGGCTCCGGACGGTTGTCCATCAGCGTCGAATACACGAGCACGGATACAGTCGCTGGTACCGTCCCCTGTATCCCGGGATTTCCAGGTGGCTACGAAGCCACCATTCGACAAAGCCGAAAGTGAAGGGTTCTCTTGTCCATCCACGATCGTGGAATTGACGATGAAGTCATCGCCGAGTTTTTGACCGTCGGCACTAAAAATTCTTGCGCGGATGTCGAATCCGCTCTCTTCAAGCCCGTTGTGCTGCCATGTCGCCACGATGCGGCCGTTGGCGAGTGTGGTCAGCGAGGGGGAAAAATTGTCTCCCCATGTCGACTGCACTCCGAATTCAGGTCCGACAAATTTGATCGGCATTCAATTTCCCCCTGCTTGCGCTGCCCACGATATTCCTGGACGATTGTCGTCTCATATTGATGATCGAATAAAGGCCCTATTGCGCAAATACAAGGCAGGGACGAAAGGGTTCTCCGCTATCTCTTTGATTGCGTCTTTTCGGCAACTCGGCACTAATACCGAACAGTTTCGAATAGTTGTCCAAAAGTCGCCACATCGGTCAATATAGTGTATGCGCTGTCCCGTGACGCTGCGTCACGTCCGATTCACCACGCTCGAAGTTCCAACATTTTCCACCCCCGCTGGCATTTGCAAATAGTCATACAATTCGCCCTGTCCCGTGTTGACCTTTCAACGGTTTCGGCCCTATTTTTCGGGACGCGCAGAAAACCCGTTTGGTGGGCGAGAGGAGTTCTCCCGGACGGGCGCGGGCGCGAGGGTAGGAACCGCAATCCGGCCGTTCGCCGGGGGCAAATGGGAGGAATCACGTGCTCGACGATCTTATCGAGGAATCCAGAACGCGCCGCGACATCTTCAAGGCGATCGGCGCCACCGCGCTTGCCGGCGCGCTGCTCGGCTCCGCCGGCTTCGACCCGGCGATGGCGCAGGAACTCAAGCCCTCGGGCAAGCCGCTGAAGGCTGCCATGGGCAATGCCGGCCTGCAGGCAAGCTGGTGTGCGCAGGGCAAGCAGGCGGCGGAAGCTTGGGCCAAGCTCATGAACGTCGAAATCACCTGGTTCGACGGCGAATTGTCCGCCACCAAGCAGCGCGCGGCGGTCGACAACCTTGCCACGCAGAAATGGGACTTCGTCGCTCTGCAGACCTTCGGCATCGGCACGCTCAACGACCCGATCAAGAAGGTGATCGATTCGGGCACGCCGGTCATCGCCATGGACACGATGATGGCGCCTGAGGGTCAGCTCGCGCTGCACACCTTCATCGCGCCGGACAACATCTTCATGGGCTCGGTGGTGACCAACGAGCTGATGAAGAAGATCGGCGGCAAGGGCAACGTCGTCATGACCCAGGGCGCGCTCGGCCATACCGGCGCCCAAGGGCGCGCCAAGGGCTTCAAGGAGGTCATCGCCAACTATCCGGACGTGAAGCTGGTGGACGACCAGCCGGCGGATTGGGACGTCACCAAGGTCGCCCGCATCTGGGAATCGCTGCTGACCAAATATCCGGACATCGCCGGCGCCTTCTTCCACAATGACGACATGGCGCTGGCCGCGCACAACGTCATGAAGGCCAAGGGCCGCGAGGGCATCTTCATCGGCGGCGTCGACGCCATGCCGCCGGCGGTCAACGCCGTGCTCGACGGCACCATGGTGGCGACCGTGCGCAATCCGTCCTGCCGCATCCATGGCTGGGCGGTCGCGGCCGGCGTGGCGGCGGTCAATGGCGGCGAGAAGACCGGCAAGGATATCCCGAACTATATCTGGGCCGACGGTCCGGTCATCACCGCCGAGACGGCTCCCGGCCATCTCTGGCTGCAGAAGAATTTTCTGATCTGACCGGCCGCGACTTTGGCTGACAATGCTTCGATAGCGGCCGGGGGCTCGACCGAGTCCCCGGCCAATTCATCCGCCGCCATGCCGATCCTGGAAATGGTCGGCGTGTCGAAGGCTTTTGGTGGCGTGCATGCCTTGCGCGACGTCGATTTCGACCTCGCCCCCGGCGAGATCCACGGGCTGGTCGGCGAGAACGGCGCCGGCAAGTCGACGATGATGAAGATCATCGCCGGCGTCCATCACGGTTTCGAGGGCGACATGCGGGTCGACGGCAGGAGCGTGCATTTCCGCTCGCCGGGCGAGGCGCTGGCCGCCGGCATCGGCATGGTGCACCAGGAACTGTCGATCGTGCCGGATTTGACGGTGGCCGAAAACGTCTTCCTCGGCGTCCAGCCGCTGGTCGCCGGCGGCGTCGTCGACTGGCGCCGCATGCGCCGCGAGGCGAGGGTGCAGCTTGCGAGCCTCGGGCTCAATATCGAGCCGACAGCCCGCATGGGCAGCCTGCCGGTCGGCATCCAGCAGCTCGTCGAATTGTCGCGCGTGCTGTTTTCCGGCGCAAAGATCATCATTCTCGACGAGCCCACCTCGGCGCTGTCGCCACCGGAAGTGGCCCGCCTGTTCGAGGCGCTGCGGCGGCTGAAAAGCCAGGGCCGCACCATCGTCTTCATCTCGCATTTCCTGGACGACGTGCTGGCGATTTCCGACCGCGTCACCGTGTTCCGCAACGGCCGCAAGGTGGTGACCGAGCGGACGCAGGCGCTGACCAAGGATTCCATCATCGGATACATGATCGGCCGCGGCTCGGTCGACATGCATATGGGCGAAAGCTCGGAACTCAGGGGCGACGATGCCAAGCCCGTCGTGCTGGAAGCCAGCGGCCTGAGCGACGGACAGATGGTCCGCGACGTTTCGCTAAAACTCAGGAGCGGTGAGATCACCGGCGTCTACGGCTTCATGGGCTGCGGCCAGGTCGAGCTGTCGCGCATCCTGTTCGGCAAGGGTTTTTTGCGCGCCGGCAGTCTTGTGCTGAACGGCAAGCCGGTGCGCTTCGGCTCGACCGCGTCGGCGCGCCGCGCCGGTATCGCCTACCTGCCGGAGAGCCGGCGCATGATGCTGTTTCGCACCGAACAGGTGTTCAAGAACATCTCCATCGCCATACTGGGCCGTATCCACCGTGTTCTGCTCAAGCCGCGCAAGGAGCGGGACATCGCGGTGAGGCATATCGAGGACCTGCAGATCAGGCCGCCGCGTGCCGACATCGCGCTCGGTAATCTCTCCGGCGGCAACCAGCAGAAGGTAGCTCTGGCCAAGTGGCTGACGGAACTGCCGAAGGTGCTGATCCTGTCCGAGCCGACGCGCGGCATGGATGTCGGCGCCAAGGAGGACGTGATCCGCATCGTCAAGTCGCTGCGCGACCGCGGTGTGGCTATCCTTGTGCTGTCGACCGAGCCGGAGACGATTTTGACCTTGGCCGACCGGGTGACGGTGCTGAAGCGCGGCGTGGTGGCAAAGGAATTCACGCGCGGCCACATCGACAAGACGGACCTGCTCGATGCGGCGTGAACGGCGCGAAACGGATACTTCGGGGGAATTGGGATGAGCATGGCGACCGAAACGGCGCGGCCGTTCGAACTGAAGCGGTTCCTCGCCGAGCAGATGCGCAACATCGCGCCGGTGTTCACGCTGATCGTGCTGGTGATCTTCTTTGCGACCCAGGCCGAGAGTTTCCGCACCTTCGACAATTTCATGAACATTTTGAGCCAGGCCTCGATCACCGGCATCATCGCGGTCGGCCTGACCTTCGTGATCCTGACGGCCGAGATCGACCTGTCGGTGGCGGCTATAGCCAATGCCATAGGCATATTGGTGGCCTATTTCACCATCCAGCCCGAATACGTGAACATCGCCAACCTGCCGATGCAGGGCTGGATCGCCATCATTTTGACGCTTGCCGCCTGCCTGACGCTGGGGCTGGTAACCGCCTTTGGTGTGGTGGGTATCGGCATCCCTTCCTTCATCATGACGCTGGCCATGATGCAGATCGCCAACGGCATGTCCGCCATGCTGGTGCGCGGCCAGATCGCCTATAATTTTCCCGACCTGATCACCACGCTGGGCTCGGGCACGATCCTCGGGGTCAAATGGTCGATCGTGGTCTGTCTGCTGTTCATGCTGGTGGCGCATCTGGTGCTGACCTACACGCGCTTCGGCCGCTACGTCTATATGGTCGGCGGCAACCGCGAGGCGGCCGAGTATTCCGGCGTCAACGTCAAGATGATCATCGGCGCCGTGATGGTGATTTCCGCCATGTGCTCGGGCATCGCCGGCATGATCGGCGTTGCCTATTTCGGCTCGGCGCAGCAGAACCAGTTCGACACTTTTCTGCTCGACGCGATTGCCGCGGTTGTTGTCGGTGGCACCAGCCTCTTCGGCGGGCGCGGCGGCATCGGCAACACCATCATCGGCCTGATGGTGCTGGGCGTGCTGAACAACGGGCTCGACCATATCCAGATCGATAGTTTCCTGAAGATTTTGATCCGCGGCCTGATCCTGCTGGCCGCGCTGGTAATCAACGTCTACGCCCAGAAGCTGAGGGAAAGCGCGCGGGAGTAAGCATCCGGTTCGCCCAAGGCGAATTGGAAGGTACGGTGGACCTTTCAAAGGATGCGAACGCCCGAGGCCGTAGCCGAGGGCAGGAGCGGTTCTGGTTGAAGTTCCTGGAGGATTCGTCGTGAAGAAGATCTTGAACGACCCGTTCAGCTATGCCGAAGAGACGCTGAAGGGGCTTTGCCGCGCTTATCCGCAATATTATCAACTGGTTGAAGGTACGACGCGGGTGATCGCCCGGGCTGGTGGGCCGGTCAAGGGCAAGGTGGGGATAGTCTCGGGAGGCGGCTCGGGCCACCTGCCGATTTTCACCGGTTATGTCGGGCCGGGGTTTCTGGACGCGGTCGCCAGCGGCGACGTCTTTGCGTCTCCTTCCGCCGACGAGATGGCCACCGCCATGCGCGCTGCCAATGGCGGGGCAGGGGTGCTCAGGCTCTACGGCAACTATGGCGGCGACGTCATGAATTTCGACATGGCCGGCGAAATGGTTGAGTTCGATGAGATATCCTCGACGACCGTGCTGCTTGCCGACGACGTGGCGAGCGCCCCGATTGCCGAGCGCGAGAAAAGGCGCGGCGTGGCCGGTATGGTGCTGACCTTCAAGATCGCGGGAGCTGCCGCCGATGCCGGGCTTGATCTGGATGAGGTGACACGGGTTGCGCAGAAAGCGGCGGACGGCTGCCGCACCATGGGCGTGGCGCTGTCGCCCTGCACCGTGCCACAGGCCGGAAAGCCAACTTTTTCAATCGGCGACGACGAGATGGAGGTCGGCATGGGCATCCATGGCGAGCCCGGTGTGAAGCGCGAAAAATTGAGGCCGGCCAGGGAGATAGCCGATGCGATGCTGGATCCAGTGCTGGCGGACCTGTCGCTGCCGCGAGGCGAGCGGGTCACGGTGCTGGTAAACAGCCTGGGAGCCACGCCGGTAGAGGAACTTTTCATTCTCTACGACCGGATCGCCGACCGCATCGAGGATGCGGGGCTGAAAATCGCCCATCCGCTGGTGGGGCGCTATGCGACCTCAATGGAGATGGCGGGCGCCTCGCTGACCGTCCTGCCGCTGGATGGCGAGTTGGAGAAATTCTTGACCGCGCCGGCGGCCTGCGCCTTCTGGAAGGTGTGACCATGGCGCTAACGGTCAATTCGCTGCGGCAGGGGGTGGCGAAAATTCTGGCAGCGCTGGAGACCGAGCACGAAAGGCTGACCGCTCTCGACGGCCAGATTGGCGACGGCGACCTGGGGATCACGCTGATAAAGGCGTTTCGCGAACTCGACCGCATCAAGGATACCTGGCCGGACGACGTCGGCATGGCGCTGATGCTGGGGGCAGGGGCGGTGTCCAAGGTGTCGAGTTCCAGCTTCGGTACGTTGCTGGCGACCAGCATGATGGCGGCGGCGAAGTTGACCAAGGGAAGGACCGAGGTCGCCTGGAGCGAGGTGCCGGGTTTTCTCGACAAGGCTGTCGAGGCGATGATGGCGCGCGGAAAAGCCAGCCTCGGCGACAAGACCGTCATGGACGCGGTGTCCGGCGCGGCTAGGACTGGCGCCGGCAAGGACGATCCGGCGGAACTGCTGGCGGCGCTGCGGCAGGGCACGGATCAGGCGATGGCCGAATTCCGTGACAAGCCGAACAAGATCGGGCGGGCGCGGATTTTTGCCGAGCGCACCATCGGCATGGAGGATCCCGGCATGGTGGCGTTCAAGGTGATGATCGACGCGGTTTGAGTTAGCGAGCCGGCTACTCCTCAAAAAAGCCGTCACGGTGGGGCGGCTGCCTGCGTTTCACATCGGCGACATGGTGCGCACTATCTCTCCAGGACAATTCGGAGTACAGAAACTGAATCGGGCTGGAAACCGCCTGGGATCGAACACAGGCCGGATGCCTCGCATCGACAGCGGCCGATCCCGTTTCTCAAGTGTCGGATGCCGTTCGGCACAACGATCTGGCCAAACACGTCAGGTTTCGCGTGATCTTGGGAAGTTTTCGTTCGATCGTATCAGCGTCTTCCCGCAGAATGCCGACGACGGTGTGTTTCATCAATTCTTTCAACTGCTTGGAAAAATGATGCCGGCACCATGGGCGGCACGCCAAGGCACGGCTTTTTGACAGGCCGGAGGCCGTCGAGGATCTCGCGTCGAACGGGCACAACCCGGCGGTGGTAAGAAACGCCGCCTTTGATCGAAAGCGGGCAGAAGCGGCCAAATCGCCGCAATTTTCCAACTTATTTTGGCCGAGCGAATCTGTGTGATGTTGCACACAATGTGTTGTTATTGCCAATTCGATTCGATTCATCGCCTTTCGCAAGCACCTGAATCACTGCGCAATACAGTTTCTGAACTTGTTTGAAAGTTCAACATGTCTCCTAAGGGGCACAAGGCAAGTTGCCAAAGGAGAAAGACAATGACCAGCCCCAGGAGAGCGGAAGCCGCTTCCCATATATTCGACGTCATGACAATCGCCCGCGCGTTCGGGCCGAAGTTCGGCCAGGCAGCGGGTTTCGTGCACCGCGCAATCCGCATGAGGCAGGGCCGTGCCAGGCTGCATGCGATGCCGGATCACATGCTGAAGGACATGGGTATCGCGCGCTGCGAGATCTCGTCCTCGACGCGTTTCCGTAAGGCGGCGTCCGCGGAATGGCTGCGGCCGTCCGGCGAATGACCCGCTGAGTTTCCCGCAACCGGCGCGGCGAAGCGAACCGGCTTGAAAGCCGGTCCCAGTCCGCCGCGCCACCTCGTCTGAACCACATCAACGCATCCGATCCGTGGACGGCGCGAAGCCGTTGCGGCCCCTGCGCGCCGCCGGATCGTCAAAAAGGAACTATGACCATGGCTACCCTGGATTTCAGCAAGGCAACCGCGTCCCTCGACATGGCGGACCCCAACCTTGTCACCTTCAGCAAGGGCGGAGCAACGCTGCCGTTCTACTTCAATTATCTCACCACAGCCGGGAGTTCGGTCGTGCTGCAGGGTGAGAACATGACCTATGGCGCGGACGGACGGCCGGTGTCCGGCACCGTCACCAAGATCGAACTGGATACCGGCGCCTATGACGCCGCCCGGCCGGAACTCGTCATCACCGGCATCTCCCTCGAACCGCAAGCCCTGCTCGCCGGTCCGGACAGTTTCTGGCGCTTCCTCGAAGGCAATGACGTCATCACCGGCGCCTCGCTGGCGACTGCCGGTCCCGACGACGAGTTCAAGCTGTTCGGCGACGGTATTTCCGCGCGGGCCGGGGCGACCGGCGGCAACGACATCATCCAGCCCGGCGACGCCCAGACCACCGCGATGGGCGACGTTTCCCAGGTCGGAAGCAGGAGCACGACTTCCGCTCTCGTCGACTACCGTGGCGGCGTGGACGACATCACCGGAGCCGCCACCACGGCGTTCCAGTCCTTCTCCGGCGATGCCGAAGTGCTTTTTGCTTCCGGAAAACTCACCGGCGGCAACGACACCATCTACATTCAGTCGACACACGCGCAGTCGATGGCGGTCGGCGACGTCGTGATCGTCGAGGGCATGAGCGGCCGGGTGGCCCAACTGGTCGGCGGCAACGACTACATTGCCGCTGGACCTGATTTCCACGGGACGCTGATCGGCGATGCCGCCGCCCAGAATACCGACACTTTGGTTTACGGTGGCGACGACCGGATCGATGGCGGCCTGGTGCGCGATGAAATCTACGGCGACGTCCGGTATGTCACCGGCGGGCGGCTCTATGCCGGCGACGACCGGCTGAGCGGCAACAATGGCGACGACGTCATCTCCGGCGAAGCCGAGCGGATCGAGAACGGCTCGCGCGTCGTCGGCGGCAACGACACCATCTATGGCGGGGCCGGCAATGACCGCATCTATGGCGAATCGGCTTTCGATTCCGGCGCGCTCATCGTCCGTGGCGACGACCTGATCTTCGGCGAGGCGGGCGAGGACGATATGTTCGGCCAGACCGGCAACGACCAGCTTTATGGCGGCGCCGACGCCGACCGCCTCTATGGCGGCACGGGCAATGATTTTCTGGATGGCGGCACCGGTCTCGACACCATGGAGGGCGGCGCCGGCAATGATTTCTACGTCGTCGATACCATCGGCGAAGTGGTGATCGAGTCAGTCGGCCAGGGCACCGACACGGTTCTCAGCTTGCTCAACAGCTACAAGCTCGGTGACAATTTCGAGAACCTTACCTCGCTCGCGACCGGCGATTTCATCGGCATCGGCAACGACTTGGCCAATGTGATCGAGACCGGCGCCGGCAAGGACGCCATCGGCGGACGCGGTGGCAACGACGTGCTGATCTCCGGCGGCGGCGACGACCAGCTTCACGGCGAGGACGGCAACGACGTGCTCGACGGCGGGGCGGGCCGCGACCGCTTCGAAGGCGGCGACGGTTTTGACACCATCAGCTACGCCAGCGCGGACAAGGGGGTGCGTTTCGCGCTCGACAATACGTTTGCCGGCACCGGCGATGCGGAGGGCGACAACCAGCAGGGGATGGAGGCTCTAGCCGGTTCCAATTTCGACGATGTGCTTCGCGGCGACAGCCTTGCCAACAAGCTCACGGGCCGCGGCGGTGCCGACTTGCTCGCCGGCGGCGACGGCAATGACGTGCTCTTCGGCGGCGCCGGAAAGGATTCGCTCAGCGGCGGCGGCGGCAACGACAGGTTCGACTATCTGGCGCTGAGCGACGGCGGCGACACGATCCGCGAATTCCAGAATGTCACCGGCAACAACGATACGCTGCGTTTCGACGGCGATGTCTTTGGCGGTCTCGCCAAGGGCGCGCTCGCCGCAAAACATTTCGTCGCGAACGCCGCCGGGGTTGCGACGACGCTCGACCAGCATTTCATCTACGAAACCGACACCGGCATCCTGCGCTACGACGCCAACGGCTCCGCCGCCGGCGGGGTGACGGTGATCGCGACGCTGACCGGAGCGCCGGGCCTGACGGCGGCCGACTTCTTGATCATCTGAGGCGAGCCTCGTTTCGTTAGAGCCGGCCGCGGCGACCGCGGCCGGCTCAGGATTCCGGCAACAGGCCTGGCAACTCCTTCAGAAAAGCGTCGCGGGCGACAAGGCCGGAGCCGATGGCCTCGCGCTTTTCCGTCTGGATCAGCCGGGCGAAGACAATCGTCCGATCACCGCGCGTCGCCCAGCCGACGAACCAGCCATAGGCGCGGTCGCGGTCCGGCGAGCCGTCGGGTTTGCGCGAAAAGGCGGAGCCGGTCTTGCCGTGCAACTGCCATCCGCCGGGCAGCGGCGGCTGGGCGGTGATCGCCGCGGTCATGTCGTAGGCGGCGGCCGAGACCGGCAGTTCGCGCCGCACCAGCTTGCGGAGGAACTCGACCTGCTCGACCGGCGAGATTTTCAACGACGAGGCGATCCACGAACGCTCGAGGCTGTTGTTCTTGCCGGGATCGCCGGAAACGTCCTCGTTGCCGTAGTCGAACGCTTCGACATAGCCGCGAAAACGCGCCTCGCCGAGGTTCTCGGTAATCCGCTGCGAATACCAGACGACGGAATTTTTCATCCATGCGGCCGGGTCGATGTCGGTGCGCCAGGCCTTGATCCAGTCCGGATAACCCTCACGGAACGGCAACGGGGGCGCGTGCTCGTCGTTCAGGAAACCGGAATCGTAGCCCATCAGGGCGAGCGGGATCTTGAAGGTGGAGGCCGGGGTGACGCGTGTCTCGCAGTCGCCCTCCTGCACCAGCATCTTGCCGCTGGCGGCGTCGGCCAGCGCCGTGCACAGGGTTTTGGCTTCGGCCGGCAGCGTGAGCAGGGCGAGGGCGAAAGTGATCAGGATGCGCATTTCCGGTTTCCAGTTCTACCGATGCCCGCCATTGGGCAGCGGTAGCGCGGGATGGTTAAGCGACAGTGACTGCGACCGACAGGCAAACCTCTGACGTTGCCGGTCGACAAAGCAGGAACGCCGCCGGGGAACAGGTCATGCCTGGAAAGGACAGCCGGGACATGGGGTTGGCAGGTGCGCAACCCGATTTGGGCGCCACCAACCGGACCAAGGGTGTCGGGAGGCCGGACATTGTGGCGGTCCGGCCATCACGGGAAGCTGATCAGGGAGCGCCGACCATCCGGCTCGGGATTCGAGCCGCGTCCGGGGCGCGAATTTGGGCGTCGCGAATTTTCTCGCAGGAATAGGAAAAAAGTCCTTGACGGCGTGACGGTGGTCTGGTAGGGTTCAGTTATCGTCCGAAAAGTGTGAGTGGCGCGAAGCGGCGGAGGCAGACGCTCCCGACGCGGGTTGGCGCCGCCCCTCATCCGGCCCCTCGGGCCGTCCTGCGGACCTCCCCGTGAACGGGGAGAAGGGAGCCGGCCGCACCGTTCGACCTCAATCGGGAAAATAAAATGCCAAAACAATCGCCGCCCAAAGGGCAGGTGAAACGCCCCCTGGCGCGCCAGCGGGCGCTGCGTTTGCTGGCGGAAGGCGCGAAGCCGACGCTGGAGCTTCTGGCCGACGCCAGTACGCTGTCTGTACGGACCCTGCGCGCCGACGCCGAGCGCGAAGGCTGGCAGCTCGACCGCGAGCCGGAGCCGGACATATTGGCGCGGGTGCGCGCCATATCGCTCGGGCTGCTCGGCAAGGTCGAGGCGGTGCAGGCGGCGAGCCTGGAGGAAGGCAAGAAGATCGACAAGCAGGAGATCGACGCCATGCTGGCGATGATCCGCGGCGTGGAGAAGATCGACGAGATCATGCGGTCCGACGAGGCCGCCAAGGGAAATCAGATCAGGAACGATGAAGACGTCGCCGATACGCTCGATCGCATTAACGAACGGATTGTCCAGCTCGCGATGGAAATCGCAGCAGGCATGGTCGCACGGGCATCTGGGCCTGGCGGGGGCGAAGCTGGCTGATGGCGAATGGATATCCTTCGCCCATGGCGAGCAATATCCGCTGCTGCTCGGCCTGCCGCCAATCTGGCTGGTCAGCGGCGGGCGCGGGGCGGGCAAGACGCGGCTGGGCGCCGAATGGGTCAACGCCGTGGCGCGCGGCCTGCCGCCCTTCGCGGTGGCGAAGCGCAGGCACGCGCTGATCGCGCTGGTGGGCGAGACGCTGGGCGATGTGCGCGAGGTGATGGTGGAGGGACCGTCCGGCATCCTCGCCACGGCGCGAAAAACCCGCGCCCGCTTCGAGCCGAGTCGCCGCCGTGTAGTCTGGGAGACCGGCGCGGTGGCGCATATGTTTTCCTCGGAGGACCCGGAAAGCCTGCGTGGCCCGCAATTTCACGCCGCCTGGTGCGACGAGCTGGCGAAATGGAAAAATGCCGAGGCGACCTTCGACATGCTGCAGTTCGGACTGCGCCTGGGCGCGCTGCCCAGGCAGGTCATCACGACGACGCCAAGGCCGACGAAGCTGATGAAGCGGCTGATGGCCGACCCTTCAGTGGTGGTGTCGCGTTTTACTACGGCAGGGAACATGAAAAACCTGGCGCCGGGGTTTATCGTCGCTTTGTCGGAGCGTTATCGCAATTCCAGGCTCATCCGGCAGGAGCTCGACGGCGAGTTGATCGAGGATCGCGAGGACGCGCTGTGGTCGCGCGAGCTGGTCGAAAAGGCCTATGCGGCCGAGGCGCCGGAGGTCGGGCGCATCGTCGTGGCGGTCGATCCGCCGGCGAGTTCGCGGCGCTCCTCCGACGCCTGCGGCATCGTCGCGGCGGGAAGGGCGGCTGACGGGCGGATCGTGGTGCTGGCCGACGCGAGCATGCGGGCGGCGAAGCCGCAGGCCTGGGCGAATGCCGCGGTGAACCTATTCCATCGGCTGGAAGCCGACTGCATCGTCGCCGAGGTGAACCAGGGCGGCGACATGGTGAGCGCGGTGATCCGCGCGGCGGACGCCTCGGTTCCGGTCAGGGCGGTGCGCGCCCGGCACGGAAAATGGACGCGGGCCGAGCCGGTGCAGATGCTCTACCAGCAGGAGAGGGTGGTTCATGCCGGCCGCTTCCCCGCGCTGGAGGACGAGATGTGCGACTTCGGCCTAGACGGTCTTTCCGGCGGCCGCTCGCCGGACCGCGTAGACGCGCTGGTCTGGGCGGTGAGCGAGTTGACGCCGGGGCGCGCGGGAGAGCCGAGGGTGAGGACGATTGGGGATTAGTGTTTCTTTGTGCTCACATTGTCATTACGGCGCATTCTGCTATGATCCGGAGCAAGGAGTTCGACGATGCCTGCTCTGAAGAAAGAAAACCTGAATGTGCGCATGTCGCGCGAGGAACTTGACTTGATCCGGCGCGGCGCTTTGGCAAGCGGCAAAACCTTGTCGGCGTTTGTGCTGGAGGCTGCGTCGGCGCAGGCCGAGAAGGCTGTGCTCGACCAGCGCTTCTTCCATCTCGACGCCCAGCTATTCGATGAGATCGAGGAAATGCTGTCGAAACCGGGCAAGCCGCGGCCAGAACTGGTCGAATTGTTCAAGGCGGCGAACAAGGTCAAATGGGCGAACTCGGGCGGCTAGGCCTTTTTCCGCCCGAACTGCTGACGCCGGATCATCGGGTCGCCGATTTTACCTGTGGCCGCCCGACGCTGGACGTCTGGCTGCGCGACATGGCGCTGCACAACCAGCGTGAGAACTATACGCGGACCTTCGTTGTGCGGGACGCCGCCATGGAGGTCAAAGGGTATTATGCCCTGTGCGCCGGCGTTCTGTTCAGGAAGGAAGCACCGAAGGCTCTGGCGAAACACGGTGCACCGACCGAACTGCCGATCGCGCTGCTGGCGCGGCTCGCGGTTCACAACGATGTCAAAGGCAATGGACTGGGGCGGATACTGCTTGCGCACGCACTTCAAACCACCTGCCTGGCTGCGCGTCAGGTAGCGTTTCGTGCCATGGTGGTCGATGCGCTCGATGAGGAGGCGGCCAAATTCTACCGCCGGCTTCATTTTCAGGAAACCAAGATCAACCCGCTCAAGCTGGTCCTGCCGATCACTGATATTCTGCAGTCGATCGCGGCGGCGGAGCGAGACGAGGAATAGGCAGTAGGCAGTAGCAAGAAGATCTCGCCACTTTCTCTTCCGACTGCCCATTGCCCACTGCCCCGCCAATCAAGGAAACACCGATGCAACTGAAATGGCCCTGGCGCGGGAGCGCCCGGAACGGCAAGGGCGTGCCAGAAATCAAGAGCGGCGGGCTGGGTTTCGTCGCCTTGCACATGCAGGCGGAGGCCGCGTGGACGCGGCGCGACTATGCGGGCCTGGCGCGCGAGGGGTTCATGAGGAACCCGGTCGTGCACCGCGCCGTGCGGCTGATCGCCGGGACGGCTTCGGCAGTGCCGTGGCTGCTCTATGACGGCGCGGCGGAACTGTCGCAGCATCCCCTGCTCACGCTGCTGGAGCGGCCGAACCGAAGGCAGGCGGGCGCGAGTTTTCTGGAGGTGCTCTACGGGCATTTGCTGATCTCCGGCAACGCCTATGTCGAATTGGTCGAGGCCGGAGAGGCGTTGCGCGAGCTGCATCTGCTACGGCCCGACCGCGTGTCGGTGGTTTGTGATGGGCAGGGCTGGCCGGTGGCGCTGGACTACCGGACCGACAAGGGACGGCGCAGCGTGCCGGCAGGGGCAGCGCAGGACGGCGGGGCGCTGCATCTCAATCTGTTCCATCCGCTCGACGATATCCACGGCTTTCCGCCGCTGGAGGCGGCGCTCATGGCGCTGGACACCCACAATGCGGCGGGGCGCTGGAACAAGGCGCTGCTCGACAATTCGGCGCGGCCCTCCGGCGCGCTGGTCTATGCGCCGAAGGATGGCGGCAACCTCACCGACGAGCAGTTCGACCGGCTGAAGGCCGATCTGAAGGAACAGTATTCCGGCGCGGCGAAGGCGGGAAAGCCGCTGGTGCTGGAGGGCGGGATGGACTGGAAGGTGATGGGCCTGTCGCCGAAGGACATGGATTTCATCGAGGCGAAGAATTCGGCCAGCCGCGACATCGCGCTGGCCTTCGGCGTGCCGCCGATGCTGCTCGGCGTTCCGGGCGACAATACCTACGCCAACTATCAGGAGGCGAACCGCGCCTTCTACCGCATGACCGTGCTGCCGCTGGTGGCGCGCACCGTGCGGGAGTTTTCCGCCTGGCTGGCGCCGGTTTTCGGCGACGGCCTGCGGCTTTGGTACGACGCCGACCAGGTCGACGGACTGGCCGTCGAGCGCGAGGCGCTGTGGGCGAGGGTGGGGGCGGCCGGTTTCCTCAGCGACGACGAGAAGCGGGAGGCGGTTGGATACGGCAGTAGGCAGTAGGCAGTAGGCAGTAGGCAGTAGGGAAGCGTTCGGAGGCATTTTCCTCGACTGCCTATTGCCGACTGCCTACAGCCCCTACGACAGGAATTCCAACAATGACAGACTTCAACGAGGCGGCCTGGCTTTGGGTCGCCAAGGGAGCGGGCGCGGTTGCCGGCTCGGCGATCTCGCTTGCTTACATCCTGCCGACCGGGCGGCGCGAGGCGGCGGTGCGGTTTGCCGTCGGACTGGTCTGCGGCCTGGTCTTCGGCGGCACGGCCGGCCTGAAGATCGCCAGCGAACTCGGCATCGAGAAGATCATCGGCACGGGCGAGACGGCATTGATGGGCGCGGCGGCGGCCAGCCTTTGCGCCTGGTGGGCGCTCGGCCTGCTGCAGCGGGCCTTCAGCAATGGCGGCATAGGCCGCCTCTTCAGGAGCGGCAAATGACCGGACGGGTTCAGGACAGGGCGCGCGAGCGCAAATACGCCGGCTTCAGGCTGGCCGGGGTGGAACCGGACGGCGCTTTCAGCGGCTATGCCAGCCTGTTCGACACGGTCGACCTGGGCAAGGACATGGTGGTGCGCGGCGCCTTCGCCCGTTCGATCCGCGACCGCGGCGCGGCCGGCATCCGTATGCTCTACCAGCATGATCCGGCCGAGCCGATCGGCGTGTGGACCGAGCTTCGCGAGGACACGCGCGGCCTGTTCGTGCGCGGCCAACTTGCGAAAAACGTCGTTAGGGCACGAGAAGTGCTGTCGCTGATGCGCGCCGGCGCGCTGGACGGGTTGTCGATCGGTTTTCGCGCCGTGAAGGCGAGCAACGATGCCAAGAC